>DBAE01000145.1 GCA_002291495.1 Bacteriovoracaceae bacterium UBA1018 | reverse complement strand
CGCCAAATGAGTCAGAGGTAGGGGGGGCTTTGTAAGGAGGAACTCCTTCGATAGAAGTGATGTTGCCAAGTCCCCAAGCTTGAAGATGAGGCAAATTGAGTTTCTTACCCTGTTTTTGTGAAAGGACGCGGGAAAGATTTCCGAGTGTATTTGAGCCTGAATCGCCATAACGGCTAGCATCTGGAAGCTCTCCAGCACCGACACCATCTAAAACGATCCAAATGACTCGTTCAAAAGGAGACGTATTTGTTTTTGCCATCCAGTTGATCCCTTTCATTAATAGCTTGTGCCTGGCGCCGACTTGCTAACAGGTTGATCAGTACCTGAAACAATCGCGACACTCGAAGATGCGCCAATTCGGCTAGCTCCAGCAAGTATCATTTTTAGTGCGTCTTGTGTGGTTCTTACGCCGCCAGACGCCTTTACACCCATATCAGTGCCGACGATTTCTCGCATGAGAAATATGTCCTGAACAGTGGCTCCCGAGGCTGCAAATCCCGTCGAAGTTTTCACATAAGCGGCTCCAGCCGCTTTGGAAAGACTGCAAGCGATCATCTTTTCGGAGTCGGTCAGCTCACAAGTTTCTAAAATCACTTTAACCGGAATACTGCCTGCTGCACGAACCACTTCAGAAATATCAATTTCTGCGTTTCTATAATCTTTGTTTCGAATCCATTGTCGATTCAAAACCATATCGATTTCACGGGCCCCATCTTGGATAGCTGCTAGGGTTTCTTTGACCTTTTGTTGTGTAGTCTCCTGGCCGCTTGGAAAACCTACGACTGTAATCGGTTTTACGGTAGTTTGAGCCAGTTCTTGGGCTGCTAATATTACCCATTGTGGGCGTATGCAGACTGTAGCAAACTGAAATTGTCGCGCTTCAGCACAAACTTTAAGGATCTCTTGTTGAGAGGCCGTTTCTTTTAAAAGTGTGTGGTCGATATAGGAGGCGAGGGATCTTCCTTGCAGAAGATCAGCAATAACAAGCTCATGGGACTGAATTTCTTGAGTGTTTTTAGCGACCATTAGACTTGGCTCCTACTTTTTAGTTGAAGTGTCAAGTTGGATTCGCTAACTGTTAATTCAGGTTTAATATTCCAAGGCGCGGTCCATCATGTTCTTAGTAGACTAGAGTGAAGCGCGGAATGAAGGAATGAATTTAGTTTAAGGAGTTACGATTTTCGAGGAAATCTCGAGGATTTAAAAAGAGGACTATTAGATAAAAGGTTCCTCTTAAGTATATGTATCCGGCACGAAACAAACGGCTATCGTTTCAAGCAGAATGTCGGATCGTTTAATACTGTTTTAGCAGCTCAAGGTTAATGAGACTTGACGATAAAGTTTCACTACAGAAGACAAAACGTCTTTAAAAATGCCGCAAAGGACCTGCTAATTCAGAAAATAGTTTTTTGGAGACCATAGGCACTGAAGTTGCCGTGGGTTCAGTTTTAGGAGCATCAACTTTGCCCTTTTGCCGTCAATCAGCAACATATAAATGGAGCGTAGCCTGTAGATGGCTAAGCGTTTCGTTGCATCGACTGACTTTAGGGACGTCTTTAGTTGTTTGGGTTATCGCTTCAACAGGTTTAACCATGAGTTTATTTGTTGATGGAGAGGCCCTCAGTGTTTCAGCAGGTGTACGAGCAGAAAGTTTATCACCTGCACATCACAGAGACTTAGACGATATGGGTTTTTTTCAAACCCTCCAGTTCACTTCTGAATCTGTTCAAAGCGAGTTAATCGCCTTGAATGGAGTAAGCAGTTAATTACTGCTTTTCTCCCCCTCGTCCTTTTACATCAGTAACCTCGGGTCTCCCTGTAACAAATGGGAGATTGAGATGTCGACAGAACTCATAATTAACGCCTCTCTACCGGAAACTCGTATCGCATTGATGGAGAACGGAGAGATTCAGGAGCTTTTAATTGAGCGAGCCTCAGGCAAGGGAATTGTAGGAAATATTTATAAAGGACGCGTAACCCGCGTACTTCCAGGAATGCAGGCAGCTTTCGTCGATATTGGACTCGAGAAAGCTGCATTTTTGTATGTGGATGACGTTTTCGTTCACTCTGAAATATGGGCTGAAGAAGAAGGCGAAGTCGATGCTGAAGTTGTAGGGACATCAGAAGGTGCTCCAGAAGGCGACCTTTCAGAATCGGCTGAAGAAATTCAAGCATCTGAAGCTGGAGACCAGATCTCTGCTTCAGCTCAAGAGCAAGAAGAAGATGAACTCGAAGAGATTGAAGTCGTCGATGATCTAGCGACCGAAATCGAAGATGATCAAGAAAATGATTCAAGCGATGATCAAGATGACGATGAGTCCGAAGAAGCTGATGCTCTCGAAGACTCAATGGATCTTGATGATGAAGAGGACGAGGACGAAGAAGACGACGATAAAGGTCCTGTCGGTATGGGTGCAGGCCCCGATGACGGCGATGATGAAAATCAAACCAATCGAGTCTCGCCTAAAACGCCAGAAGGGACTGTTTCTCCACAAGGNNCCACAAGGAGATTCAGATCGTGAAGGTCGAGTTCAGGGTCAGGGCGACAGCGACGGCGAAACTCTTCGATCGTTCTCCGATCAAGATGAAGGATCCGATGATGAAGGTGCTGCAGACGCTTCTGGTGATTCATCAGGAGAAGCTCAAGAAGGCGCAGGATCGGCTGGCCGAGCAGATCGTACCAAGAGACATCGTCGAGGACGAAGAGGTGGACGTAATCGCAAGCGCGAGAGAAGTAATCCAGAAGTTGCTGGAGAAAAGGTTGAGGTTCAACCTAAAGAAAATTATCCCGAAAATTATTATCAACAGCTTTCAGACTCTTCGAATGTACCCTCAGATCGTTCAATGATGTCTGCAACTGCAGAAGAAGGTCATCCACAAGGTGAAGAAGGTTCTGAGTTTTCTGGACGCCCAGGAGCGACTGGACCTGCTCCAATTGAAGTTCCGCCTTCTGCGCAATCGAATCGCCGTCCCGAGTTTCGCGAACCACGTGCTCGTGATCGACGAATTAAGACCAAAGCGACTCCAAAACCAGTCCGTGGACAAGTCAATATTCAGAGTCTCCTTCAGGAAGGCCAAGAAGTGCTCGTGCAAGTGGCTAAAGACCCAATTGCAACAAAAGGTGCGCGCCTCACTTGCCATATCAGTTTGCCAGGTCGGCATCTGGTTTGTATGCCGACAATTGATCACGTTGGGGTCTCTCGTCGCATTGAGCGTGAAGATGAGCGCCGTCGACTTCGAGAATACGTCGAGCGAAATCGTCCGAAAAACCTCGGATTTATCGTTCGCACCGCAAGCGGTAAAGCTCAGTCTGAGAAACGGATTAAACAAGATATCGATTATTTGACTCGCCTCTGGAATGAGATCCGTGAAAAGGCCGCAGCAGTTACTGCTCCAGCCTTGGTTTATGAAGATCTTAATTCAGTATTACGAGCTATTCGTGACTGGGTAACCGAGGATATTGATCGTATCGTTGTGGATTCTCGCTATCACTACAATGAGATGCAAAGATTTGTCTCTCATTTCATGCCTTCTCTTCGTCAGAAGGTTGAACTCTATCACGGTGATATTCCAATCTTTGATGCTTATAATATCTCGACCGAGCTCTCTCGAGCTATGGAACGTAAGGTTTGGTTAAAATCGGGCGGATACTTGGTCATCGATCAAGCAGAAGCTTTGGTAGCCATCGACGTTAATACGGGACGTTTTGTCGGTAAGAAAAACTTAGAAGATACCATCCTTAAAACCAATCTCGAGGCAGTCCAAGAGATTGCGTATCAGCTCCGTCTGAGAAACTGCGGTGGGATCATTATTTTGGATCTTATCGATATGGACAAGGAAGAGAATAAGTACCGCGTGTACCGTGCTCTTGAAGAAGCTCTCAAAAAAGACCGAGCTCGTCCAAGTATCTTGAAGATCTCTGAACTTGGTTTGATCGAAATGACCCGTAAGAGAACACGCGATACGATCATTAGATCGCTCTGTGAATCGTGTTCACACTGCGAAGGTAAAGGATTTATTAAGAGTAAACAAACAGTGGCTTATGAAGTCATGCGCGACATCGAGCGCGAAGGTATTGAACGAGATGTGACGAAGATCCTGATTCAGTCTCATCCGGACGTCATTGATATCTTAGCGATCGATGAGCGTGAGACATTGGATCAAATGGAGCGCAGGTATCGTAAACAAATCTACCTCCAAGCGGTCCCAGATTTTCATCCTGAGCAGTTTGAAGTGGTTAGCGAAAAACGAAATCGCCCAGAACGTGCGGATGAAACGCCTCTTGAGCGTGCTCGCGCAATTCAGGTCCACCCCGAAAATTCGAGAGAATCAGGTGGAGGAGGACGCGGTGATCGAGAACGTTCTGGACGTCGCGGTGGCGGCCGTGATCGAAATCGCGAGGGTCGCGACAACAACAGCCGTGATTCTCGAGATAACCGAGGAGATCGCGATCAAGAGAGAAATGCTCAAGATCGTGAACCACGTGAACCCAAGAATGAGAATCGTACAGTAATTACTGTCACTCCTAATGGGGCGAGCGTTCAGAGTGGCCAAATCACTCCGAATAGCCCGGCTGTACCTCAGGTGAGACCAGTCGATGTTGAGCCAGGTCAAGACTACGATTATCGCCAAGCGCTGAACTCTTATCCGAGTGCATATTCGGATGCGCAAGGAGCTGGAAATGCGACAGGTCAAGCACCTGCTGCGAACAACGATGATTTCTTTGATGAAGAAGATCGTCTAGCGTTCTTGCGTGCACAAGCAGCACAAGATGCCGCTTTGGCAAATCTGTCAGCCTCTTCACCTCTTCGAACTACACCACAGGGAAATAACCGCGGTGGTCAGAATCGAAATAATGAAGGTGGTCAAAATCGATGGGGACGTGGCGGCGGCGGAAGAAATAATAATAAGAAGCGACGTGGTTCGGGCCGAGGTGGGCGATTTAATAATCAAAACCGAGATCGAGACCGAAATACAGCACCGCGAGCAACCGATGAAGGTCGATCTGACTCTGGGTCAGGATCTGATGGCGGTGGCGAAAACGGTGGTGGCGGGGGAGGCGGGGATCACTCTACGCCTCCAACGGTATAACAGGGTCGGATCATTCCGCGCCTCTTATTAGGGTACGACCGTGTCGCAGTCTACATTTCGTCTGAATCTTAAAGTTCCTAAGCAGGTTCATATAGTGAGTCCCGATCGAGAGTTTCATCTCGATCGGGAAGACTTCTACGCTTGGTTATGGAACGAGTATGGTCAACTGGGACTCCTGGGTGTTCACGAGGGCACACTTCTCAGCGAAGAAGCGAATGAAGCAGGACTCGAGACTGAGTCTTGGACGATAGATGCAGGTGAAGCTCCAAGGGAACGTGACTGGATCGCCAGTCAGGTACTTGCTGATACAGAAGTCTATTTCGCAACTGAAAAGGATGCGAAACGAGCACAAGTTTCATTGATGAATATCTCGGGTCTAAAAGTGGGCCGAATCGAGGAACAAGTTGCACAAGATTGGGACGCTAATTGGAAGGCGTCTTTTTCGGGAGTCTTCGTACCTCCATGCTGGGATATCGTTCCGCCTTGGGTAGAGTCCTCAGTTCCACCGGATCAACTCAGATTAAGAATTAATCCAGGCGCAGGTTTTGGCACCGGTACGCACGAGACCACTCAGCTTTGTTTAGGAATTCTCGCCGACGCTTTTAAGAGGATTTCTACTCAAGGATTTACAGACAAAAACGCTAACCCGCCCGTACTGGACTTCGGAAGCGGAAGTGGAATCTTATCCATCGGTGCTGCCTTGTTAGGTGGTCAAGTGGATGGAGTTGAGATTGACCCACTGGCCATTGATAACGCACTTGAAAATGCGAGTTTGAACGGGATCGCGGACCGCATCCATTTCGGTAAAAATCTGGATACAAACAAGAAATATAGGCTGGTTGTGGCTAATATTCTTAGACCTGTTCTGATTGAGCATGCAGCTGCTCTCATTCAGGCCATGACGCAACCTGGAGACTTGATTCTCTCTGGGCTGATGGAGCCTGATGTTGAGCCAATTCTTAGAGAGTTTGGTGGCCGACTTAAGGGCGCCAAGCCTGAGATCAGAAAGCTCAATGAATGGCGAGCTCTTTGGTGGAGAGTTGAGTAACTCTTGACCTAAACTCGGCGTCGGTCTTCGNNCATTATGCTCCCTGCATGATTCAAGTCACAACACTTTCACTTCGGTCTAAATTTAGTACTCCGCAGGATGAAGTTGTCGATTTTTCGAAGTTGAAAAACGAAGACTTTATTCCTGAAATCGAAAAGGCACTGGTGGAGGCGCGCAGTAATATCGATGCAATTGCGACCAGCAGTGAAAAACCTACTTTTGAAAATACCCTTGTGAAGCTTGAGTCCTGTGACGAAAGGTTGGATTTCATATCCAAGATTTTTTCAAATTTGCTGCATGCTGAAACCCATCCGATCTTACAGAAAGCGGCAGAAGAAATATTGCCAAAGCTGGCAGAGTTTTCTAACGACGTTTATCTCAATGAAAAGTTATTTCAAAAAGTAAAAGCGGTTCATGATCAGGAACAATCCAAACCGTCGCTGGGCGTTGAAGAAAAAAAACTCCTAGAAAAGACCTACCTGCATTTTGTGCGAAATGGAGCGCTACTCTCTGAAGATGGCAAAAATCGTCTCAGAGCAATCGACTCCGAGTTAGCGGTCACCGAGCAAAAGTTCAGTGAACAAGTTTTGAAGTCTGCACAAGGCTTTGAGCTGTTGATTACAAATCGTAGCGACCTCGAAGGGTTACCTGAGTCTGTTGTCGCATCCGCAGAATCACTCGCTAAGGAGCGAGGTAAAAATCCTACCAATGGGCAAGGTCCGTGGCTCATTAGTCTGGATTATCCGAGCTATGGTCCATTTCTCAAGTACAGTGCTAAGCGCGAATTGCGTGAAAAAGTCTGGCGCGCGGTTCAGAGCCAAGCCACACAAGGAGATCTAGATAATAAGCCGCTCGCTAAAAAGATCGCAGTTCTACGCCATGAGCGGGCACAGCTTTTGGGCTACGAGACGCATGCGCATTTTGTGCTGCAGGAACGCATGGCAGCTGCTCCCAAAACCGTTTTTTCATTTTTAGACCGCATCGCAGTTGTTTCAAAAAAAGCCGCTGAAAAAGAACTGCAAGAACTGAAAACGTTTGCGGGAGTACAAGACTTCAAACCTTGGGACTTTGCTTATTATTCTGAAAAACTCAAAGAAAAGAAGTTTAGCTTTAATGAAGAACTGTTACGGCCCTATTTTAGATTAGAGAACGTACTTCAGGGAATATTTGAGCACGCTAAGATTCTGTATGGTCTCGAATTTGTCCGACGTGCAGAAGTGCCGGTCTATCATTCTGATGTTGAAGTATATGAAGTTAAAGATCGTAGCTCAGGCCAATATATTGGGCTGTTTTACGCAGATTACTATCCGCGACCTTCCAAACAAAGTGGAGCTTGGATGAGCTCATTTCGAGATCAAGGGCAAATCGGAGGTCAAGCTAAGCGCCCCCATGCGAGCATTGTTTGTAACTTGAGCAAACCTACTGAAACGAAGCCTTCACTTCTCAATTTGAACGAAGTTCGCACGCTTTTTCACGAGTTTGGGCACGCACTTCATTTGCTCCTTTCTCAGTGTCGATTTCGATCCCTTTCTGGAACAAATGTAGAATGGGATTTTGTAGAACTTCCATCCCAGATCATGGAAAGCTGGGTGAACGAAAAAGAAGGACTAGACCTATTCGCTAAGCATTATGAAACGGGCGAAACGATTAGCCAAGAATGGATCGATAAGATCAAGGC
>DBAE01000002.1 GCA_002291495.1 Bacteriovoracaceae bacterium UBA1018 | reverse complement strand
GACGGGTGAAAAGCTTGCGCTCACTGCAGTGGCTCTGGCGGTTGTGCTCCTTCAGTTTCCAGAAGAAGCAATCGGTATCGTGGCATTTGAAAATGAATCCAAGATCCTGAAACGCCCGGATGAGCGGATTTCGATTCAACAGTTGATTGAAAGATTTCTGGATGTGCCTGCACAAGGATACACCCATCTTGAGGAAGGAATGCAGTCGGCACTCCAGCTCGTCAGGAGTCAATCGATCAGGCAAAGTGGGCGACCTGCCTCGACAGTCCTCTTAACCGACGGCAAATATACGGCTGGCAGAGATCCAGCGTATTTGGCGCCTCGCTTTCCACATTTGGTCGTCATCAAAATGGGAAGTGAACGCGCCAGCCTAGAGCTTTGTCGGGAGCTTGCCACCAAAGGTCGTGGCGCTTTGCGTGAAGTAGCTGAACTTGAAGCACTTCCCTCAGTCATGTATGGGGTAGTCAAAGACTTACTGCGTGGTCATTCTGTCAGCTAAATTTGGTTGCCGATACCCTGGGCAAAAGCTACATTTGGGTGCATATGCGTAATGATTATAAGATCAAAACTCAGGTTCAGAAGATAGAAGTCGAAATTGAAAAAGAAGTGGCTGAGAAACTTCAGGCCATGGAGCAATACTCTAAATTCTCCAGCTCTGAGCTAGTCAATACCGCTCTCAAGCGATTTATCTCCTCACATAAAGACTTCTTGCCACCTTCACCTAAGAAGACCGGCTAATAAGTCCTACTTATTTTCGACTAGCCTGAAGTTGTGGAGCTTCTGCCCAATTGAGCTTAAGGGGCTTCTTATTTCGCGCCATCGACAAGANNTTGAAATAAAGAGCGCTTTCTTATTAGGATCATCGAGAGATGATTTTTTGGTGTCTAAGTTCAAACTCCAAGCATCTGCGACGGAGTCATGCTCTAGCACTGCTACTAACGAGTCGAGGTCATTGTTAGCAATCTCGGCTGAGTTTAAATCAAGACCTATGTAGAGGGAGACCTTGAGATTTTGGCGATCACCCTCAAAATCCACATAAATTTTTTCACCGTTGGCTAGGCGATCTCTGAGTTCGTCCGATAGCTCACGATTACCTGCTTCAGTTTCAGAAACAGTTTGAATAGCCTGAACGCGAGCGATTGGGCGCACGTCTACTTGTACAGTGACATGTGCTCCGCTTTCGTCAACGATCGTACCTTTGTCTGATGAGTCTGAACCATCAGTGAGCGTGCCTGAATTAAATCCTTTTTTCTTTTCCATACTGGGAACAATAGGACTGCATCGATTTAGCGATAAGATCAGCGCTAATGCGCCTAAGATCATTAAACCAGCTCGTTCGAGTTTATGTTTGCGAGTCACTTTTTTAGAATTCATAGAGGCCACCTTTTTGCGGCAAAACTGCTTGCTCATCATGAACAAGCGATGCTGCCGCGGCCCCACTTAGTCCAAGCTCTATGCCAAGAAATCAGCGTAAAAGAGGACAAAATGGCTCCAAGTAGATTGCAGAGTTGTGCGGAAAAGCTGTGTAGAGTCGATAAAATGCCCCACAGAAAGTGTCGAAGTTTTAGGCGGGTGTCTAAGAAGTAGGCCGTACCTTGGGGTAGCGAGGGTGCGTTATCTTAATAGCTGCTGTGCGAGATCAATAATCTTTTGCCCTGCCTGAGTGGGCTGATCCACACGAGTATTAAACCCTCGACCTACCCCGATCTCGTAGGGTGGAGTCTCTCCAAATACTGTGTATTGATCAGCGGTCGGATCGATATAAGCACCATCTGCATCGCGGATCCACCAATGTGAAGCACGACCTTGAGTCTCTGGAGCAAGTCGGGCGAGTTCGGGATCGTAGTAGGTGGCGTTCATGGGTGTGAGGCCAGCCGCCTTTCCACCAAGCAAGTGATAGACAGCGTTAGTCGCCGCGAAACAAAGACCAGTGCTTTCAACACCAGAAGCTTCATTGAACCGTTTCCAAATAGGATCGAGTACGGTTGGATCATTTTTAACTACCGGAAAGGTCTTTCTCACGGCTTCGATCACGCGCAAAATGTGCTCGCGAGAAAGTGGGCTCTTTTTTGAGGAAGCGCTCACTAAATAGATGGAGCAACGCGGATCCGCGTACAGTTGCGCACTCAAAGCGCTCATAATCCCCAATATGATTATCACCCCGCCCATGGATGCGGTGGATACGTGATGAAATGAACTTAGTCAATCGAAGTGACAAGATCATACTCTGCATACGCAGAAGTCCGCTGCGGACCGAAGCGAAAAATTTTGATCGGGAATTCTAGACTATTTCAACCAACAACGCTCGATCACTTCAGCCAGGCGAACTGCTCCCGGACAATCCCGCTCAGCGGTCATCATAACTCCAGCCATCAATAGTAGAAAAAATCCAAACGGTACGAAGGTTCGCCGAAAGTAAAGTCGTTCTAAAGCCGAGTCGTTATCGCGTAGCGATGATTTGATCACTGTGCTTCCGAGTGCAATCTCGAACGCAGCCTCAGCCAAAAAGATAGGGCCATCCACAAGTAAAAAACTACCTAGAAAAAAGATCGCTACAAATCCAATTAATACGATCCCGATGACAAACAAAGGTTCATCAAAACTCCAAAGATCGAAAAAGTCGAAATGCCCCGACGAACTTTTTTTCTTTTCCTCGCCACTAGCGGCGACAGTTTTTGCGAGATGGGTCGCGTCGACTCCGAGCCGCTTAATAAAGTGGATCCAGATTTTTAGAGCTAAAAAAAGAAAACAGTAACTCAGCAAAGCGACTACTAGATTTCGTCGGAGTAAAGAATCCATCCCGAGATGGATGAGGCCTTTGCCCGCTACGTTTCCAAAAAGAACCGTGGCAGCGATCATAAGAAACCAATGAAGTCGGATCGAAAATCGCGGCTTCATTGGTTCAAAGGTATTCAAGTAGCAGAATCCATGATCTCGGCGATATCCAAGACGCGGACTTTATCCTGCATCTCTTTAGTCTTCACGCCATCACTCATCATAGTCATACAGAATGGGCAGGAAGAGGCGATGATGCCCGCCTTAGTTTCAAGGGCTTGTTCAGTGCGAGCCACATTAATGCGTTTGCCGATCGTTTCTTCCATCCACATACGGCCGCCACCAGCCCCGCAGCACATGCTTTGGTCATGATTGCTTCGCATCTCCACCATTCGAACTGAAGGTACAGCGTTCAGAACGTTTCGTGGTTGATCGTAGATGTTGTTCCATCGACCTAAGTAGCAGCTGTCGTGGAAAGTAACTGTCTCGTCCATGGCTTTCGTTGGCTTCAACTTACCGTCGGCAATGAGCTTAGCAATAAATTGAGAGTGGTGATGGACTTCGTAATTACCACCAAAGTCCTTGTACTCATTTTTGATCGTATTAAAGCAGTGCGGGCAAGCCGTGACGATGTTCTTCACATTATAGCGATTCATCGTCTCTACGTTCGCCTTAGCGAGAGTTTGATAGAGGTATTCATTACCGATACGACGAGCAGGGTCGCCAGTGCACTGTTCTTCAGTTCCAAGGATGGCGAACTTAATGCCGGCTTTCTTCAAGATACTGACAAAAGCACGCAATACTTTTTTGTTTCGATCGTCATAAGAGCCAGCGCAACCTACCCAAAGAAGCACGTCGACGTTTGAGTCTTCAGCCATCGTTTTGATGGACAGACCTTCGGCCCAGTTCGCACGATCTGCAGCACTAAAGGCCCAAGGAGAAGCATTGGTCTCCATGTTTTTAAAGACGACTTGAACTTCAGCAGGAAAGCGAGACTCCATCATCACAAGATTGCGACGGATATCGTAGATTTTGTCCGTATGTTCGATAAATACCGGACAGGCGATCTCGCAGGCGCGGCAGGATGTACATGCCCAGATGACGTCTTCAGTGACGTTTTCATCGATCACATGCTGAACCTCTTCATACTTACCAGCAAGAATCGCTTCTTTATTTCGATACATGTTGTCCTTGAGATCCAAGATCAACATTTTAGGTGTAAGCGGCTTTTGAGTATTGTGAGCTGGGCAAAGGTCTTGGCAACGACCACACTCTGTACAGGAGTAGTAATCGAGCGCATCTTTCCAACTCAGATCGGTCACTTTAGCGGTACCGTACTGAGTGAGTGATTCGTCTTCGAAGTTAATTGGCTTCATACCCTTTTCGCGAGGAAGGGTACGAAGAAAGGTATTTGGACCGGCAGCAACGATGTGTAAATGCTTTGAGCGAGGGATGTAGACTGAAAATCCCAAGACCATGAGCATGTGAACCCATTTGAAAAAGGTCCCTAAGTTTGCATATGCGTCGGTAGAAACGCCCATGCCGCTCAAAACTCCAGCCAACTTATTTGAAACGGGGAGTGACGACTTGTACCAAGGGTCTAATCCCAAGATGTGAAAAGCGTTCATCAAGAGAATGGAAACCATCAAGGAGCCAGTGAGGGCCAAAACAATCCCAGCGTCGCGAGATTTACCTAAACCCTCAGGTCGAACGACGTAGCGCCGATAGCAGGCATACAGAACTGCCGCCAAAACTAAGAAAGTAAGAATGTCTTGAACGAGCAAAAGTGCGCCGTAAGGACCTTGACCGATAAATTCAAAATTTGCAGGTGCGTAGAGCGTGGTGACGAACTGCTCAAGCGTACCAATGCTGATGATGATGAAGCCCCAGAAGATTGTGGCGTGCATGATGCCGGCGTTTTTCTTCTGAAGCACAGCTCGTTGACCGAGGACATTGATGATCGCAGTCGTAATCCGCTGTGGGATGTTGTTAAGGCGGTTGTTTTTGCCTTGATGATTTTTCATCATCTTAAACAGGATGCTAAATCGATAGCCTGAATACCCGAAAGCTGCTCCGGCGACGAGTAAGAATGCGAAAGTCTGCCAAGTCATCTGTTCCTGCCCCTTCATCCCATACGTAGGTTAAAAAATAAGGAGGCCATTTCGGTCAAAAGTATGACTCTCAAAATGGCCTCGTTTAGCTGATTCTACTGTATCTGAGCGGACTATTTCAATGTTCTTTGAGCTTTTTAAACTCGGCAGTAATGAGAGGAACCAAAGTAAAGATGTCACCCACAACTCCATAGTCAGCAACTTGGAAAATTGGGGCATCATCAGCGGTATTAATCGCCACGATGGTTTTGGAAGTTCTCATTCCAGCCAAATGTTGAATTGCTCCGCTAATACCGCATGCGATGTAGAGAGCAGGTGAAACGGTCTTACCGGTCTGCCCAACTTGATCGCGATGTGGTCGGTATCCCGCATCCACAGCCGCACGAGATGCACCTACTGCACCACCCAAGACATCTGCCATCTCTTCAAGCATCTTAAAGTTTTCTGCGTTCTTAAGAGATCTTCCACCTGAGACGACAATCGACGCTTCAGTGACATCAGGTCGAGCGCTAGTTCCTTTGACAACTTCGAGGACCTTAGTCTTAAGACCTGACAAGTTGACTGATACAGAAATAGTTTCTGCGGTCTTAGATGTATCTGGCTTCGGGATACCAAGAGCATTGGCTCGGACGCTTGCTANNTAAATTCAACTTCTGCGGTCGCCTTTCCTGAATAGACAGGTCGTCGCACGGAAATCTTAGGACCTTGGAAGCTGAGTTGGGTGCAATCACTCGCCAAACCCACCCCAAGTTTTGCCGCAATCTTAGGCATGAGATCTCGTCCAGTTGGAGTGTGGCTCCCTAAGACGATGTCAGGACTATTGGCCTTAAGCA
>DBAE01000052.1 GCA_002291495.1 Bacteriovoracaceae bacterium UBA1018 | reverse complement strand
TTCTTTGTTGATTGGAACAGCGTCATTCGCAGGTTCAGATCTCAAGTCTCTTACTCAAGACATCGAGCGGTTATCTAAGGATTACGAAGCGGGTCATGATCAAGAGGCAGACGTCTGGAAAGAAAAGGTCCGTAAAATCGATGTCGAGCTCGAAAAGCTCCTTGAAGTAGAGATACAGAAAAAGGGCATTCATAGTGGCATCCTTTCTAAGATCTACCTCGCCAAGCTTAAGTTTCCCGGGTCCTTTCACGCTCAGGTTTTTGCTCGTGCTCCCTACGATCTCGGTATGGGCATTCGAGAATATACGATCGAGATTCTAAAAGTATTGCCAAATGCTAAAGAGCTGCCAGAAGGTCTATGGAAGCTTCTTATCAGTTGGACTGACCCAAATTTTTCAGACAGCCTCATGAACCGTCTTGCTTGGACGGTTGCCATATGCCACTTAAAGGGTGCACCTACTGAGTTTAACGAGCTTCGTAAGGATCATGCTTGGTTTAAACCCGATCCGAATAAGTCCGCGCTCGAACGTTCCATCAAGGTTAAGATTCTTGATCCTATCTTTGCGGAGCCTTGGGGTGAGGAGCGTCTCCTAACTCACTTTGGCGTGACAGATCAGCAGTTTGAAGCCATCCAAGTTCTCTATGAGCCGACACTACTGACAGAAGAGTTATTTAAGAACTTACATGAGGCGTTTCGACCTGAGGCCAAAGACTACTATCAAGTTCCGCTTGAAGCACGCGCTCCATTTTTGAATCGGGTGGAAAGTCAGTTTCAAAGCCTCGCTAGGCAGCTCTATGGGGTAGATAATTGGAATAATCTCCTCCGGCAGACTGCGCTTAATCTCTACACCAAGGCAGCAAAAGCGATTGAATCGGAAAATTATAAGGAACTCAGTTTTTACTTTAAACAATGGATGTTGATGCCTTCTTTTGCTCGAACGGCGCAATGGCCTAATATCGAATCCTTGTTGGCCAAAGCTCAGGGACAAGAACCCAAGGAGATCATCTTTGAGAACATCCTAGGGTTTAGGAATATTTCTGACAAAGTACTGATTCAGTTTTCGGTTGCGGTAAACAAGGGAGAGATTGAGAAGCCAGAAATTTTAGAGACCTTTACAGATCTCTTATTTAATCGTCCTGACTTTGTGACGTTAGTCCACTCGGCGCGATACGAAAATTACCTCATCGGTCAGTTTAATTGGAAACAACTCGATCGCTGGGGAATCGATGAAAGCTGGAGGCATTTTCAGCTCCTCAGTCGAGTTTCTCCATCGCGAAGATGGGAAGACAATTTTGCAAAAGTGATCTTTCGCGCGATCGATATGCATAAAGCTTACGGTGACGAAGTGTCACATGGCTTCTTAGAAAAGCTAGCCAAGTACCTAGGGCAGGACTTTCCAGTGTCCGAGCAGAGCGTAGCGGTACTTTTTGACAGAATCAGAACCCGGGTGCAGTTTGGATCGAGAACTTATATCTTTCTCGATCCGATGAATCGGGCGCTTAAAAAACTTCGTAAAGTCCCGGAAGAGGTCCGAGTGGACTGGCGAGGGTGGTTAACCCGAGTGTTGACTGACGGCTCCCATATCCTTCAGCTGGATGAGTACTTAAAAACCCACGAGCTCCTGATGGAGGTGACCGTTCCTATGAATCGCGGCCGCCAAACACGCCTGATTATCGATCATATCGATCCCTCAGAAGCCCAGGGATTTACAGATCAAAGGACAATAACCAATCTTATTCAGTACTTAGTAAAATACAGTGAACTTCACCCGGCTGCTGGGCAGACTGCTTTTCGTTGTACAGACCTCTTAGATGCCTTTAGCAAAAACTAATCGAGTGTCCCACACGATTAAATGGCTGCCGCCCCGCGGTGAGCCTTGAATTTTTTGACAAATCTCGTTACAAGCCTGACTAGAATGATCTATTTCCAGTCGTTAACCCAAGATGAATTAGCTGATCTCTTATTGCCTCTCAGTCAGGTCAAAGGCCGTGATCTATCGCCAGAAGAGCGTGAGATCAAAGCAAAGAAGCAAGCTAAGTACCGCGCACGTCAACTCTATCACTGGGTCTATCAACGTTTTGTAACTGAGTGGGATCAAATGACGGATTTGTCCAAGGACCTCCGATCCTGGCTCAAAGACAATGTCGAAGTTTACCGACTCAACGAGCGATTTAGTAAACAAGCAATGGATGGAACTCATAAATTTCTGTGGGATCTCCATGATAAAAAAACCATTGAGAGCGTGATCATTCCAGCTGCACTTCAAGAAAAAGAAGGGAGCGAGATCGATGAAGCTTTTGCAGAACGCTCCGGAAAATCGGGTGCGGCTCAATCAGCAAAGTCATCGCAACCGCGCGGACCTCAATTTGCTTATCACCATCGCAATTCGCCTCGTAACGAAAAACCTGCAGATCTTAAACGTCCCGAACAAGATGAATGGGCAGGAGCACCTGTGGATGAATCTGTAGATTCACCCCGTTGGGCGCGTCTGACTGCGTGTATCTCTAGCCAAGTTGGCTGCGCGATGGCCTGTAAGTTTTGCTTAACGGGAGTACAGGGCCTTGATCGCAGCTTAGAAGCGCACGAGATCGTCACACAAGTGTATGAGCTAAGACGAGTAGCGCCGATCACTAATATCGTGTTTATGGGAATGGGTGAACCGCTCCATAATCTTCAAAACGTGATTAAGGCATGTAAGATCTTGCTTGATCAAGACGGACTTAATTTCTCCAAACGAAAAGTGACTGTCAGCACCAGTGGTTTAGTGCCCGCGATCGAAGAGCTTGGCAAAAACGTCGACGTATCGCTTGCAATCTCACTAAATTCTACGACTGACGAACAACGCTCTGCTATCATGCCCGTGAACAAGAAGTGGAATATCGAAAAGCTCCTCAACGCTTGCCGAAATTACCCACTCGGTAGTCATCGCCGCATTACATTTGAATACGTGATGCTCAAAGATTTTAATGACACCCTCGAAGATGCAGCACGGCTGGTGAAACTCACTCGTGGTATCCCGAGTAAGATTAATCTCATCCCATTTAACGAGCATTCAGGCTCTGTATATAAACGCCCAAGTGATGAAACTGTTCGCGTATTTCAGCGTTACTTGATGGATCGAAATCTCACCGCCACTGTGCGTATCTCTCGTGGTCGAGATATCTTGGCAGCCTGTGGGCAGCTGAGAAGTATCTTTGGTACNNGAACTGAGAAGCATAAGGACTGGCAGGAAGTAGTGCCGGTGCCGGGTTTAGCAACTGGGCAGGCTACCAGTTCGGGTGCTAGCAAAGCTCAGTAGGTTACTCTTGAGTGCAACTAATTGTAATCATTAATTAAAATCAAAATTAAAAAATATCTTCAGTTTCATGACTTGTTGGGCTATAAAGCTGACAATTTTAGTCTTGAATGGAGATATATGAAAACCACAGTGAACGCAGGTCTTTTAGCTTTAGTTCTCGGTATCCAATCCATCCTTTCCATTGGAGCAAGTTTGGCGAATGCCCAGAATCACGGCGAGAACAAACTTCAATTACATGGAATCTCAATTACAGGAAGCGGACTCCAATTGGTTGGGACTGTACTGACGTTGACCGCTGATGAAGAAAAAGGATCAGCTGAAAAAATTTTAAAATACACAGGTTATGGACTCATTGTATTGGGTTCCCTTCTGCATGACGGCAACCTCAAATTTGCGACATCTAAGAACGATGTAGGTAATTCGGATGAAGTTTGGAAGTCAATGAAGCGGGATTGTTCAGTGGCTTCTCGTCAACCTTCTATTGCGGCAGGTGTGGCGATCGGAAGTGCTGCCCAACAAATGGATCTGTTCGCCGGCCAATCCGATGAAGATAGAGTCAAAGGTTTTTGTAAATTAATTTCTTCCGTTTCGAAGAAATCCAATAGTTTAGAAAAAGGCACAAAATTCTCGCCAGATCTCGCCTCTGAAATCGTGGGTGGGGAATATCTTTCTTCAAAAGACGAGAATGCGATCAAAAACATGTTTGCATTAGCAGGAGTGATTTAAGTTTGAAAAATCGAATTCTGTTTGGACTGACCTTAGGATTTTTTCTCGGCAATTTTGCATCTGCGAATGTTGTGATTCCTATTAGCGGCACAAAGTTGATGCTCACGGGCTCGACTTCAACAACTTTAGACGCCCGAGAAAAAGGAACGATTTATACGCTCGGCTGGGTCTTAATTGTTCTTGGAAGTCTTTCAGGTGGTCATGACTCAAAAGGAGCTACATCCACCGATATTGTGCTCGGCAGCTCGGAAGAAATTTGGAAATCGATGAAGCGTGACTGTCGCATTGCTCAAGTCAATCCCTTTGTAGCCGCAGCGGCGCCCATCGGCAGTGCAATACAAAGTATGGATTATTTGCAAGGATTGGACGACGGTCAGAAGGTCGTTCAGTTTTGCTCTCTGCTATTTAAGATAGACCATAGGGCTTCTGAGCTGCGCGCAAGTATAGGTGCTGAGTATTCCGAAAAGCTCGGAAGTGAAGTAGTGGAAGGTGATTTGTCACCATCTGATTTTAAGGCAATACAAAATATGTTCGCATTGGCGGGAGTAATCTAAGCTTTCGTCCATAGACCAAGTGTGGTGGGATATGGATCTATTTGGCTTCTTAAAAAAACTAGCAGTTGCTGGGTCGTTGATAGGTCTACTTACGCTTTTTGTGGTCCAAGACTTATCTGCTCGTGAACCTCAGTATCAAGCGGCAT
>DBAE01000042.1 GCA_002291495.1 Bacteriovoracaceae bacterium UBA1018 | reverse complement strand
GCCCCGAGCATAAGGTTGATAGGGCTGAACATAGGTCTCATTTCGATCGCTTCTTCTTAGACGGGCAACATCGACAAAAGTATTAAAGAGTCTAATCTCGTGGGTATCGTGAGGTTTGATCAAGAGCGCGAGTCCCGTATCGTCGTTTCGTTTTTCCATGACCGGGGAGCCGTATAGACTCAGTCCAATCTTCGAAAACGGCCAATAGACGAGCTCCACTATCCTTTGGCTTGAATCACGCTCAAAGTTCTTTTCTTCAAATGCCGTAAATCGAAACTCCAGCTCGTCAGTCAAAAACTTACGGAGCTTAACTCTTCCTTCGGTCATGAAATGCTTTGCACTCACACTTCCCGCACTAAAGTCCAATGCGACGGGATGAATTAGCCATAGATACTCCCATTGCTCAGGTCGAGTGTAGGTCAGGATATCAGACTGATACTCCGGGTTGAGGCCCGCAGGATTTTCGATGAATTGCTCTTCAGCTTCGGTCAGACTTTGAAACTCGGGCAGCCATTCAAGCGCGTAAGCCTGGCCCGACAAAAATGTCGCAAAGGAAAAGTAAAATATTGCCCTGAAAGCTAACGCATGCACGAGCAAAGCCCTATGCAAGATCTAGTCTCTAACTTTTTTTCCTTTTAAGATGCAGAAACCAAAGCTCGATTTTTTGAATTCCAAGATCTTGATAACCTTCTTTTCTAGCAATAGTTCCGTTGAAGTTATCGTTGAGACACTTTTTTCCTACAACAGTCCAGGGGCGTCGGCTAAGGGCATCAAACAATTCCGAACGCCCTCGTACGATTGGATTTGTCATGAGACAAAATACATCTCCAGACGTTCGCAAATGCTTTTCTGCAAAATCCAAAAACTTGAGAGGAATCTCTAGCCCGAGTTTTCCACCATCCCGATGACCTTGCTTGAGTCCTACACATGGCACTGCTAACGGAGGATTAAATACTGCGATATCCCAATGACTCTGATCCAGGCACTTTTCTGCTTCACTTGTCCCTATGTACGCAGACTCAAACTTGACGTTATTCAGCCCCTGCACATTTGCTGCAGCTTGCGNNCATCTATACCGAGTACTTTTTTACAAAGTGGAGCGATTTCAAAACTAATTGCTCCTGCTCCACTGCCCAAATCCAAGACATCTTTACCTACAAAACATTCTAGGTAGGTTTCTAAGAATCTAAGAAAGTGAAACGTCTCCTGCCCAAGATAGACATAATCAGATTTTGGTTGAGATTGAGTGGCCCAGTGACCATGAGGAACAAAAAAACTACCGTATCGACTTACCGCAGGCCGGATAGATCTAATCGATTGCAAGATCTCGGGGGTCAAGCCCTCTGCAATAAGATCGTCGTCATCGACGTCCAGTCCCAGACCAAAGTATTGAACGAGTGGAGAATAGGATCTGGGCTCCCTTCGAGCCTGCACAAGACGATCTGGGCAAAGAGGTTCCCAGACATACTGGACCTCTGACAAACAGTGAAATAGATGCTGCCAAGCATTTTCGAGCTTCATGCTCTGTCACAGATCAAAATTTTTGATCTGTCCCCCAACTTATATTTATTTAAATATAGTTGAAGGAAACCTGCTAGCAATATCTATCAAGTCCACTTCGTTATTTGACTTTATGCTGCTGAAACAGTTTTTAGGACAGCCAAAATCTCTTGTGCAGCACGAGCACCGCTAGCTAGGGCCGCATCCACAGTGCCGGTCTGGCCCCCTAAATGCGTGGCTTCTCCGGCAAAGTAAAGCGTGTCTGCCACGGGTGCAGCAAGCTTCTCTTGTGCTTCGAGACCCCCCACAGATAGGTAACTATATGCTCCTCGAGAAAATGGATCGCTTTGCCAATCTCGATAGTGCCAGGATCTTAAGAGCCGATGAAGTTCCCGGCGATTGATTGTGAATACGTCACTGAGTAATTCCAATAGGCTGTCTACGATATCTCCGGTCGCTCTTCCAATTTGCTTCTCAGCGAGTTTACCACCCACCCAAGCGGTCAAAACTGCGCTCTTTTCGTCGTAGTTTACCCACCAGGTAGGAAAATCTACACCAGGAATATGAAAAAAACCTCCATCACGAATACTTAGCTTCTGCAGCCAAAATGGTTCTCTAAACCTGAGGACAGCCTTGCAAACGGAACCCATCTCAATGGATTGGAGTGCTTTACTCTTCATTTCCAGGTTAGGTCGAAATCGAATACTGCCTTTAGTGCCTGGCTTTGACTTCAATACACCGACAGGTAATGTGATCAGCGCAGTCCGTGCATGAAAAGACTGGATGTGATTTGTTTCAAGATCGTGTGCGGATACCCACACATTACCAGGTTGCCACACGATCTCCTTCACTACTCTATGAAATTGAAAGCCTGCTTTATTTCGTTTTGCTCTCCGATAAATACTGTGAGCAAGCTGAGAGTATCCTTCACAAATACGCGCAGCATCTTGAGCTCCACTTTTGTCGGGTGAATTTTCAACCTGTGCCACACTCATTGTGCTTATCTTAGAAAGATCGGCAGCATGAAACCCTTCAACAAAGGACCGAGCGAGTTCGAGAGACTCCTGGGGTGCATCAAGACTTTCGAGCGTGTCCTGAAAAGTGCGATCATTTTCGCCACGAATCGATAACTGGCTCATGATTTTATCGATCATCTCCCAAAACCTAGGCATTTCCGAAAATCCGTCCTGATTGTATATAAAGTGCTGATCAGAGATCGATTGAGTCTTGAGGCCATACTCTTTGAGACGATTTAGAATTTCGGGAGGTTTTCCATGTACAAACTCGGCTCCAAGTTCAACCGGTGACGAATTTCTGAAAAAGCCGAGCGAGTACACTCTTCCGCCCACGCGTTCTTGTGCCTCCAGCACTTCTACCGTTAGACCTCGACTAGATAGAACCTCAGCTGCTGCTAGTCCAGCCATCCCAGCGCCGATAATTAAAACGTCTGATTTCATGGGAGCTCCTCATAAAATACGAATTTGCAAGATCCGCCCCTACACAATGGCAAGCGACTTANNATTATTTTCCTATTGATGTTTAAAAATCGAAATTGCTACGGTGCTTGGCGAGGTAAAACTGACTCGATGATCTCACGCAATCTCCAATACCGAAATCCGCTCAAAGAATTATTCGACAAATCCTTTATCAAAAATATTCCTGAAGATGCTGGTGTGTACTTCTTTTTAGATGAGGCGGGCACACCTCTNNCTGTACATCGGAAAGGCTGACTCACTCAAAAAGCGGCTAGCGTCATACTTCCAGGCAAAACCAGGACAAACTTCCGACGCCATTTTAGAAATGATCGAGCAGGTTCGAGATCTTCAGTGGGAAGTCCACGAAAATGGAAAGCAAGCTTTGCGCCGTGAGAGCGAGCTATTAAGAGCAGTCCGTCCTTTTTATAATATTGTAGGCACGGAACCGATTGAATACCTATTTCTCGGCCTCAAGTACTCAGAAAGCAAATCTCAGTGCCAAAATACAACTGTAGACTTTAGGCTTAGCAATCGAGAGATCCAAGGTGACTACAGCCGATACGGATGTTTTAAGCATCGAGGTAAAGTCAAATCAGGATACATGGCTCTACTGAGGCTTTTATTTGCCTCGACGTGCGAAAAGGAACGGTACCATTTCCCCGCCAAAATTTGCCAATCTTCCCCACCTTACGTTTACCAAGCGGTCCTCCCGGAAAACTGGAAAGCACACTTGGATGCTTTTCTAGGAGGAACCAGTGACGAATTACTGGGTTTAATCACTTTCAAATTACTTGAAAAGACGAACATTCCAGAATTTATGTATTCATCGCTTCAAAACGATCTCAATATCGTACGCGAATTTTATGAAATAGGTCCGAGCGAAACCCGGAAACTGGCTACGCGTGCACGATTACATCGAAACTTCATTCCGTCACGCAAAATGGATCAACTTATTACAAGGCAGTTAAAGCGTAAATTAGCGACAAAAAGAAAAGTGGCTTCAGAAAGATCCGATAGGCAGACGGCCACAAAATAGCTCTGATGGTTGAGTGACATCATCTGCATCTGTAACGATCATAAAGTCGTTCTGAATGGAATTTTCGATAAACCAGATTCCTTCTGGCTTAGACTGAATCTCTAAAGTCCAGCGCTGAAGGATCTTTCCATCACGATCCATAATTCCGAGAATAGATCCAAGAAATTTTCCATCATCATACGTATTTTTGGTCCCTTCTGCTGCTGCTAAAAAAGCGCATGCGTCGTTCTCCACGCGGCAAGCATCAGTAAAACTCAAGTGAACGCCACCCAGTTCGCCTAAATCATAATGGACAATTTGTTCGAGGGCCTCTGGCGGAATTGAGCGGGAAGTCTTAAGACCTTGAATCGTTTTGTCTGAATTTAGATCAATCGCTGCATTTTGCCTTAATTCTGAATTTCCTCTTTGAAACAGACGAAGACGATCTTGAAGACAGACGGCCCCTTCAATATTTAGGTCTTCAAATTCATTTCGTAATCTTTCATACGATAACGAAAGATCAATGCGCTCAACCGAAAGAGCTGTCTCATCTCCTCGGTCGATCGGAATGAGGCAACCTGCGGATCTGCGCTTTTTCGAGCCGGAGGGCAGAGCAAGCAAAGCATCCGACGAACCGAATACATCACGGGGCAGTAGGGTTAGAGCCTCTAGGTCCGGTTTTGCTTTTTTTCTCTCCCGGTGCTCAAGAGGCAACTCGCCTTCAAAAAGACGCTTCAAATGACCTGGGATAGAAGCATTTACGGAAAACGTAGCAAGGAAATGCTCGTCATCGGCGACTAAAAAGATCTTCTGATCTAAGATCACAAGCCCACTGGCTGCCGTAATATAGCTCGGTCTTCCGGGAGATATGGGATGGCTCAGTTCGAGATTTCGCAATTTTTTTAGAGCTAACATGCGGTCACCCTACTGCATCGGCCCAAATCTTGAAATATGTCTCGTTCCATCACTCAACAGGAATTGATTTATGAATGCATGTCACAAAATCGTGATCATCGAGGATGACCTCGACATCCGTGAAGCCGTTCGAGATGTGCTCGAACTCGAAGGCTACCATGTGCGTGCATACGCCAACGGTCGCGAAGCTATGGATGGGCTCCAATCAGGTGACCAGCCCTGCTTGATTTTATTAGATCTGATGATGCCAGTCATGAATGGATGGGAGTTCTTAGAGGCAAGGAAAGATCTGGGTCACACGATTACCGCTATACCCGTCTTTATCGTTTCTGCCATTGGCGACCAGGCCGCGTCCAATCCAAATGTACGAGGGTATGTTAAAAAGCCCGTGGACATTGAAATATTGCTTCGCATCGTCAAAAAACATTGCGCAATGCCCGATTTGCACAACGTTGCATAGAGTGCTTTGACCTTCTTGACGAAACTTATGGGTTTGATAAATCAGGGCAATCAGTGAACATTTCAAAACAAATCCATCAAGCAGCCGCACGCGGATATCAAACGGCCCCAGAGGCTTATGAACGGGGCCGACCAGGCTATCCGAGCTCATCAATCGACTCCATGAAAGATGTCCTTCAGATCAGTCCAACCACCACAGTCGTCGATTTAGGCGCGGGTACAGGCAAACTTGCCGCATCCTTAGCCGATTCTCGGGCAAATATCCTCGCTATCGAGCCGGTCAGCGCAATGAGAGACAAGTTTTCAGAAAATCTTCCAGACATACCCATCTTCGAGGGTACGGCAGAAGCGATCCCTCTTCGCGATCTATCAGTGGATGTCGTGTGCGTCGGTCAAGCTTTCCATTGGTTTGAACCGCATTCTGCGCTCTTAGAAATTCATAGAATTTTGAAGCCAGAGGGTCGACTGGGTCTCATCTGGAATGTTCGGGATGAGTCCATCGAGTGGGTCGCGGAGCTAACCAAGATTATCGATTCCTGTGAGCACGATGTACCACGATACCAAACCATGAACTGGAAAGCCGCCTTTGAAGGCTCTTCACTTTTTCAACCACTGAAAAAAATTCAGTTTAGACATTCACAAAAAGGCGATCTTCAGATGATGGTGGACCGTGTTTCCTCGATCAGTTTCATTGCCACTCTGCCTCCAAAGAAAAAGGACATCCTTCTCTCGCAGGTGATTGAGCTGATCTCCACACACCCACAGACTTGCGGGAAAACTGAAATTGAACTCCCTTATCGAACGGATTTGTACTGGACTCATAAGATCGAAACTTAGTCCTCCCGTTTTAGCCAAATTGGGCTATATTGAGGCCTATGACAGCAGCGACCTCATTTCCCAAGGATCAAATCAAAGTACTTCTTCTTGAAAACATTCATCCGATTGCTCGTGAGATGTTTTCATCTGAGGGATTTCAGGTCGAAACTTTGGCTGGGGCACTGGGTGAGGCTCAGCTTAAAGAAAAAATCCGAGACGTTCACGTCTTAGGCATTCGTAGCAAAACTCAAGTAACAGCAGAGGTCCTAAAGGAAGCGAAACGACTTCTTACTCTAGGTTGTTTTTGTATTGGAACCAATCAAGTTGACCTCAACTTTGCCAAAGCTCGTGGCATACCCGTATTTAATGCACCTTTCGGCAATACACGAAGCGTTGCCGAGATGGTCATTGCGGAAATCATCATGCTCTCTCGCCAATTAGCTCAGAGAAGCGGTGAAATGCATACGAACGTCTGGAAAAAGATTTCAAACGGTTGCTTTGAAGTGCGTGGAAAGACCCTAGGTATAATCGGGTACGGACATATCGGATCCCAGGTTTCTACCCTCGCCGAAGCGCTTGGAATGCGCGTGATGTTTTTCGATGTATTGTCTAAACTCCCGCTTGGTAACGCTAAGAGCTGCAATACACTCGCTGAACTTTTGCGTGAAAGCGATTTCATCACTCTTCACGTACCTGCTACTCCCCTCACTCATAAGATGATCGGAGATGCTGAACTCAGAATTATGAAAAAAGGGAGTTACTTGATCAACGCAAGTCGAGGAACTGTCGTAGATATTGCGGCCCTATCAGCTCACCTCAAGAGCCAACATCTGGCGGGCGCCGCAATCGATGTATTTCCTGAAGAACCCGAAGTGAATACAGATCAGTTCCAAACTGATTTACAGAAACTTCCTAATGTCATTCTCACTCCTCACATTGGTGGGGCTACCGAAGAAGCCCAAGCAAATATCGGAACCGAAGTTCCTGCAAGTTTGATCCGATTCGTTAATACGGGATGTACAGCAGGAACGGTTAACTTCCCAAGTGTGGATGTGGCTCCCGGTAAAGACACTCACCGAATTTTGAACGTACATAGAAACGTTCCTGGTGTTTTGCGTGAAATCAATCGCATCGTTTCGGAACTAGGTGTCAATATTCAGGCTCAAACATTGGCCACGGACGGAGATATTGGCTATCTTGTCCTAGACACCGACAAAGCCCTTTCACGAGAAGTAAAAACAGCGATTGAGAATTTAGAAACTTCAATTAAAACTCGCATGCTTTACTAATAGCACTGGGGCTTCAGTCAAAAATTTTCCCTGGATTAAGAAGTAACTCAGGATCAAATATTTTTTTGATCGCTTTAAAATACTCAATCTCTTCTGGAGTCCGAGAAAACTTCAAAGCATCTTTTTTCAAGAGCCCTATTCCGTGCTCAGCGGATATACTCCCAGCATTTTTCTGCACAATCTCGAATAAATCTATGTCGAGCTTCTTGCATTGAGCAGTGAATTCACCCTTGTCCATCGCAGCAGGCTTCATTGTATTAATATGGAGATTTCCATCACCAATGTGTCCAAACACAAACACTTCAAAAGCAGAATGACGTGTTTGCATCACGGAGTACATTTCTTCGACAAAAGACTCGAGCCGAGCAATGGGTAAAGCGATATCGTTTTTGTGAACAAAACCAGCGTGTGAGAGGCTTTCACTGATTCCTTCTCGAAGACTCCAAAGATCGCGCGCCTCGCGCGGAGACTGCGCTAGAGTTCCATCCACGACTAATCCTTTTTCAAACAGACCGGCAAGCCAATCATCTAGGACTTGCTGAGCGTCCGATGAGTTTGGACGTTTCACTTCAAGAAGTACATAAGCCCCGTAAGCCTGTTGGAAAGGACTCTTAAGTCCCCGATGCTCAGTCACCTTTTCAAGGCAGTTATGCATTAAAAATTCAAATGCCATAACTTCAAAAGGCGCACGCCTTGCTTCTTGGAAAAGCTTCAGAACTTCGGAGATATCTTGGACAGCAAAAAAGAAGACATCCTGATCTCCAGGGATGCGCGNNGTAATAATTCCTAGCGTTCCCTCACTGCCGATAAACAATTGTCTGAGATCGATGCCCGTATTATTTTTTTCTAAAGCTCCGTTGAGTTCGAGGACTTGGCCCTGCATCGTCACCACTTGGAGACCCAATACCCACTGTCGAGCGACACCATAATGAATCACCTTAACGC
>DBAE01000208.1 GCA_002291495.1 Bacteriovoracaceae bacterium UBA1018 | reverse complement strand
GCCTTTAAGGAAGAAGAGGCCTGCCACTATATTCGGGTTCTTGATGGTGTTTTTAAAACAGCAGTTCCTTACATAGGTAAAGAGATCCCTTTTCCAAAGCGCGGAAATGACGGGAGTTATACAGAACTTTTTATCAACGTAGACTTTCATCCTTTCCGCGCTGCAGATGGAACCNNGAACCGTCCGGGGCGTAATTGAATTTGTTCGAGACGTGACTGAAGAAGTCCGGATCAGAAAAGCGATAGAGCAGCAACGGTCGGCCCTCATGCTCAGTGAAGGACGTTTAAAGATTGCGCTTGAAGCGGCTCAAATGGGAACTTGGAGATTGGATCTTCAGTCTGGATTGATTAATCAGGACGAGAACTTTAATCGGATTCTTGGCCTTGAGGCCAAGGCGACAGTGCATCCACATTTTGATTTTTCTGAAAGGGTGCATCCCGACGATCGTCCTGTAGTGAAAGAAGCACTTGATTTGGCTACGCGAGATGGAAATCAATTTAACGCCGAATATAGGGTTGTTAGGCCTGATGGTTCGAAAAGATGGTTACGATCTCAGGGAAGAAAAATTGTCCATGGTGAAGAAATACCCGATTATCTCACCGGAGCAGTGTTAGATATCACTCGCCAAAAAGAAGCCGAAGAAGCCCTCCAACGAACACATAGTCAGCTGCAGAAGATTGCCGACTCAGTTCCTATTCATTTAATTCATTTGGACCGGGAAGAACGGTTTTTGTTTGTTAATCAAGCACTACTCAATTGGTGTGGAAAGAGTCGAAGCGAGGTACTGGGAAAAACATTAAAAGAATTTTTTGTGACTGCTAAGTATTTGGAGGTTCAAAAGTATGTCGAGCAGGTATTCAACTTTGGAAAAACAATTAGCCATGAAACTCGATTTACGTCGCATGATGGGAAAGTACACTATTTTCTTTGCACCTATGCACCCGATATGTCTTCGGAAGGAAAAGTAAGAGGGGTGATTGCGACCGCAACAGATATTCAGCAAACTAGGTCAATGATTCAGCAACTAGAGCAAGAACGAGAAATCAGGGAAAGATTTGTGGCAATGCTGTCGCATGATTTACGCACGCCACTGACAGCTGCAAAAATGAATGCACAACTTTTAGTTCGTAGATTGGGCGATCCGATTATTGTTCAAAAGGCCGTGGGCGGTATTATTTCCAATCTAGATCGATCCGACCATATGATTAGAGATCTTTTAGATGCAAATCGACTGAGCGCCGGCGAACGTTTACCTCTCTTGGCTTCAAATAGCGATTTACGTGACATAATTTTGCAAACCGTTGATGAGTTGATCGCCATTCATGGATCTCAATTTGAAACGATAATTCCTGGTCCGGTATACGGATATTGGAGTGTTGAAGGAATTCGAAGAATTTTAGAAAACTTATGTAATAACGCGATTAAGTACGGAGCTCGAAATCAGAAGGTTACGATACGACTTAACTCGATTTCACGCGACCAAGCTGAAATTTCGGTACACAATTGGGGAACTCCAATTTCTCCAAAGGAACAAGAAAAGCTTTTTGAAAAGTATCATCGAAGCATGTCTGCGCAATCGGGTCACCATAAAGGCTGGGGCCTTGGTCTCGCTCTCGTCAAGGGATTAGCGGAAGCCCACGATGGGATAGTGGAGGTCGTAAGTTCACTTGATCAAGGGACTACTTTCAAGGTGACTTTGAGAAGTCTACAGGAGAGGAGTCAAGAAGCTGGTTAGTTCTTGTAGGTCTCATAGATTCTTTTACAAAGAATAGAAGAAATAGTGTGGCCACGGTACCCATTCCTGCCAGTGAGATAAATCCCCCTGCGTATCCAAAATATTTGACCATATAGCCGCTCAGAATACTACTGAGGGCGACGCCGAGTCCAATCGACGCATAGGTTGTTCCCTGAAGAAGATTGAAACGACCGGTTCCTTTTCCAAGATCAGCCATCATGAGAATGCTAATTACTCCGTAGATGCCTGCTCCGATTCCGTCGATCACTTGAAAAGAAATCAGTGCATACTTATTATCTATCCAGGCAAACAAGAGCGCCCGAACAGGTACCAAAATGAATGCAACAGTGAGTATCGTCTTGCGCCCATACTCGGAAAGTTTCGCTGCGAGTGGAGCAATAAATACCATGGTCATTTGGGCGATGATAATGCAGACAGATAAATAGAGTGCTGAGTGTTCCAGGTTGCTCAGACCAATTTTTTGACCAAGAAGGGGTAACATTGCTCCGTTAGCTATGTTCCATAGCCCAACCGCTATAGTAAAATAGGTAACATCTCGATTAGAAAAGAGCTGCTTTAGGCCGTTTACAAAGCTATCTGCGGGCTGTGAACCTTCAGTGGCTTCTCGTGCGAGGTCATGATCAATTTCTTTTTCGCGGATCAAAAGAGTCGCGACAATAATTGCTGCACACTGAAGAATAGAAAAGTAAAAAATTCCTTCATAAGAAATGTACCAGCCGATAAAAACTGCGGCGACGGCAGCCAGCATATTTCCGCCATGATTAAAACTCTCATTGCGTCCAATGCGCTTCGGAAAGGATTGACGTCCGACCATACCCAGTGTGATTGCTGCAACACAAGGAGGAAAAACTGTTTGTACCACACCGAGTGCCACTTGTGAGGCAGCAATGGGATAGAACGCCGGGAAATTCACCACAATTATGCAGGAAAGCGCGACAATTGCAGATGCTACAACTAAAAGTAATCGTTTCCTTTTGGTTCGGTCAATGAATCCACCTACGGGCGATTGAGCTAAAATGGAGACAATCCACGGAATCGCAACCACGACACCGATTTGGGAAGGGTCCCACTTATGAACGGTGAGGAGATAGACGGAGAGATAGACGCCGACGCCATCTTTCACGTCCGCCATAAAGATATTGACGATATCTAATCCCCGCAAACTTTGTTTTGAAACTGTCATCCACAGTTTGTATGCAAATTAGACTCTTCCGGGCAGGGTTGGCTTAGATCCTGTATTTCTAGCGAATATATAATTCAATAAACATCGTCCATTGAGTGAGGATCATCATGATGAAAAGAAAACGTTTAGAGATCTGGGGCGGAGTGGAATGCACCGTAAATCGTGTCGGAGATGGTTACTTTAATCAGATGTCGTATAATGGACACTATAAGCGACTTGACGATCTAAATCTCTTTTCAAAAATAGGAATAAAGACGCTCCGTTTTCCTTTTTTGTGGGAGCTTGTAGCTCCAAATGGGATTAAAACCGCCGACTGGTCTTGGACAGACTCTCGAGCCGAGCGCTTGCAACAACTTGGCGTTCGGCCAATCGCAGGTCTCGTTCATCATGGCAGTGGTCCAAAGTACACTAGTCTTATTGATCCTGAATTTGGCGAAAAATTGGCCACTTACGCAGGCGCAGTCGCCGAACGTTACCCGTGGATCGAGGATTACACACCGGTTAATGAACAGCTCACTACTGCTCGTTTTAGTGGACTCTATGGAGTGTGGTATCCACATCATACTGCATATCCAAGCATGCTAAGAGCCTTGGTGAATGAATGTCGGGGCACAGTACTTTCGATGAAAGCAATCCGTGAAATTAATCCCCAGGCGAGATTGATTCAAACCGACGATCTGGGAAGAGCGACAAGTACACCTACACTCGAATACGAAGCCAATTTTCAGAACGAGAGACGTTGGTTGGGTTATGATTTACTATGTGGACGCGTCAATTCGAGTCATCCGCTTTGGAGCTTCATGCTGAAGCATGGGATCACGTCAGATGAGCTCAATTGGTTTGAAGACAATCAGTGTCCACCAGATATTATTGGTATTAATCATTATGTGCTCAGCAATAGATACTTCGATGAGAAAAAACATTTGTATCCTGAACGATTTTTGTCTGCAAACGAGATCCAGAGTTATACGGACGTTGAGACAGTTCGCCTAGATAAACCGCGTTCCTCACCAAAAGAGCTCATCAGAGAAGCATGGGACCGGTACCATATTCCGCTCGCAATTACTGAAGTTCATATCGATGCCGGCCGCGAAGATCAGATGAGATGGCTTATGGAAGTTTGGAATGCGGCTAAAGAAGCCCANNTGCTTGGGGGTTACTGGGTCACTTTGATTGGCACTGTCTGCTGGCTCGATGTGAAGGTTACTACGAGTCCGGAGTTTACGATGTCCGTTCAAAACAACCACGACCTACCCTGCTTGCTCAAGTTATTGACTCGCTCTCCGAAACTCAGAACTTTGAGCACCCGCTGCTCGAGGTGCCAGGCTGGTGGCATCGCGAGGATCGGATTTTATATCCGAAGCCTGCTGCCGCCATTACACCCGAAAGCTCCTATAGTTTTGAAGTTTCAGTGTCTCGAAGTCGTACGCGTCCATTACTCATTACCGGAGCCAACGGAAGGTTAGGTCGAGGTTTTGCTCAGGNNTTGCTCAGGCGTGCGAAACAAGAGGGATTCCTTATCGGATTTTGACGAGAAGAGAACTCGATATTACCGACTCAAAACGAGTAGAGCAGGCCATAAAAGAGCTCAGACCATGGGCGTTGATCAACGCGGCTGGTTTTACTAATGTGGATGAAGCAGAGTTAAGTCCTAGTGTATGTTTTCGAGAAAATCTAATTGGTCCTCAGATTCTGTCTGACACTTGCAACCGACTCCAAGTCCCACTACTGACTTTTTCATCTGCTCATGTGTTTGATGGCCTTGCAGATACGCCCTACATGGAAAGTAGTGCGACATCTCCGCTTAATGTTTACGGCAAGAGTAAATCGATCTCTGATGTAGCAGTTTTGAAAGGAACAGAAAATGCGCTGGTTATCCGTGCTGGAAGTTTTTTCGGTTCCATTGAGGCGAATGATTTTGTTTCAACTTCCTTGCTCCGGTTAATGCAAGGTAGACAGGTGCAACTGCCTAAGGACTTGAAAATATCGCCCACCTATATTCCTGATCTTGTGCATGTCAGTTTAAATCTGCTCCTAGATGGAGAGACTGGGCTATGGCATCTCAGTCATCCAAGTGCAATATCATGGTGTGAACTGATTCAGGTAGCCGCTGAGACCGCTCATATCCCCACACGTGGACTTAGAGAAGTCACGGTTGATCAGATCGGCTTTACTGCTCNNGCTCAAAGGCCTCGCTATTCGGCGCTCAGCAGTGAACGCGGAGTGCTCCTGCCGGGCTTAGATCAGGCCATTTTGCGATATGCCAGCACATCACTGAAAACTTAATGTGACTCACGTCAGCGAAGCAGCCGCTAGGATCGATCTTTGCGTATGCTTAGGGTGTCGAGCGATTGACAAACTACGTTCATTGCTTCATATAGCGGAGGTGAGCATGTCGCTAGATCCCAGTCGAGACCAAGCGCGAGGTTCTTCCGAGACCGAACGCGATCGATTGTATGCTGTCTTTCAGCAAGCTCCAATGCCGGTCGCTATCATTCGAGGCCCAGAGTTTATCTATGAGCTGAGCAATTCGGCGAATCAACGTTACTTTAATAATGAGCAGCTGATTGGACGACCTGTCCGAGATGTTCCCGGAGCGACGCCAGAGCTGCTTCAGATTCTTCAAAATGTTTATACTCAAGGAGAGTCTTTTGTGGGAAGAGCGTTTCCCATCTACTTTTACGTAGATGGAGAGCGGAAACTTCACTACGTGGATTTTGTCTATCATCCCTTAAGAGATGCAAACGGAAATGTCGAAGCGATATTGGTTGCAGGGACTGACGTTACGGAAAGTGTCACTGCACAAAAAAGGGCAGAACAAAGTGAGGCACAGCTTCGCTGGTTGCTCGATACAATTCCACAAATCGTTTGGACAACTACACCGAATAAAGAGATCTTATTCTTTAATCGTCGGTGGTGGGAATACACCGGCTTGAGTCCGAACACTTTTAAAGATGAGGATATTGTTACAACAGTTCATCCAGATGACTTAGCGATGGTGATTGAGAAGACGGATGAAGCGTTCCGAACCAGCACTCCTTTTCAAAGCCACTATCGGATTCGTTCAGGCGCCGGTGATTATCATTGGCACCTAGGTCGCCTGCAGCCAGTAAAGGACAAAGAGGGGAGAGTGGTTCAATGGTTTGGAACTGCTACCGATGTCGATGAACTGATTGAAGCTCAGAGCCGTTTTCAAGCTTTCTTTGAGCAGTCATCTCTTCCCATGGAGATCTATGATTTAGACGGTACTCCGGTACAAGTGAATCGCGCTTGGGTAAGGCTTTTTGATACAACACTTGATCAACTAGAAGGTTATAACGTTCTGACTGATCCTCAGGCGCAAGCGTTAGGAATTACGTCTCATCTTCAGCTGGCTATTTCTGGGGCTGCAGTCGAAGTTCCGGCGTTTTATTATGATCCTACAAAAATTGGAAAGCAGGGGCGTCCTAGATGGCTCGAGTCCTCGTTTTTTCCAGTAAAAGATAGTACAGGGACGGTTCGCGAACTGGCCATGATTCTTCGCGATGTCACTGATCGCGAACTTGCCGAGCAAAAACTCAAAGAAAGTAATGAACAACTTGCTTTGGCGGTCCGCGCACGACAAGATCTTCTGAATATCTGTGGGCATGAACTAAAAACGCCCTTGTCCAGTTTGAAATTACAGACACAGACTGCAAAACGTCGAATCGCAAAAGGCGATGCAACCGTTTACGAACCTGCTCGTGTACAAAAACTTCTAGAAAGCTATGGAAATCAAATCGATCGATTAGTTCACTTGGTCGACGATATGCTTGATTTGACGCGAATTAGTGGAGGTAAACTCACTCTTAATCCAGAGCGAATTATTTTATCTTCTCTCGTTTTAGATGTGTTGGATCGCTTTGCAGATCAACTGGCTGCTGCAAATTGTAGTATCAGTACTTCACTCGCTCCAAATGTGATCGGACACTGGGATCGTTTCCGTATCGAGCAAGTACTCACTAATCTTCTTACAAATGCAATTAAGTACGGTGAAGGATCTCCCGTTTTTATTTCAGTTTCAAGAGGTAAGGATGGGCAGAGCGCGACTCTTGTAGTCAAAGACGAAGGAATGGGAATCGCAGTAGAAAATCAAGAACGTATATTTAATCGATTTGAGCGTGCAGTATCGGCAAATGAAGTCAGTGGCCTGGGTTTAGGACTTTTTATTAGTCGAGAGATTGTTGTCCTTCATGGCGGAAACATTCGTGTTGAAAGCCAGCCTGGTCGTGGCGCATCTTTTTTTGTAGACCTTCCTATTAATGGAGAGGCTCATGCCTAAAAAACTTGTCTTGATTGTAGATGATGAACCGACCATTCGAGAGACTCTTGCAGAACTCCTCGATTTAGAGGGATATGAGACATGCCAAGCCTCAAACGGGGAAGAGGCCCTGCGTTTGCTGGAGTCTGTTTTAAAAAAACCCATAGCGATTTTGTTGGATCAAATGATGCCTGTGATGACGGGCGAACAATTTATGAGCGCCGTAAAAAATCGGCCAGAACTGGTAAGTATTCCAATTATACTGGTATCGGCTGCACATAACGCTCAGAAGATTGCGATGGAACGAGGAGTAGCCTTCGTTCGTAAACCTTTGGATGCAGATATATTGCTCAAAGCGATCGAAAAAACATTTTAACAATTTAGGTTAGGCTGGGTAGAAATGAAAAAACCGGAAAGCCCTCAGAGAGTACTTTCCGGTTTTTCAAAATTTTAGCTATTGGTTAGCTAACAATCACTGACNNCGTCCGCCGCCGCCGAAGCCGCCACGTCCGCCGCCGCGATCTTCGCGAGGAGCCATTGGTTTTGCTTCGTTAACAGTCATTGGGCGACCATCATAATCTGCGCCATTGAACTTGGAAATTGCATCAGCTGCTTCAGCTTCTGTGGACATTTCCACAAAGCCGAAACCTTTGCTTCTTCCAGTGTCACGATCAGTAATGATCTTGAC
>DBAE01000159.1 GCA_002291495.1 Bacteriovoracaceae bacterium UBA1018 | reverse complement strand
AATCTGAAGCGTCTCGAATCCTTTGAATCGAGTCTGCCTAACTACCCCAAGTCATTTATCGAGCAGTTACGATCGCTCTAAGTCAGACCTTATACGTCCCTGCACCGACGTATTTATGTTCATAATTCTTCAAATAACACACACAGTCATGACAAAACGGTAAAGTTCCGTGAAATCGAGAGATTGCGCTTGAGACNNAAGAATACCAGAGCTGCCGTGAAACGACTCGAGCAATCGCGAATTCTCAACATCAACGACGACGAGGCAGGACGTTACACAGTAACGCGTCTATTAAGACAGCATGGTTACGATGTGATCGAAGCGGATTCTGCAAGAGACGGCATTGAAAAAGCGCAGCAGCTTAATCCAGCGCTCGTTATTTTAGACATCCAACTTCCAGACATGAGCGGCTTTGAAGCATGCAGAATCCTAAAAGCTGACCCAAAAACTAAAACTATTCCTGTACTGCATCTCACTGCAAACGCCTTAACTGTTGAAAGTAAAATACAAAGTCTCACTGAAGGCGCTGATGCTTACCTGACCTTTCCGCTGGAACCGAGCTACTTCCTAGCGACTCTGCAATCGCTTCTGAGACTCAAAGATGCTGAGGCCGATCGTGAGAGGCTTTTTGAAAAAGAAAAAGAAGAGAAACAAAAACTCACACAGGCACTGGAAGAGCTCCAAGCAGAGCGTCGGATCAAAGAGCAGTTCGTTGCCACATTGACTCACGATCTTCGTTCTCCCCTGACCGCTATTCGTTTAGGAGTGCAATTGATCGGGCGCCTGCCCGATGCTACGGCTTCGATCAAAAACCAATGCTCATATATATTAGCTAACGCCGATCGCGCTGACCGCATGATTCAAAACCTCTTGGATACTGGCTTGATCCGAGCCGGCAAAAAACTCCCGATCCATCCTGAGAAATTTGACCTCATTAAGGTACTGAAAGACATTCACCGAGAGGCCACTTCCGCTCATGGCGATCGGTTTGAACTTCAAATACCAGAAACTCTTCAGGCCGAACTCCACGTTCAACTCGATCTAACCGGATTACGACGCGCAATTGAAAATCTGTTGGCTAATGCTGTCAAATACGGACAGTCTCCGGCCCCCATTCGTTTGAGTTTATCTGTTGTGAAAGAGCGGATACAAATTGAGATCCATAACTTTGGAAATCCAATTCCGGCAGATATCCAACACTATTTATTTGAGCCCTATCTGCGCACGAAGTCTGCACAAACTAGCGGAAAGCCAGGATGGGGATTGGGTNNATTCTCGTCCGCAGCACAAAAGATGAGGGAACCTCGTTCACATTAAACTTACCAAAAATCGTTCAACAACAATCAGAAACCGAGATACCTAGAGCCTCGTCGGCTTAAGGATTCAATTACGACACAGGAGTGATCATGACCAGTAACCCAGCACAAACCCATGTCTCTGAAATTCTTCGCAAGTACGAAAGCGACCTACTCTCCGACTGGATTAGCGAACAGATCCAAGCCCAAACACTTCGCAGAGACTTGATCAACGACNNGACCAAGACCTAAAAAGAGAATCTTCTGATTTTTTAAAGGCGTTTCGTGAAGCTTGTCAGACCCAGCGCTTAGAAAATATCATGAGCTCAGAGTGGAAAACGGTCCGTGATGTCCTTGCCGGTATTTCCCGATCTCGTGCAATTTTGGGATTTAGCCCATCTGAAACCGCGACGTTTATCTTTTCTTTGAAACAACCGTTATTTTCTCGATTGAGAAAAGAGCTCGCGTCTAACGCAGAAGCACTTAATAATGAGTTTTGGACAATCTCTTCTCTTCTCGATCGTCTCGGACTTTACACAACTGAACTTTATCAAAAGTCACGCGAAGAGGTTATTGCTCGTCAACAACAAGAAATGCTGGAACTCTCGACTCCAGTGGTAAAGCTTTGGGAAGGCATCTTGGCACTTCCCATGATTGGTACGCTTGACAGCGCTCGTACCCAAGTGGTTATGGAGACGCTCCTTCAAAAGATCGTCGAAACAGGTTCTGAGGTCGCCATTATTGATATCACGGGCGTTCCACAAGTGGACACATTAGTAGCGCAGCACTTACTCAAAACCGTCACAGCCGCTCGACTCATGGGTGCAGAGTGCATCATCAGCGGTATCAGACCTCAGATTGCACAAACAATCGTGCATCTTGGTGTCGATTTAGGAAATATTACTACTAAAGCTTCTCTAGCAGATGCTTTCTTAGTTGCACTCAGCCGTAGTCGTCGCGGTGTCCAAGAACTCCTTCAGCGTGCGACTCAACGAACTGCTTCATCGGTTCAGGGCGCAAATCCAGTAGGCCTCACAACTCGAATCAATGATGGTAGCTCATCGTCATTGTTTCAGAACACGAGAGCGTAGTTTATGGAAAAAATTCCAATTCTGAAACTGGGCCAGTGTTTGGTTGTCAGTATTCAAGTCGATATGCACGATCGGCTCGCAATGGCACTTCAAGACGACTTGACTAATAAAATTACACAGACTGGTGCAAAAGGTGTCCTCATCGACATCTCTTCACTTGAAATAGTCGATTCTTTCATCGGTCGAATGATCTCAAACATATCTTCGATGGCGCGCGTCTTAGATGCCGACACCGTTGTCGTGGGAATGCAGCCAGCAGTTGCAATCACGCTCGTCGAATTAGGTCTCTCCCTGCACGGCGTAAGAACAGCACTCAATTTAGAAAAAGGAATGGCACTACTCAACGCTTCCGAAGAGCAAGAGCTAATCTGGGAGGGACAGAATGCCGTCGGTGGTTCGATCTGAAACCGAAAGGCTTCAGTCAGAAAGCGACATCGTACGGATCAGACAAGTGGTTAGGAAAACTGCCACTGAACTGAGACTCAGTCTTGTCGATCAAACAAAAGTGGTCACTGCGGCGAGTGAAATTGCGCGCAACACGGTGATTTATGGCGGCGGTGGGCACGTTCAGTTCGAACTTTTGGAAGATATTGGTCGACGTGGCCTAAGGCTGACCTTCGAAGACCACGGTCCCGGTATCGCAGATGTCAACAAAGCACTTCAGGATGGTTACACAACTGGTGGAGGCCTTGGCCTTGGCTTAGGCGGTGCAAAAAGACTCGTAAATGACTTTGAGATCCAGACAACCCCTGGCAAAGGTACTCGAATTGTTCTGACGAAATGGACGTAGTTTGTGCAGACTTTACATAATTTTTTAATTCAGGAAGCCACTCAAATCGGAGAGGCCAGGCGTGCTGCTCTTTCACTCGCTTCGAATCTTGGCTTTTCCGAACAAGATGCAGGACGAGTTGCGATCATCGTCAATGAAGCTGCCAGTAATCTTCTTAAACACGCCGGCGCGTCGGGTGGTGAGATGTTGATCCAGCACACGCAGCTCGAGGCCCAATCGGCCATTGAAATTATTGCGCTTGACCGAGGACCAGGGATTGCCAACCTGAGTGACGCACTCAAAGACGGCTACTCTACATCCGGAACTCAAGGAATTGGCTTAGGTGGCATCCGCCGCCTTTCAGATGAGTTTGATCTTTTTTCGACCCCCAATCATGGCACTGTCATTTACTCTAAAATCTGGAGTTCCAAAACAAACCAAGAGCTCGCCGCTCTTCCTCCGTACTCGATTGGCGGTATTTCAATTCCATTCCAAGGTGAAACAGTATCAGGAGATGCATGGGACTTCGAAGCTCTCTCGGACTCAATCCTGACAATCATGGTGGCAGACGGCTTGGGACATGGCATTGCTGCCCACGAGGCCGCAGTCCAGGCGATCCGCAGTTTTCACCACGAAAAGCATAGCGCATTGCCAGAAATGATGAAGACCACCGACAGCGTCTTAAAAAAGACTCGAGGTGCAGCTGTATCTGTAGTGCGACTCGATTTACAGTCGCGTCTGGCTCGCTATGTGGGCGTCGGAAATATTTCCTGCTCGATTATGACCGAAGACAAAAGTCAAAGTCTTGTNNGTCGGACATGAGTGTCGAAGAATCCAGGAGTTTTCTTATCCTTTTGATCCTTCAGGCCTCTTAATTATGCACTCAGACGGACTTCAGACCCGTTGGAACTTAAGCACCTATCCTGGACTATCACGAAAACATCCTACTTTGATTGCGGCAGTCCTCTATCGGGATTACAGTCGCAAACGGGATGATGTTACGGTGGTTGTTCTTCGCCAAAACCGTTTTTTTCAAAGTAAATCCGCATGATCTTAAAAATCCTTTCAACGCAGATTTTTACTGAAAGTGATGTCGTGCTCGTCAGACAAAGAGCAAGGGACCTAGCTCGACTCGTGGGATTTGATACGCAGGAACAAACCAAGGTTGCTACCGCAGTTTCTGAAATTGCGCGAAATGCCTATCAGTATGCCGGAGGAGGACGGGCCGAATTTAGTGTCGATAACTCGGCTCCGCCTAGCCTCCACATCTTAATTCAAGATCAAGGTCCAGGAATTCCACACCTATCCAAGATCTTAAGTGGCCACTACTCCTCAACGACCGGAATGGGTGTCGGCATGAATGGCGCAAGACGCCTGATGGATGATCTGACCATTGACACCTCTCCTGGAAAAGGCACAGGCGTCCGCCTGATCAAAAAGTTTGCTCGTGGAGCTCCAACTTTAGACTCACAAAAACTAAAAGACATTACTCAAGAGTTAGTCAGTTTAAGCGTTTCTCAATCCCCTCTCCAAGAACTTAAACTTCAAAACACAGAGCTTTTTAAAGCACTCGAACAACTCCAAGAAAAGCAAACACAACTCGAAGATCTCAATCGTGAGCTCGAAGACACGAACCGTGGTGTTGTAGCCCTCTATGCCGAGCTCGAAGAAAAAGCGGACGCTCTCAGACGTGCAAGTAGCGCTAAAACGAGCTTTCTTTCCAATATGACTCACGAATTTAGGACTCCCCTGAATTCTATTTTGCAGCTCACTCGATTTTTGATTGAACGCATGGATGGACCGCTCGAACCGGAGCAAGAAAAACAAATTAGACTGATCCGAGGTGCAGCTCAAAATCTCTGGGAGATGGTCAACGACTTGCTCGACCTTTCAAAAGTCGAAGCGGGCAAGATTGCTGTTAGACCATCGCGCTTTAGTCTCGAGGAACACTTTTTTGCTCTACGAGCTCTGATGAAGCCTTTGACCGCGCAACATCCAGAAGTCAATCTGAGTATTGATCCTCCTTCTGAGCCCGTTGAGATCTTTAGCGACGAAGGGAAATTTTCGCAGATCATGCGAAACCTCATCTCGAATGCGCTCAAATACACGACTCAGGGCGAAGTTCGTGTCCAAGCTCAGGTGGTCAACTCGGGTGAAGCTCAGGATCGAATGCTTCACATCGAGGTCTCCGACACCGGGATTGGAATTGCTGAGCAGGATCAAGAACGAATATTTGAGGAATTTGTACAGATCGAATCTAGCCTTCAGAGACAACATAAGGGTACGGGCCTCGGATTGTCATTGACCCGAAAACTTGTGCAGCTGCTCGGAGGCAAAATCGAAGTCAAAAGTCAGCTCGGAGTTGGAACTACATTTTCTGTAGCTCTCCCTGTGGCTTATTCAGGTCCAATGGAAGGTGATTACATTGCAACTGCATCTCCAGGACTTAAAACTCATATTATGTCTACCCCACTTCCTGAAAGCCAACCAATCGGTGCTAAGCGCGCCCGGATCCTAATGATCGACGATAAAGAAGAGGACCGCTATTTTCTAAAAAGCGTTTTGAAGTCTCAGTTTGATTGCGAGATTGCGGAAGCTTCTGCAGCTAAAGAGGGCCTAGCGATCGCCGAAATATTTGACCCGATCCTTATCTTCATTGATCTTGCGATGCCAGAAATCGACGGCTTTGAACTTTTAAATCTTATTCGTAATCATACAAAACTTCAAAACAGGGCAGTGATCGTCCACTCTGGCATGGAGCTCGGCGAAACTGAACGCACAAAGCTTGCGAGTGCGCAGGCGATTCTCTCCAAGACCGATCTTTCGGAAGAATAACTCATCGCGCGTATACAAGAGCTCTTACCCAAGCTTGGTGTACCTAAAAAGCTCTTGGCGGGTTAAAGCTCCATTAATGCTCGAGTCAACCCCTAACCTGGTGGCTCGACACACCTATTTCTGTTTGAGCTTCACGAGCCTCTGCGCCATTTCCGAAAACCCAGCTCCGCTCTCACGTGCAGTGATCCA
>DBAE01000094.1 GCA_002291495.1 Bacteriovoracaceae bacterium UBA1018 | reverse complement strand
GAATACTTCCAGGTACATAAGGATCATCCATCATATCAACGATCATTTTGCTGAGAACTGGAAACTGCTCTAACTTTTCGAGCAGTAATGCTTTGTTATAATAAGAAAGTACACTTCTACACGGGTTGGGCTCTTCAGTTTTATTTTCAGTATGATCTTCTGCGCGCACCACCAAAGGAGCGAGAATTAAGATAAAGGTGAGAAGCAAGACCTGCAGTTTCATCTTACTTGCCCAAGAACTTCGTTTCTAAGGCCATTTCAATCACTTTCTTTTCTGCCGCATTCCACTCAAGCTTGTACCCTTTTGCGTTAGGTCTCGAGCTCACCACACTTGCTAGCGTTCCATCCTCAAAATGAAAAGCTGCGCCATCATCTGCAGCTAGACCAGAACTTATTTTTCCATCTTTGAGCATCTGATAAAATGCTGGACGGCGTTCAGCTTCGCCGTCGAAATGTGGACAATTGCTCCCCTTCAAAAAGCCAAGACACTTCAAAGGAGTGAGCGCACCCGGAATAGAATCCGTAATTCCCTCTTCAAACCAACAAATTGACCCTGCACTAATACCAGCAAGCACTACGCCTGCTTCGTAGGCTTCCTTAAAAATCTGATCAAGTCCCCACTCTTTCCAAAGTGCCAATAGATTGCGGGTATTGCCTCCCCCGACATAGATGACATCCTTTTCTAAAACATACTTTCTGAGATCGCCCAAAGGCGCCTTATAAACAGAAAGGTAGGATGTTTCGCAATTGAGCTCCCGAAAGCTGGTTAAAAAACGCTTAATGTAATCGAGAGAATCACCGCTCGCGGTCGGAACAAAACAAACCTTCGGACGATCTTTTCCAGTTTGTTTTAGGACGTAATCGTCGAGGAGCAAGTTATCCGGTTCCATCGAAAATCCGCCGCCACCCATTGCGATAATCTGCTTCATAAAACCTCTGAGCTTCTATAAAGGATCCCTCCCCAATTATCGACATTTTATTGGCACCCGAGTCGCCAATCCGCCATCCTATTGCAGATTTCTTAAAACCATCCGATATATAGATTAATGTGGTCACGGCGCCATACCCTTATTCAGCTGAATGTCTTTTTGTTCATCGCAATGGTTATAAAACCAGTTTCGACCGAGGCAGGCTGCGATCTTTACTTCATGACCTACGAACAGATCAGGTCGCAGATTAGAACCGTGAAGGCGTATCACGATCAAATTATCCGCGTTTTAGAAAAGTGGGAAGAAGCAACTTCCTCATCGTTAGTCAAACAAGACTTTATATCGCTTTCTTCAGACTTTGCCGCGCTCTCACTGATGGTCGGCGATGAAGACATTGGCGCAAATCCCATCTTGTTTTCTAAACTCGAAGAGACCGTAAAAAATCTCATTAAGAAGAGTCGGCATGATGCTGTCTTTATTCAGCACGTCTTAGAGCAAATTCTTAAGTCGGTCGAAAATGAGGCCTTCCATGTTCGGGTACGAGAGATCGCAAACAAGAATTCCGTTCCACTGATCAGGCCACTAGAACTTACGATACCTCTCTACTTTCCGATAAAATCGAGACGTCCCATTAGCCAAGGTTTTACCAAAGCTTTTGCAAAAGAAGATTGGTTGCACCAACCCGCGGCCCTTGATGACTTAGTTAGAAGAGTTACAGCTGCGTATAACGTCAAAGAAGGAATCGCAGACTCCGACTTTTATTCGATCAATCAAGCCGATTTCATTTTCGGTCAGGGTGTGGAACTTTTAAAACAGATTAAAGCTGCTCATCCTTCCGCTGAAAGAGCTATCGAAACTGCAATTCGTAGAAGAAGTGAATCAGATGCTGCCAGCATACTTTTGAGACAAACACTTGGGCTCACACCCTAATTTACTTATATTCCCAGGTCGTCCCGGCTGGAGAGTCTTTGATCAAAACCCCGCGCTCTTCCAGCTCTTTACGAATCCGATCGCCTTCGGCAAAGTTCTTAGCCTTTCGAGCATCGGCACGTGCTTGGATCGCTGCGTTGATCTCATCCTCTGTCGGGCGATTACCGCCACCGGTGGCAGCGCCACGAGCGAGCTTAATGGCTTCGAGGTCTTTCAAAAGTTTCTCTGGATTTGCGCGACCAATGCCGATGACACTTCCAATATCGTCTTCGAGAATCTTAATGAACTCTTGCGCGCCCAAAATAGCAGCAGAAGTGGCCGCTGCCCTCGGCTCAGCGAGCGTACGATTAAAGGCACGAATCAAAGTAAATAACGAACCGATCGCACCGGCTGTATTAAAATCATTCGCGTAATTCTCGTCAATCTCTCGGCGTGCGTTTTCACAATCACTTAAGAAAGATCCCCACGCTGCTTCTGCTCTTTGATCCGGCAGTGAAACTTTCAAACGCGAGAGCTCTACTGCTTTGGCCTTCGCCTCATAAAGCCTTTGCAAAGAAATCAAAGTTTGCTCAATCAAGTTATCATCAAAATCGATCATCGATCGATAATGAACAGATAACAACATATAGCGAGCCATCTCTCCGCCGTACTGAGCCAAGAAGTCCCGAGCCTTGAACACGTTACCTAAGCTCTTAGACATCTTTTCTTTGGCGAGATTTAAAAACGCGTGATGAAGCCAGATCTTTACGAAAGGACCTTTTCCGGACGCTGCTTCGCTCTGTGCAATCTCATTTTCGTGGTGAGGAAACGAGAGGTCTTCCCCCCCATGATGAATATNNACCGTGAATATCAAATTGGTCACCTAATTCCTCCATTGCCATCGCAGAACATTCAATATGCCAACCGGGTCGGCCTTTTCCCCAGGGACTCTCCCAGGATGGTTCACCTGGCTTAGCAGGTTTCCATAAAGTGAAATCGAGCGGGTTTTGCTTCTTGGAACTCACCTCAACGCGGATGCCCGAGATCAACTCATCAATCTGCTTATGGGACAGC
>DBAE01000150.1 GCA_002291495.1 Bacteriovoracaceae bacterium UBA1018 | reverse complement strand
GAGCTATAGTATCGCACTAGACTTACTCATCATTCTACGGACTGTTTTTGTTTTGACTCGAAAGTCTAGGTAAGTATGTCCTTGCTCCGAATCTGGGTCATATTCTTCCTTTTCACTGCAATCAATGCGGTGCTAGTACAGTTTGTTTTTCTCCCACACCTCCTTCCACACTGGCATGCAGGACACGGACTTCTTGTTGGTGGAGACTGGGTTCAGTTTCATCGATTAGCTACTGAACTACTGGCAAAGATCCAAGAGTCTGGATGGCAAGCCTGGCGGTTACGTCCGGATCTCCAAGCACCGGCTGGCATAGCGACGATCTTTTACTATTTTTTACAACCTGAACCGTGGGCAATGATTCCCTTCAATGCTGCAGTCCATGCTTCATCTGGCATTGTCTTGATCGCAGTTTTACAACACTTACAGTTTAACCGCATGGCTTCGCTCATCGGGAGCTTGCCTCTGGTGATCTATCCGTCGGCTATGATGTGGTACACGCAGATGCACAAGGACGGCGTATTTATCCTAGGTTCTCTCCTATTGCTCTTAGCGTGGGTCCAACTCCAAGTCAGCATTTCTAAAGTCGGCATTTCCAAAACTGATCAGCGTTCAAACCTTCTACTTTCAGTTGTGTGGGCATTTTTGGGCGCTGGATTTATTTGGGTGATGCGACCTTATTTTGTCAGCCTCTCGCTAGCTGTTTCAGCTTTTCTATTCTTACTGGTAGTTTTGGGACGTGCTTCGAAGTTATTTCAAAATAAAACCACTCCTAAAAATTTTGCACTGGCTTTCGGACTAGGATTTGTACTGCTTGCCATACAGGTTCCTTATCTCTATCTGTATGGTGACCTTGATCCGCAATCTTATACTCCGCCTCCCGCGCGCCCGTTCGATACGGGAATATTTCCGGAGAATAGCTTCATTGGCCAGAAGCTAATTGGACTCTCTCGTAGCAGAGATAATTTCCGTTTTAACCCGGCAATTGCAGGCAGTAACATCGATACGGACGTCGGCTTCGACAGTACGGGAGATATGATTCGGTACATTCCCCGAGCCCTTCAAATTGGCTTACTGGCCCCTTTTCCCTCTCATTGGTTTCAATCTGGGTCTGTCGCGCCTAATACGATGATGAGAAGAATTTCAGCACTTGAGATGTCAGGCATCTATATCGGTCTCTGCCTCTTCATCGTTGCGCTGATTCAGATGAGAAAACGTTTAGAAATCTGGATGATCTTAGCATTTAACATTTTACTGCTCCTGACTTTCGCTCTCGTTGTTGTCAATGTTGGGACTCTCTATCGCATGAGATACGGCTTTGTGATGACTCTAGTCGCTATTGGAATTGCCCGGTGCACTCAATATCTATTGGAACGAAGGAGCACCGTTCAGTGACGATATCAATACACTCACTACGTCATTTCGCAGACCAATCCAGGAAGGTCTTACTATCGCTCTCGATCCTCCTCATATCTATTCCAGGGTTTGTGGGTTACGACCTAAATCTTTTTGGTTTGAGCTTGGGCCGTCTCCAGCCGTTTAAGTTTACGTTTTTTCTTTGGTTCGTTTCTCAAATCGCCTATCTAGCTCTTACCCAATATCATTCCATTCTAAAGGGCCTCCGAATCAAAAAGTATTGGGCCGTATGGATTTCACTCTTGCTCCTAGACGGCGCACTCATTTTTGGACACCTTCTTGAAAAAGGTGGCTCGCGTGGAACCAATATTCTAATTTCACTGATCTTGGGTCAATGTGCGGCACTCATCTCGGCAATTGATAAGAACTTTCCGGTACGATCGTTTCTTAAGGGGTTATACGGCGCGACGGTGGTTCTGGCTCTTTTCGGAATATTAGAGCAAGTATTTGCAGATCGCGCCTGGATGCTGGAACTCCTGAAAACGATCCGCGATAATGCCTCGACTAGTCATCAGCTTGGAAGCACTTTGACCACATCCGCCTTAGCGGAGTTTACGGTTCGTGGCCTTCCATTTGTTTTATTCTTTTTTCAATCCTCGGCCGCAAGCTTAGTATGTGCCGTTACTCTCACCTTGCTTTCAGTTTTCACGCTCGAAAAAAGCTCTGTCTTGTCTCTGAGTGCTATCTTCNNATCTTCAGCTTTGATATCTTGTTCGGTTCTTTGCGTCGTTACTGGAAAAGTGTTGTTGCCCTAAGTATTGCGGCAGTCGTGGCTCTGGTTCTAGTTAAAGGGCCTGATCTCGTATTTGGTAGGTATCTCGGTGGGTTTGTTCAGACTTCAAACCATGTTCATAGCGTTAACGCTCGAACAAGCATCAACGAAAGACTGACACTTTGGAGCTTAGCACTGGACTCGATTCGAGCGCGCCCCTGGACCGGTATCGGGCTTGATGGTTTTTCTTATCGCCACAAAAATCGAATCGCCCCTCTCGAGCACTCAACCACTTCCGAGCCTTACCATAGTCACAATTTGCTGTTGGAACTGACGATATCCGGTGGAGTGTTAGCCGGCCTTGCGTTTCTTGCTCTGTTAATGAGCTATTTCATTTTGGCACTACGTGAGACGCCTAAACGCTATGTGGCCCTCCTTTACCTGGTCGGCCAATTGGGAAGCATGCTGGTAGACTCGCGTATATATGTTAGCTGGCTTGCGATTTCATTTTTCTGGTTTGCAGGGATCGCTTGGTCCACTACTCAAGAAAGGATGAAATCCCAGTGAAAATTATTATTACTGGCGGTGCAGGATTTATCGGCTCCCATCTCATCCATTATTGGTTAGATCAACACCCAGAAGACACGATCTTAAACCTAGATAACCTTACCTATGCAGCTGATCTAGCCTACTTAAGAACGGTCGATTCCAATCCACGGTACAGCTTTCAAAGAATAGATATTCGAGATCAACAGGCCGTCTTAGCGACGTTCAACGCATTTCAACCTGAAGGAGTGATCCACTTAGCAGCCGAGTCACATGTGGATAACTCGATCCAAGGTCCAGAAGCTTTTGTCACCACAAACGTGCTCGGTACTTTTCATCTACTCGAAGCAGCTCGCCAACTCTGGAAACCGCACATCGGTCTAAGTACAAAGCAAGGTACAAAACCTATTACCGGCGCTCAATACCGATTTCACCACGTTTCTACAGACGAAGTTTACGGATCTCTGGGTGCAAATGGAATGTTTTCGGAGTCGTCTCCTTACTCCCCTCGATCTCCTTACTCTGCTTCAAAGGCCGGTAGTGATCACCTCGTGAGTGCCTACCACCACACATATCAACTCAACACAGTGAAAACTCATTGTTCAAATAACTTTGGACCGCACCAACATGATGAAAAGCTTATCCCAACGGTGATCAGGAACGCGGTTCAGAATCAGGCGATACCCATCTACGGCACTGGCCAAAATGTGAGAGACTGGCTGTATGTACTCGATCATTGCCGCGCCATTGATCTCGCTTTTCATCGCGGTCAACCTGGGGAGTCCTACAACATCGGCGCGAATAATGAATGGTCTAACCTAGCTCTGGTCACTCAGATTTGTGAACTACTCAATCAGATCTATGGGCAGTGTCAGCTGGGTGATTATCGCAAACTGATCACTCATGTGCAGGATCGACCTGGGCATGATTTTCGATATGCGATCGATTCCGGTAAGGCACAAAAGCAGCTGGGATGGAGTGCGAGCCCACATTTTCAGGAATATCTAAAAACAACAGTTGAGTGGTACTTGAACAAGTACAAATAGCTCCACTTAACAGCGATCCGCTCGGTACACGTAACCGGTATTAATCTTAAGCTCTCCAAGCTGTTTCCAGCAGTATTTCCCATCTTCTAGGTAGATTGGATGAGTGGTGAGAGGTTTTTCTGTCCAAAGACCAATCGACGGCGATCTTCTCAACTTAAGAAATTCCTCATCCGGTTTTCGCCCACGGCTATTGACCGACTGCATTTGCAAAAATGTCACTTCGTGATTCACAAGATGAGTATGGTCGTAAGTTCGCCAGTACGTATCTACTAGGACGTAATGCAGACCTTCGTTTTTAAAACGATCTCTCACTTCATAGAGTCCACCAGTTTTCTTCTCGAGCTGATGGTTCGATCGAAAACTTAGACGGCCCTGAAGATGGTACAACTCAAACGATCCTAATGCCAGTAGTGCAAAAACCACATGCTTCTTTTCTTTGAGTCCACTTAACCAAAGGGCGAAAAATCCAAACACTAGTGGCACACAGGGATAGAGATATCTCTGAGCTGACTTACCTGCGTTCATGGTGGATACGAAAAAGACCAAGAACAAAGTCAGGCATAATCCTATTCGCAACGCGATCAAAGTATGACGACTTGGATGTTCCTTCCTAATCGAGATGAAAAACGGAATCGTTGCAATCATGACCATCGGAAAAGCAAAGATAGATCGATTCCAAGTAAATAGACCTGAGAACCATGCAGGAAGTTTCAAAAATTCAGCCACAAAGTCGGGCAAGTACCTCAAGCCCACTTCATCGGGAAGAGGCTGTTTTATCCTAGAATCCGGATCCAGATCAGAAAACTTGAAGAGGAGTTCCGGAAATAGTCCGATCACCATCCCACCAACAAAAGGCAAAAAGTGAAGAGTTAGATTTTTTAACGACTGGAGATTTCTCGAAAAATGAAAAACGACAAGGATCAGGGCAGCAATTTTTAAGTTCGGTAATACATCGATTTTTACGAGCTTAGACTGACCTGGCAAATAGCCCACTTCTCGACCAAAAAACCATAGGTAGGCCGATAAAATAACCAACGATAAAACCGTTATCCGCAACCATCGATGAGCTCGCAAGGCATCCAATTGTACCTGTGCGCCGAGTTTGAGCTGATCCCAATTAGGCGAAAGAGCCACTACGAGTGGAATCACGGTCAGGCGATGACAATAGAGAGCAAATCCGCACAGAGCTCCAGTAACCGTCCTCTCAGTCACTGATCGTAGACTGAATACGCCGTTTGGATACCGTTTTCGAAAAGCTAAAGCACCAAAGGCATAAAATGCGATCGGAGGATAAATATCGTTATAAAAATGTCCGACCCACCAATCCACTCCTACTGCGCAGATCAGCGCACCGATCCAAGCACATCGAATCCCGTCCGCATATCGAAGGCAAATGAATGCCCAGAACGAAAGGAGAAATGGCATGATTACATACGAAAAAAACTCACTCGCTGCCTCAAAAGCTGGCGTACTTACTCCACCTTGCCCAAACAATGGAGCAGACAAACTGGCAAACAACGCCCTCAGATAGGTAAACGGCAGACCGCCGTACGGCTGGTCATACAAGAAGATGCGATATCGCCCGCGTGCAATCTCTTCAGTCAAAAGCTGATAAGCGCCATAATCAGAGTCATAATAGACCAGGGCATGAGAATGGAAATCGCCCCCCAAGAGAAAGCAAACTAAGAAAAGCAACACAGCTGCCGTCAAGGGGTGATGAAAGATGCGAGTCATACGATTTTAGCGAGCTTGACGCGAAAAATTTAACATATCAAGCCTAATTCCTGGATAGTCTTGCCTNNTGCCAAAGATTTCCGTAATCGTACCAGTTTATAACGAGGAACGCCTGCTTCGTAAGGTCGTGCCGAAGCTGATGAGCTCTCCATGCCCTATTGAGCGAGAGTGGATCTTTGTCGATGACGCATCCAGAGATCAGAGCCTTTCGATCCTCAAGGAACTTTCCACACAGTTTGGTTTTAAACTCATTGAGCAAAATCCCAATCAAGGCAAAGGAGCAGCCGTCATCCGTGGGTTTCAAGAAGCGACCGGCGACTTAGTCATGATCCAAGACGCTGATTTTGAGTATGATCCGTCTGATGTACCTGCTCTCTTACAACCCATATTGGATGACAAAGCAGACGTTGTATTTGGAAGCCGTTTTAAGAAAAATGCGCCCCAAATCCATCGAACTTACCATTATTTTGTGAATCGTTTTTTGACCGTTTTGAGTAATCTTTTGTCCGGGATCTATCTGACAGATATGGAAACCTGTTACAAAATCTTTCGGACAGATCTCATTAAGTCCATGCGCCTCACATCGAAACGTTTTGGGATTGAGGTCGAGCTCACGGCATACGTCGCCAAAGTGAGAGCGCGCATCTACGAACTTCCAATATCTTATTATCCGAGGACCCGACTCCAGGGTAAAAAGATCAACTGGAAAGACGGAGTAGCAGCATTACTTCACTTAATCCGATTTAATCTTCTGGTCTCTTCTGACCAAGCATTTCAAAATCTTCCAGAGCGTTACCGAGTATCTTCAGGAGAGTAAAGGCATCCCGAAAGCTCTGAACTTTCGAGATGCCTGATTTATTCCTGCGTACTCCAGTCGAATTATTGACGAGCTTGATTGATGAGCGCACCTACATCCATACGTCCACACTGAGAATACTGAGTCAGCACGTTTTTCGATGTACTACAGAGTAAGGACTTCAGCTGTGAAGCAGAGAGATTCGGATTAACTGCGAGAGCAAGTGCGAGGGCTCCTGAAACTTGTGGAGTCGCCATCGAAGTGCCCGACAGCGTCTTCCAGGTATTTCCAACGTAGCTCGAATAGATACTGCTACCTGCAGCCATTACAAATACTTTGGACGGGCTATAGTTAGAAAAACTACTCTTGGCATCGTTTCTATCGCTTGAACCGACCGCAAGTACTCCCTCGTAGTCGGATGGATAATGAGTGTTTGAATCCAGGTTTAGACCCTCATTTCCTGCCGCCGCAGTAACAATTATCCCTTTTGCAATTGCTCGTTGAATTGCTTTATTGAGAAGCTCTGAACGTCCGCCACCTCCCCAAGAATTGGAGATAATGTGGGCTCCATTAGCAACTGCATACTCAATGGCTTTGACGGCGTCAGCAGTATCGCCCGATCCTTTTGATCCCAAAAACTTGAGCGGCATGAGACGAACGCGTGGAGCGATGCCTGTCGTTCCATCTCCATTGATCTCAGCACCGATAATTCCTGCACAATGGGTCCCGTGGCCTGCATCGTCTTCACCGTTAGGGCGATTATTATAAAAGTCCCATCCCCGTACATCGTCCACGTATCCGTTGCCGTCGTCATCCACGCCAGCAGAACCATTGAGCTCCTGCTCATTGATCCAAATATTGTTTTTCAGATCAGGATGATCGAGATCAACTCCGCTATCGACTACTGCCACAATAACATCTCGACTTCCGGTCGAAACGTTCCAGGCTGCATGTACGTTCATGAGTGCCTTTGCATAGTCTAGTCTTTCACCTGTCAGTACAACGCCCGAGTCTCCTCCGCCAGTATACGGAGGAGGTGTAGGTGCAGCAGTTGGTGCTGGCGTGGCAGTAGGTGCTGGCGCTGGAGCGGGTTTTCGTTTCCTCGAAAATTCAGCGTAATAGACCTGATTTTTTTCACAAAAATTATCTTTGCAGAGCTCATTTGCCTGAGTCTCCGTTAGGGCTCTGACCTCACCTTTAATTTCGGCCACGATGGGTTTGAACTGCTTGTCGCTTTCGGCAGAGCCACATGAAATCAAAGAAAACAGGGTTGTAGCGGGGATAATGATCGAACAGAGTGCGCGGATGCGCTGAACTACTTGGTACTTCAAATGAACCTCCGTGTTTAAAAAAACAGCACGGCTTCATGCAATGCTGGTCTCTTAGTTTAACACGGAATGTTCACGGACCAAGTTAGTGAGAATTAATTTTACCTAAATTTTATATAAAAATACCCAGCATTTCTCGTATGTGTATCAAAAACAGTACAGAAAAATGCGAAAGATACTAAAGCAATCCATCTTTCCTTAACAAAGCATCAGGATCTGGATCTCGCCCGCGAAACCTGCGGTAGATCGCATCAGGTTCCTCACGGCCACCTTGAGACAGAATATGAGTTTTAAAACCGGCAGAAACTTCCTGGTTAAAGATCCCTTTTTCTTTAAAGTACTCAAACGCATCTGCTGCAAGTACCTCTGCCCACTTGTAGCTGTAATACCCCGCCGAATAACCTCCCGCAAAGATGTGAGTAAAACTCGTGGTGATCATAGTTCCTGGGATATGCTCAAAAAGTCGGTACTTCTGAACGGAGTCCTTTTCAAACTGCTCGACGTCTTGAACTTGGCGAGGATCTGCGGCATGCCAAGCCAAGTCGAGCATCGCTAAACTGACT
>DBAE01000086.1 GCA_002291495.1 Bacteriovoracaceae bacterium UBA1018 | reverse complement strand
CTGAGATGTACTGAGATGTACTGATCATTACTTTTTGAGATACTCGCAGTGCGCATAGATCACGTGTCTATGCCGCACTGGAGTGAAATGCATTTTTTCACTGATCTTATCCTGAGCAGCCTCAATCACTTTATCGTGAAATTCAAAAATACGGCCGCAGTCTAAACAGACAATATGATCGTGATGATCATCGTCTGCGACTTNNCACTTTCTGTCCTTGATCATCCGTCAGAGTTTCCTTGATGATTCCAGCTTCTAAAAGCACCGGGATATTTCGATAGATAGTCGCTGAACCGATCTGAGGGTGATGGGAGTGTACCGTCTTAATGAGCTCTGGAACACTAAAGTGCCTTTGTTCTCGAAAGATGATCTCGATAATATGATTGCGAGATTCACTCTGATTAAGATTGTTGGTCTGCAAGTACTGAGTCAGCTTTTCTTGCCAGGACGCTCTCTCTTTTTCAGGTTCGCCCCGCTCGGGTTGATTGTCCTCAACGGGACGAGAGCAGGGGACTTTCTTCTTCTGCGACATGAACCTGAGAGTCGATCAAGCCCATTAAGATTGCAAGGAATTTGGAAAGAGCCCCGTAATAACATTGCCCTCAGTCATCGGGTTTTGAAACTCCAGCACTACTTTTCTTAGAGAATCGCTCAGCTGAATCATAGCCTCCGGCGTGATGTTCAGCGTTGTAGGTCCAAAGCACAGATGAACAACTCCACATCCGCAGATACGAACCGCAAACTGACTTAAATCAGACATGACATTTGAATGGTGCTCGGTACTTTTCATGATTCCCCCAAGTGATCTGTAAATAAGTTAGCAAAAATGATAATGATTATCAATATTGATTTTAGAACTATTTTAAATGGCCTTAACTCTGCATCAAAAAGTCGAATGAGTAGGACTTGGGATTATGATTGTGCGGTGATCGGCGGGGGCCCTGGAGGGCTTGTCTCTTCTTTGTATCTCAAACGCTTTAAGCGGAAGGTGATCTTGATCAATCAAGGTGTGCCTCGTGCGAGCTGGATCCCAAAGACTCATAATCTCATAGGTTTTGATCAAGGAATTTCAGGACGAAACCTACTGCGCAGGCTGCATCGCCATGTCGACCAAGTGGGAGTGGATAAGATCTCATGTCTGGGGGAAGTTAAGCGTTATCGAGACGGATTTCAGGTGCTCTTAGATGAGAAGCAAAAACTCACCGCAAAAAAGGTCATATTGGCCACCGGTATCGATGATGTTCATCCTACTCTTGAAAACGTGTTTGAACTACGAGCGCTTGGACTTCTGAGATACTGCTCGATCTGTGACGCCTATGAATATCAAGGCTGTCCAGTGATTGCACTGGCAAAGGATGACTCAGGTGTACAGAAGGCACTCTTTATACGGCAATGGACAAAAGATATTTGCTTAGTCATTCCCAAAGATCTGAACCTAGCTCCCCAGAGGATCAGGCAACTGAGATCAGTTCGCGCCAAAGTTGTTCGAACCGATGTTTTTGAATTGGAACCTTCTCGAAAACCTCCTGGGGTCTGGTTGCATGTTCCAGGAAAAAGACCGATCTATGGTCGCGTAGCGTATGTCGAGTTGGGCTGCCAAGTGAAAGATACGGCCTTTGGCTCGATCAAAAATCTGAGAAAGTCAAAAGATGGATTTCTCATTGCAACCTCCGAGCAGCGCTTATCTGTCCCAGGACTCTTTGCGGTCGGGGATTGCGTCAATCTTCTTGGACAAATTTCTGTGGCGGCGGGACAGGCCGCTGTTGCCGCCACCACAATTCACAATGATCTACTCGATTTTTAAGTAGCCTATCGCTAAAGCTTAATTCGATGCTCAGTTAAGAACTCAGCCTCAATGGAACGTAAGACTTCTTCCATCTGTGAAGCAAACTGTTTCACATAAACTTCAAAATGCATGGACTTAGCGAATGTATTATAAGTATTTCTTAGGTCCGCTTTGGTCTTGGTGATGCCAGGTTTGTTTGAAAATTCCGGGTACATAAACTCATACATCTTCCATGCGGCAAGAGCGCCGGCAANNTCTTTGATGGAGTTTTTTCAAGGCGATTTCGGCGCGAGTCAAAGTACGGGTCTTGGCCTCTTTTTGCAGATTTTCCAACTCTCTGCGATGAATCCAATACTGCGTATCGAAATTTGAGAGGTTATTTGCCATTCCAATAGGCGCAAACATCATCATATCACGAAGCATTCCTCTTCCATCGCGAAGATGCGAAGGGAGCGTTTGGTTAAATTTAAGAAAAAGATCAAAATAAGTTTCTTCGAAACGTGCCCATTTTGNNATGCTCTTTCGAAATCAGTTTTGCGAAGCTGTTGAGTGACTTCTTTGATTTCAGATGAAACGACCCGCATTTTTTCACGTCTGGTCAAATAGGTTTGAATGGACGAAGCAACTTGACCGAGGTCCTTTGCTCCTTGCTGTGATGCTGTTTGGGCAAGGGGAGTGATGATGGGTTGTGTGTAGGAGTTGATCATGAGAACCCCTGGACCCAAGAGCAAAAGGCTACCAATTGCACCACTTGATTTTCTGAAAAGAAACACGACTCCGTGTCCTAAAGACGCAAAAGTGCGGTGGGTCCAAAACTTCCAGCGATTTTCTTCAGCCTGAATAGTTAGCCGAGTATGAATAAACTGAAGATGCAAATTATCGAGGAACTCACCTAAGGTCAAAAGCGACTCTGGATTTCCTAAATTAAGAGGCTCGGTAACATATCCAAACCGATGTTCGCGCCACCATTGGCGAAACTCTTTGAAGTATGCCAGCCCTTGCACTTCTTTTTTGTTCTCAGCTAGGAGCTCAAAGTCCTTACTGAGTGAGTCGATTGATACTTGTAGTGGCGTCTCTGTCGAAAAATATTCGCAGACTCGCTTTGATTTAAGATTTCTAAGATCAACAGGATTATACCGGGTGGCGGAAATAGCCCTATCCCAAAACTTTTGCACAGAAGTTCCTTTTAGCTGTATGGTGATTTGGAGCAAACCTGCCCCTCTTTTGAGAGTGAAGATTATTTATTTTCTTTCAACGTTAATCTGAAGCTGCTTGCTTATTATTTTTTCCATTTTGTTAGTTGAAAGAAAAGCTGTTCTTTTTCTGACAAGAGTTTGGTCTTTTTGCGAATTTGGCATGCTCAATGCCTTGCTGATTTTGTTGATAGTCTTTCAGATTTATTTTAAGTGTTCACAATTGAGACCGAGGTGAACTTTTGAAATTTAACTTAAAGAACGCAATAGCTGAGATCGAGCGCCAAGGTGTGCTTCTCGTATTTCCCTTAGACAATCGAAAAGATATTCCTTCGCTATGGTCTTCTTTTTTTCCACGAACTCCCATGCGTTGGGAATGGGATGACTCAGGAGATAATCGGGTAGCAGAGCTCTGGCATCTCAGAGCCCAACTCGCAGAAGGTCGCAAAGTTGTTTACACCAAGTGGTTCCGTGGTCGGGCTACGGTTTTCTCTAAGAAACTCTTTACTGCCCTTCTAGCAGATCAGGGCTTAGCTGGTGCCAATTTGGGGCTGTCTGGCGATTCACGTCGTATTCTCGAAGTGCTAGAAGCAGATTCGCCCCTTTCTACACGACAAGTAAAAGAGTTTTCAGAACTTCGGGGCAAATTTAACGAGTCTACTTATGAACGAGCCATGAAGACGCTGTGGAATCGCCAACTCATTGTAGGCTGTGGAGAAGTCGATGATGGAGCTTTTCCGTCGCTCGCTGTCGGCGCGACACGCTTAATTTTCGAGGACTTATGGGAAGAGGCAAGTGCTCTTTCAAAAAAAGAAGCATCTGAAACCATTCATTCCTTAGTGTCCCCAGACTCAGCGTTTCATAAATATTTGGAAAAAATTAAAAAGTAGGAAGCGGCACTAGCCTTGCTTTAACAGCAAGCAAGGAGATTAACTATGTTACGCGCAGCAATTGCATTTTTCGTTATCGCGTTGATCGCGATGTTTTTAGGGATGAACAATATCGCAGGAATTTCGGCTGATGCCGGAAAGCTTCTGCTTTTTGTCTTCTTGGCTCTAGCTGTGATCAGCTTTGTTGTATCACTCTTTACTGGGCGCCGGGCAGGACCGCGCCTATAGGTCGGCCTAGCTGGATTAAGGTTTCCCGACCCTGGGCTGATTGTTCAAGAAGCTCAGGTGTCGGGACCCATCGTCCAGGCTCACCCAATACGACCACAGTTGATCCACCAAAAAGAAAATAGCCTTTTTCGTCACCGCGTTTGAAGGCTCTATTTTCGGGGTAGGATTGCACGATCTTTCCGACACATAAGGCACCTACCTCGACAAATGCGAGTTGACCGAAATGAGCAGTATCCAAGATGCTCACATAGCGTTCATTGGTAAAGAGAATGTCCCCTCGATAAGAGAGGGCAAGGGGGTTAACAGAATGAAGTTTGCCCTTCACTCGGAAGCTTTGAAGTGTGGTTCCGTCATCTGGATAGTGGTAGCGATGATAGTCGACTGGACAGAGTCGCGCAATATACGCGGGCCCACCCAAAAATCGTTTTAACTCGGAGCGATCTCCGAGTAGAGCTTCAGCATTGAGCATGGCCCCTTTTATCGGTAGAGCGGTCTCGGCAGTCGCACTCTTGAAAGCGAGATATCGGCCTTCTGCAAAGGCAGGAAGTACTTTTGGATCAGAGACAAAATTCCGCTTACCGGGTTTAAATTTCCGAATAAAAAAATCATTAAAGGAAGAGTACGTCGTCTCTTCATACTCGTGCATGGGTATTTTAAATGCTGAAATAAAGTTGGGGATAGCTCGTGCACTGGACCGCGAGCTTTGATAGGCGCCATAGAGCTGGCTAAACCAGGAACTGGATAACACATGGTCGGCTAAGAAATTTCCTGGCTTTTTTTGGTAGAGCCAACGAACGGCCTTTTCTCCAAAGACGAGTTCTTTTTCGACTGACTTATTGAGCGGATTCCAAATCTCGATTGATTCCATACAGAAAGCTGATCATACGAGAGGCCCGCTTAAGCTGCAAGGTTATCCCGTCTTTTGAATTGGACTTTCGATATTGCCTAAATTGAGTCGCTCATAGTGCTCGCTAAAAAGAGCAATCGTTTCTCGAACAAACCCTGGTAAGTCATCTGGCTTACGGCTAGTGACCCAGTTCTTATCGACGACGACTTCTTGATTGACCCAGTGACCCCCTGCGTTTCGGATGTCGTCTTGGATAGCCTCATAGCTGGTGAGCGTCCGGCCAGTGATGAGTCCAGCAGAAATCAAAATCCAGCCTGCGTGACAAATCGCTGCGATGGGCTTTCCTTCATCATTATGATTGCGGACAAAAGACTGTACCTCAGGAGACATTCTCAATGTGTCGGCGTTGAGCGCGCCCCCCGGTAATACGATTGCGTCATACTGCTGGAGACGCGCGTCTTTGAAGTCGTACTCCGCCTCTACCAGAATCGATTTATCGTGATGCTTAAAGGCTTGAATCGGGCCGCGCTTTAAAGAGATCAGATGAACGGTCGCACCGGTATCGCGAATGGCGCGATAAGGCACTGTTAATTCTGTTTCTTCAAATCCGTCAGTTGCAATGACGGCTACCCGGTAACCTTTGAGTGATTTTGTTGCAATGCTCATAGACATACCCCAATGCAATGCATGTTCCACGGTCTGGCTTAGAAGAGCCTTTCAGCCCGATAGCAGGAGGCTTCGAGAAAGTGTGACTGCGTTAGGTCAGTATTTTCCCAGGCCGAGAGCGTGAGTGAAATTCTTAGTATTTTGTGGCGGGATCGCAGGCTCTTGGCGGGAGTTTGATCGAGTAACTCACGCCAATCTGAGTGCTCTTTCAGTATAGACTCAAGCTCATGCCCATCCAATTTTCCAGGAGGTTTACCCCAACGTTTAACTAGTTTTGTTTGCACATGAGCGACTTGTTCTTTGAGTTTGAGCAAATCACCACGCAGTCCGTTCTCAGTCGAAGCATTTTCAGATGCTCTCTGAAGATAGATGAGGTCGATCCGATCAAGCACGGGCCCAGAAAGCCGACCCAGATATTCCTCGCGTTGGCCAGGTAGGCATCGACAACGCTTGGATTTTGATTGTTCGGGATTTTCCATGATGCCTCCGCACGGGCAAAGATTTCCATTTGCTGCCAGTACAAATTGGGCGGGTAATTCGTAGCTCGCTCTAGCTCGAGATAATGTAACCCATCCTCGCTCCATGGGATCTCTCAACGATTCTCTCGTGTCTCTTGGCCATTCAGGAAACTCGTCAGCAATGAGTAACCCTCCGTGGGCTAAAGAATACTCACCGGGCCGAAAGCTATGAGTAGAGACCGTTCCAAGCAGGGTAGAGGGGCGTGAGTGAGTTCCGATTCTTCGATGGCGTTGGATGTTGCCGATTGAAGGAGTCTGTCCATGAAGTTCTGACATAATGGCTTGGGTAAAAATCTCCTCTGCACTCGAGGGCGGCTGCAAAGCTTGAAGCCATTCCATCGCATGGGTTTTTCCTGTGCCCTTTGGCCCCAAGAGTAAAAGATGATGTGCACCCGATGCAGCCAAACAAAGCGTTCTCTGGAGGGTCGTTGAAATAGGCAGTAATCTGGGAAGATTACTGGAGATGTGAGTCTTAGGCTGTTCTGGCGTCAACGAACTCAGATCAACGAGAGACGCTGGGGGGGATGCAGAATAAAAGAACGTCTTAAAGAGCTCCCAAGCTTCTTCGAGAGTTTCTGGAAATCCTAAGGACGTTTTTCTGTTTTGAAACTGCGAGATCTGTCTAAGCANNATCATGAGGAGATAATAAGATCAGATCGGCTCCTTGAGCCAAAGCAGCACTCAGAGTACGCAGGGGTTGACCGGCGGATTTAATTTTACCGTCTAGTCCGAGTTCTCCCCAAGCGACACATTTCTGAGTGCCTGAGTGTAGAGCTGTCTTGGCCAAGTTCTTTGTTTTTGAAGCAATGCCCGAATTGAGGACAGTCAGAGCAATGCCTAGATCGATGCCTGTTCCTTGCTTTCGGATACTTGCTGGAGAAAGATTGAGTACAACTCTTCTTTTCGGAAATTCGAATCCGCTCGAATCTATTGCCGCGCGAACACGTTCTTTAGATTCGGCAACTTCGGGGCCAGGTAAACCAATGATATGAAATTGGGGTATCTGAAGCGTACTTGAAATCTCCATCCATTGAAGATGCGGATTAATTTCATGATTGAGGGGGGCTCCTACTTGAACATTACTCATATGGGCAGTGATGAGTGCAGGTCTGAGTCTCAATGTTAGGGATTTTAGCGAGTTTTATTGCTGAAAACCGGTTCGGATGAAGGATTATCGGACTAGGATTTATTCAGCTTCATCATTTCGTTTTTTGCTCGATTGATGGCTTCGGCAATCTTCTGTGCATCTTGCCACTCTCGGGTTCCGGGCCGGCCCACTTTGTCTGGATGATAGCGTTTCATCAGTTCGCGATAAGCACGCTGGATTTCCTCTGGATTTGAGCTCGCCTTAATACCTAAGACGATATGGGGAGGACCCTCGGTCTGAATTCCGGTTAACTGAAGGGGATCTTGTTTGAGTTTTGCATCCGCAAAGGAAGAATCATTTTTATTAAATTTCAGATTGCGATCGGATTCTCGGACGCGAAAGTTGGATTCGAGTCGATTTGGTCTAAACACAATCCAGGCAATGAATAAAAACACAGCGCCGATGCCGACCTGAATGAGATAGAAGTTTTGCGTCAGAAATCGCACGATCATACTTTGATTATGCCCAAAATTTTCGAAGTTCGACACTCTATTTGAAAAAGAATAATTTCTGCACATCTTTCCAAGATGTATCTCATCATCATTCTATTACTCTCGGCGGTTTCCGCTTTCAGCCGGGCACAAGAAGTATGCACAGATTCGTACCTGGCAACTAGGACGGGCAGCCCTTCCTGCTGGGTAAAATACGACATCACGAAAGATCGTTCCTCACTTTGTATCAAAAAAGAAGAGTGGTTTCGTTACCTGAGTTCTAATTCTTACCACAAGCCGGGTTGCCTTGAGTTGAAGGGCAAGTGGAGCGCTTATTCAAAGTTTATTGAAAATGACGGTCTTCATTCCAATCGAAAACAAATCTATTTGAGCTTTAAACCTGAAACCTGGGCTATTAAAACTCCGGCGGTTCGAGGTGCTGAACTTTTTAGTCTCTTTAAATCGATCGAAAGATTGCGCGAAAACGCTTCTCGACTCCTAGGTCATCAAGACCGGTATGGAGTGATCAGAAAATTAGTAATCAATGAAAGTACGCCGTCGTCTGACCTTGGAATGCTTCGATTGTTTGGATTTGTTCATCTCTATACGGCTTCCGGTATGCACCTGTATCTTTTGTACGAGTGCGTAGCCTGGATTGTTAGGAGGGTAGGCGGCGGACAAGCGTCCGCGGGACGACTCGTAGGACTGTCGCGATGTATAGCTGCAATCGTCTGGATCTTTGTGTGGGTTTTAAGTGGTGCCAGGCCCGGATTGCTGAGACCTTGGCTGATTGTTAGTTGTAAGTCGATTTCACAAACTTTGGGTGTGAGATGGCGACCTGGAGCGCCACTTTTTTGCGCGCTATTTATCGATCTCAGTGTTGGATTATGGAAAGCGGCGGGGAGTGATGTCTCCGTCTTTCAATGGGCACCAGGCCGGATCCATTATGCACTAGCTGTGGGCGGCGGATTTTTATTTATTCAATTTTATGAATCTTTCATGAAAGACGATTTAGCGTATTCTACGGATTCATCAGCTCGACGACATTTCGCTTTAGCCATCGGTTCTTGGTTATTTGTGGCTGTATGGGATCTCTTTGAATTGAGAATGCTGAGTCTTGCGACGCCTCTCCTAAACATAGTGTCTTTCCCACTTATTACACTTTTTGTTTATCCGGTGGGATGGTTGTCGGTATTATTGGATCTTCTCGGATTTTCGGATGCGGCAGTATTTACAGCGGATATTGTCGGTATCTGGTGTAGCACCTGTCTGGACTGGTTGGTTCGAGGCTTGAGTACGTTGCCAAATCTCTGGGTTATCTCATGGAGAGGTGCGCTTTTAGCTGCTTTTTTCGCTCTTTTCGCGTGCACTATCCGCTGGCGCTGGGTGTGTTCCTATCTAGTTCCTCTTCTTTTGATTGTCCGATTTTCGTCTGGATGGATCAGTTGGACGGACGGAAATCAAGTAGAGCAGTTAGATGTCGGTCAAGGAGATGCAGCAATTGTTTACGGCCGCGACTCTGTGGGATTTTCTGTGGGATTTCCTGTGGGATTTTCTGTCGGCCTAATTGACGTCGGATCAGAAAAAGCGTTTTCGTTGAGTTCTTGGCTAACACTTTTGGCCCGCCGTGGAATTACTCACGTGAACTGGATCGGCTTTACGCATCTAGATGAAGATCATTCAGGCGGACTTAAGAAATTGAGCCAGCTCATTCCAATTGATTGTGTTCGNNAGGAGTGGCGGGCTCAATTTGGTTCTCTGGACATACAAAGTTTTGAGTTGCAGCAAAAGTCCTGCGTTCCATTTCCGGTACGAAATCCAGATCTAGGTAGAGTCGCGTGGAATGGTGCAGGTAGAAGGACATCTAGTGGAAATTCTAATATGACCGCTTATTGGATTCCGCTTTCAGATGGACGGTACTATTTTTCGATGGGTGACGCTGATATGGCGCAAGAACGCGAGTTTGTCCGGTGGGCTCGAGGTTTTAGAGTGCCCAAACATTCAGTTATTCTCAAAGTCAGTCATCATGGTTCACGTTATTCAAGCGATGTGGATGTTTTGCGTGAGATATTTCCTCAAGAAGCATGGATTTCGTCAGGAGTTGGAAATCGTCACGGACATCCGACGATCGAAGCCATCCAAAGATTGCAGGGGCTGGGTATTGCGATTCGACGAACAGATGAAGAAGGCTCTCTACGTTCTTCTCGCGCAAATTAGAG
>DBAE01000063.1 GCA_002291495.1 Bacteriovoracaceae bacterium UBA1018 | reverse complement strand
CGATGAGCTCATGACTCGTAAAAACTTCAAACCGACGAAGACCAAAAAATATTACGATGATATCGTAAAAGGTGTTTTCGATTGGCGCTATTATAACGTATCTGAAGTAGACCGTCGGACCGCACAAACTTCCGGCGTTTGAGGGCAGGCGTGTCTAATCTATCAAGTATCGTATTATTGTCTGGCGGACTAGATTCGGCCGCTAATTTAGCAATCTGTGCTGACCAGGGTGAAGCCATTCTCGCTATTACTTGCGCCTATGGACAAAGAGCAGAAAGAAATGAGATTCGGGCTGCCGCACGACTTGCGCAATACTACGGCATCTCTCAGCAGGTCATTGACCTTCGTTGGCTTGGAGCATTGGGCGGAAGCTCCCTCACTGATTCATCTCAGTCGGTACCAAAACTTCAAACCCAAGAACTCGACAATCTCAAGATCACTCAAGACACCGCAAAGTCTGTTTGGGTACCCAACCGCAATGGGCTGATGATTAATGTGGCTGCCGCATTTGCGGATAAATTAAAAGCACAGAGGGTGGTTGTAGGCTTTAATCGTGAAGAGGCGACCACGTTTCCGGATAACTCGGAAGCCTTCCTTGAGAGGTCGACGCAGGCCCTGTCCTTTTCGACAGCAAATCAGGTCAAGCTATTCTCCTATACCACTCAGTTAGATAAACGTGAGATCGTGGCCCGACTCAAGTCGCTTTCACGTCCGTTTCCCTTTGATCTGGTTTGGAGTTGTTATTATGGCGGTGAAACTGCTTGCGGGACTTGTGAGTCCTGTCAACGTTATGCTCGGGCGGTGTCGACATGAAATTTGCGATAGTTTTTTCACAAGCAGAGCGCGCATATACGGGACCTGAGCTTAGACCCCATTTTTTGCTCCAAGAATTTGAACTCCGAGGATCGGCTCTCGGTGCATTTGTAGGACCATGTGAAGTGAAAACCGAACACTTGGTCGACTGGGAAGATCGGATTGAACACGACTTTATTCAGGCTAAGTCGATGGTCCATTTTATCGGAGAATTTTTTGGGAGTAGCTTGAGAGAAGGGGTTTTTGCACAAAGACTTCTTATGGGAATCATCGCACAGAAGCTCAATACCCATCCGCTTCTAGAAACTCAGCCGATGGTTCTAAGAGATGGGGATGATCTATTTATCAACGATCAAAAGCTTTCGGTTTCGATTGTTACATCGTCTCCGGTTTCACAGCTGCTTCATGCCGGGATCAATATTGACGCAGAGGGCGCACCCGTAAAAGCTGTCGGCCTGAAAGACCTAGGTTTTAAAACGCCAGAAGCAGTGCAGGACTTTGTGAAAGATATTTTGAACACTTTTTCTCAAGAATGGGAAGACATCGAGTGGGCTTGCGCTAAGGTACGCCCGGTGATCTAGTAGGCTCATGGCCACACCGATTTCGACATCAGTTCCAAGCTATATTCAAGACCTTGTGCCCTATATTCCAGGAAAGCCGATTGAGGAAACAAAGCGCGAGTTTGGGCTCAAGCGAGTCATCAAACTAGCCTCAAATGAAAACCCGCTGGGACCAAGCCCGAAAGCTTTGCAGATGATGAAAAAAGGAGTGAGAGAGCTCCATCGGTATCCTGATAGCGCTGCATTTCATCTCAAGGCGGCACTATCAAAACACCTTGGGATCGCAACTCATCAGCTGATCTTGGGAAATGGCTCCAATGATNNGTATGCGTTTTTGGCTTATCGAATTTGCGCGCAGATCCAAGGGGTGTCGACTCGCGAAGTGTCTTGTGGTGCCGACCTAAAAGCGGACCTTTCCGCGATGGTCAAACAGGTCAGGGATTCTGAAAAAGTTAAACTCGTATTTCTTGCCAATCCCAACAATCCGACCGGTACTTACAATACGGCCTCAGAGTTGAGATCTTTTCTAAAGGAGATTGCTCAAATTAGAAACGGATCTGTATTGGTCGTTCTGGATTATGCCTATTGGGAATATGTCACAGCAAAAGATCTTCCAGATGCACTCGATTTTTTGGAAGAGTACGCCAACGTGATCGTATTGAGAACGTTCTCAAAAGTATACGGTCTCGCTGGGCTGCGCGTGGGATATGGGATTGCTCGACCTGAGCTCATTGCAACATTAGAAAAAGTGAGACAGCCATTTAATCTAAACTCACTTGCCCTGCTTGCGGCTGCAGCCGCGCTTTCAGACAAGACTTATGTGAAACGCGCGCGCAAGATGAATTCAGATGGAATGAAACTTTGGGAAAAGAGTTTGAAACAGCTAGGTATTCCGTACTGGAAGAGCCAAGGAAATTTTTTACTGGTTGATGTGATGAAGGGACTCGGTAAGAGAGGAGCCGACGTTTATCTCTCCTGTTTGAAACGCGGGGTTATCTTTCGTCCGGTGACCAATTATGGATTGATCGATGCATTAAGGATTAGCATCGGAACACCAGCAGAAAATAAAATTGCAATTCGTGCACTGGCTGCCGAACGTCCCGTTCAGCCAAAACTAAAGAGTTTGTCTAAAAAATCTGCAAAAAAATCTGCAAATAAAGCGAGGAACTCATGATGGGTGTTCCAAAGCAAGGACCAGTCATTGCTATCGACGGACCTGCTGGTACGGGCAAAAGTTCTGCGACCAAAAGACTTGCGGATGTTTTGGGTTTTGTTCATATCGATACAGGTGCTCTATATCGGTCCATTGCTTTTACTTTGCTCGACCGAAAGATCCCAGAAGCTGAGTATGAAGAACAAGCGACCAGCTTTGCTCGCAGTCTGCATCTCGAGTTTAGGCGCTTGCCTAATAAAAATCCGTCTAATCGCATCTTTGCAGATGGAAGAGATATTACCGATTATATTCGTACGCCTGAAGTGAGTATGAACGCGAGTAAGGTGTCTGCTTATCCCGGAGTAAGAGCCGCTCTCTTAGGACTGCAGAGACGTATGGGATGTATAGGACGCACTATTCTTGAAGGGCGCGATATCGGTACTGTGATTTTTCCAGACGCCGATGTAAAATTTTTCTTAACCGCTAGTGTTGAAGAAAGAGCTAAAAGGCGTCTATCTGAAATGGAAGCTTCAGGTGCTGATGCTCCTTCCTTCGAAGAGGTTAAGTCTCAGATCGCACAACGAGATCATAGCGATATGAATCGAGCTGCTGCACCTTTAAAAAAGGCTGAAGATGCCATCTCAATCGACACGAGCTTAATGACACTAGATGAAGTCGTTTTGAAGATGGAAGAACAAGCGCGCCGTTTGTTAAAGCTAGAGGCGCCATCGGGGCAAAATCGGAAATGAGTGAAAATACGCCAAGAATTTTGGTGGCTAGACCAGACCGAGTAGGGGACGTGATTTTGTCCACTCCGGTTTTTCAAGTGCTCAAGGATTATTATCCTAACTCCAAAATTACTGTCCTCGTCCAGGCTCCAGTAGCACCCCTATTAAGAGGACTAGCGGCTGTCGACGATCTCCTCATCTATGAGCCAGAAAAAAAACACGCTGGTTTGGGTGGTTTTTTTCGCTTGATGGAAGAAATTAGAAACGCCGATTTTAGTATTGGGGTTGTTCTTCAGAGCAATTGGCGGATTGCTGCAGCTCTCTTTGGTGCGGGAGTTCCTAATCGTGTTGGTCCCGTTTCAAAGCCTCATTCTTATCTGTTTTATAATAGAGGCATTAGGCAGCATCGTTCACGTGTCGAGATGCATGAAACCGACTACAATCTTCAGCTCTTGAGAAAACTCGGAGTGCGTTCCAGAGCCAAAAAAACGGAAACCGCCGTCTACCTTGCTGAGGCCACCCGACTAGCCGCAGGTAAGTGGCTTGAAGAGAAGGGCTGGAATCAATCTAAATTGATTGTTGTGCATCCTGGAATGGGGGGGTCAGCGCTCAACNNACGTAGAGCTCGTCAAAGCGCTCGTAAAAGAAGGCCATCAGATCCTACTCACGGGGGGGCCTACCGAAGGGCAACTGCTCTCGCGAATTGCAGAACAATCCGGTGCCAACGCTGAAAAGGTCATGACCTATGGTGGTCGAAGTGCAGGACCGATTGATCAACTTGCTGGTCTGATGAGTTGGGCAGATGTCGTCGTAGCCCCAAGTACTGGTCCTCTGCATTTGGCAGTAGCGCTTGGAAAACCGGTGCTTACTTTTTATCCTCCGATTAGGGTGCAGAGCGCAATTAGGTGGGGACCTTATAGAAAAGAAGAGAACAAAGACGCAGTGTTGGTGCCAGAAGTCTATTGCGGCCAAGAATTTAAATGCATCGGCAATCTTTGCAATTACTATCCTTGCATGAAGAGCCTGACTGTTCAGCAAGCGTTGGAACAAGTTCATCGTCTTCTTGCACTCAAGGCTCAGGCCGGTTAGTTTAAGGCTCAAATGCAGCAAAAAAAACCGCAGTTAGACAGAGTCAGACTCGAAGAAATCTTAAAAAAGTTTCGAAATAAACGAATCCTCGTCATTGGTGACGTTGGAATTGATTGCTACACGATTGGTACTGTCGAGCGAATCTCTCCAGAAGCGCCAGTTCCAATTGTCCTAGTCCAAGATGAACAGTTTAAGCTCGGACTCGCAGCTAACGTGGCAGATAATGTTCGAACTCTGGGCGGTCAGGCAGTGCTTGCAGGTATTTTAGGAAAAGACCGTGCTGCGGCAGATTTTAAAACCTTACTCAAAAAATCACGGATCGGAACTGAAGCTCTCATTACAGATCCATCCCGACGAACTATTTTAAAAGAACGCATCGTCAGTGAAAAACAACAGTTACTCAGGGTCGACTTCGAAAGTTATCACAAGATGAGCCGAGTGATTGAGAGTAAGGTCATCGAGAAGATCACAAAGCTGATTCCTCGATCCGATATTATTATTCTTCAAGATTACGCTAAAGGCATGCTCACAGAGCGGCTCTCTCGCGCTGTGTTTAAACTCGCTGCAATAGAGAAAAAGCTTGTAGCAGTGGATCCTAATCCGAAAAGTGCGCTTGAACTTTATAAGGGCGCCTATGTACTAACTCCCAATACCAAAGAAGCAGAAAAGCTTTCAGGTATTGAAATTAAGAATGAAAGCTCACTTCGAGCCGCAGGTGATAAGATCCTCACCGTTACAAATGCACCTCATGTCATCATCACTCTTGGAAAAGACGGTATGGCACTATTTGATGCAGCGACTCGAAAGATGCAGGTCATCCCTACCTACGCGCGCGAAGTTTATGATGTCTCGGGAGCGGGTGACACAGTCATCACGACCGTGGCTCTTTCAATAGCTTCAGGTGCGAGCCTTGAAGAAGCTTCAGTCCTGGGTAATCTTGCTGCTGGAGTTGTCGTAGGCAAGCGGGGTACGGCTACTGTATCTCCAGATGAGCTCCTGTCAGAGATCGCTTTTCATTCTTTGCCGTGATTTAGAAGGTCCCAGTCTTCGACCATCACCCGAGCAAATGCGGTTTCATCAATTGTCTGACAAACTTTTTCAACGAGGCTCTGGGCGCTGATTGATTTCCAATTTTCTGGAATGACGATCGCAAATCCCAATACACAGCGCTCTAAATCATCGAAGTCTGCAATTTCAAGGGCCGAGATATTGAACTTTTTTCTCAGGTCGTGGCAGAGGTCTTCCATATTTCTGCGTTTCTTCGCGACGCTGTCGTTATTGTAAAAATCTAAAACGATGCGTCCAACTCCAACTAACATAGTATAATCTCCTGGCTAGCCGCAGCTAAATAGACAGTTGAATAAGCAACTAAATAGACGGAGGCGTTAAGCGACGGGATGCCATCAACTTAATGATCTCAGATGCAGTCTCTTCAAGAGCTTTGCCAGTGACATTAAATACTGGCCAGCGTCGGTTCTTGCGAAAGATCTCGTTTGCATATTCGATCTCTTCGTTCACTTTGTCGGGATCTGCATACTCACCGCCTTTGTCTTGGCCCAGCCNNCGTTGCAAGATCTTGTACATCAATCGTAAGTCCAATGACGCGTCTTTGATCGATTTCGAAAACCTCTTTCGGGATTTGAAATCCGTTGATGAGGGGGATATTAGCGACCCGCCATCCCTGATGAGAAAGATACATAGAAAGAGGAGTCTTTGAAGTACGTGAAATTCCTAAAATGACGATATCTGCTTTTTGAAGATCTGTGAGATCTCGACCGTCGTCATGCGCAATCGTATACTCCATCGCTTCAATACGTTGAAAATAGCGCTCGTTGACATCGTGAAGGAGTCCAGCAATCGATTTCGGTTCATATCCGAAGTAGTTGCCCAGCCCAGCAAGCAACGGCCCCAAGAGATCCACACAGGGAATGGTATGCTCGCGTGCTTTGGAAACGAGAAAGGCTCTGAGCNNGAAACGATTGTGTAGACGAGTAAGTCTTTGTTTATGGCAGCGTCTTCGCAAATGGCTTCAATCTGAGCTTCATTACGGACATTTTTGTATCGAGTAAAATAGATATTATGGTCACTGAATTGAACCATTGCAGCTTTGGTCATCTGTGCTGCGGTTTCTCCTGTACCGTCCGAAACGATGATAATACGACTTCCTTGGATCTTTGGCATGGGGTGCGCTCCTTGGTTCAGTCTTTTTCCTGAACCCAATTGTCAAATTCCTGTTTCAGTTTTTCAAGATCTTGATCAAGATAAAACCACTGAGCTTGATCTTTAAATTGTCCTTTGAAAAAGGTGCGTTGTTTCTTAACGAGTTGATTCGTCGCTAAAATAATTTCTTCTTCGAGACCGGGAAGACCTTCTTTCATTTTGCGACCTTCGGGTTTTGTACCATCGAGATAATCGCAAACTTGCTGGTATCCCACAGAAGAGAGCGAGCGGGCTTTTGGATACTTCGATCGAAGCATATTTACTTCTTCGATAAGACCCATCTCTAGCATCTGACGTGACCGCAGTTTGATGCGCTCACTCAGACCTTCTGATCGATCGATGATCATGAGTTTTACCGGATACTCGGTATGAGCTGATTGAGTTGCTTGAGATTGATGGCTTTCCTCGAGTGCGGATGGCGTGGTGCCTGATAGCTCGATGATCTCGAGAGACCTAATCAAGCGATAACGATCGTTTTGCCCAATTCGTCGCGCAGTTTTCGGATCACTGATTTCGAGCCGGGCAAAAAGAGTTGAGTTATCCTCTTTTTCTAGTCTTTCGCGAAGGGCCGCATCTGTGGGGGGTGCGTTCCAAATGCCTTTTACTAAAGCTTTGAGATAAAAACCTGTCCCGCCAATGATTAGGGCTCTTTTTCCACGAGACTGAATTTCTTGGATCGCATGGTGAGCGAGTCTCACAAAGTCTCCCGCAGTAAAGTCTTCACTGGGATCCCTGATATCGACGAGATGGTGGGGTACACGTTCAAGTTCGGCTTGAGTGGGTTTTGCAGTACCAATATTCATCTCGCGATAAATCAGGAGGCTATCCGCATTGATGATCTCAATCGAGTTTTGGTATTTCGGGTCTGTCGCTAGCGAAAGCGCGAGCGATGTTTTGCCTGAGGCGGTGGGCCCAGTGATGATTAAACTTTTCTTTGAAACCATTCCTCAAATCTCAGCTTAGGTACGCGTGCAATGGTCGGTCGCCCATGTGGACAATTCCAAGGGTGCGTGCATTGAAATAAAGACTCGACGAGCGCATAGGCTTGAGACTCATCTAAACGATCTCCTGCTCGGATCGCTGAATGGCAGGCTTCACTTGCCAACGATTCAAAGAGTTTTTCGTCCAGAAGCATATGTCTAGGATCAGCACCCGGGGAAAGCTCGAGGTCAATCAGTTTGTCGACTAGGTTTTTAAGGCGCACTTTTAGGCCGGAAGTACCCCATTCGGCCGGAATAGCTCTAAAGAGTAGCGATGTTTCTCCAAAAATTTCTGCATCAAATCCCATTTGATCCAGGAGTGTCAGTCGCGATTCGATTGTCGTTTTGGCTTCTTCGGGAAACTGAGTCGCTTCGGGAATAAGCAGTGCTTGTGAAGATTGACCTTCAACTCTTGCGAGAGTTCGGGTCTTGAGCTTTTCGTATCGAACTCGCTCGTGTGCGGCATGTTGATCGATGAGACCTAGTTCGTCTCCTAGGTCGTAGAGAAGGTAGGTATTAAATACAATTCCTGTGTACCGAGATGGTTGAAAAGGATGAACTAAGCCGGATTGCGGCGCAGTGTTCGCCTGGTTTTCGAGGGACGGATCCTGAAATGTCGGCGGAGCTGTAAATGTCCACGAACTTTGATGCGAGGGANNGCCAATTATTAGACGCCGCCGCGGCGCCAGGCCCATTCATAGCCGCCGCCGATGAGTTAGTGCCACTCAAGTTCTCTGGAGAACCTCCAGAAAATGCTGCTGAAGCTGAAGCACTTCCCGATGCAAATCCGGTAGCTCCGTGTTGAGCAATCATATTTTCAGCCAAAAGTTGCACAGCTCGAAAGATCTTCGAGCCATCGAGAAATCTAAGCTCCGTCTTTGTAGGATGAACGTTCACGTCCATCGCTGCTGGATCAATTTCGATAAAAAGAGCCACGGCTGGAAATTGCCCGGGCAACAATGCCTGTCTAAATGGACTCATCAGCGCTTGTTGCAGCATGCGGTCTTTGACTGCACGTCGATTGACCACTTGGACGAGCTTTCTCATCTGAGGACTACTAAGTCCTTGAAGCCAGTGAATGCGAACTTTGAGCGCATGAGTTGCCGAAAATTGATCGGACTCCACAGTAATGACTGGGAAATCCTCGCCATCCGTTAAGATTGCCTTGATGCGACCTACCTCATCCTGAGGCCGCAATTGCAAGATGGTTCGATCATTACTCACGAGTCTAAATCCTACATGGGGGTGAGTNNCAGTGAGCGCTAAACGCTCGAGCCACTCCCTGACTTGAGATACTTCTGCGGCTTGAGACTTTAAAAACTTAAGACGTGCAGGGACTTGTGAAAAGAGACCGCGCGCTCTGATCCGTGTACCGTGAGGAGATCCCAGAAAGTGACCAAAAGTTACAGACTGAGCGCCTTCAGAAATCTTAGTTTCAAACGCCGTCTCCTGTCCTTTGGCGCGAGACAAGATGCTCATATCTGAAACTGCAGCGATGGAGGGGAGCGCCTCTCCACGAAAGCCAAGTGTATTGAGTTTTTCGAGATCATTGAGTTCTTTGATTTTGCTTGTGGCATGCCTCTTAAAGCAGAGATTGAGATCCTGCTCATCCATTCCATACCCATTGTCGATGATCTCAATCAGCTGCTTGCCGCCGTCTTCTAAGATGACTGCAACCTCAGTTGCACCAGCATCGAGTGAATTTTCGACGAGTTCTTTGACCACGCTTGCAGGGCGCTCGATCACCTCGCCGGCAGCAATCTTTTCAGCAACAAATGACGAAAGAACTTGGATCCGAGCCATACACCATATGTGTCATGGCAAGTGCGCTCCAGCAAGGGAAGGATGGGATGATGCAATATGTTATTTTAAGTTTTTAGGAGATAGGGTGCTCTTAAAATGACTGATAAAGGCTAGACCTAGCTCGTTAATATTTGCAGGTGAATAGACTTGCCGCAAATGAGCATTACTCACTAAAACGTATGAACTTGAAAGGCCTTGATTAAGAACTTCCTCTGCTTGTCTCCAAAGAACCAAAATAGCAGTTCGGTATTCAGGTTTTTGTAACTCGTTCCAATCTTCAGGATATTGGGTTCGTAGTGTCTTAATGTAGTGCTCCAAAAATAGCATGACTTGCAGCAGTCCCGAATTGAGCGTGGCCTGCTGTTTTCGACCGTTTGCTAACTGAATCAGCGTAAAACCTTCTTGAGTATAACCATTGAGTTCCTTCAGTAAAAAATAAAGGCTCTTTTCTCCAAATTCTCCAGCGAGATAGAGACTTTCAAGTTTCTTCAAAGCAGGTGAAACCGTTTTAAGACTGTTAGTGGCTACTTTTACCGGTGGAAAAAGTGCAACTGGAGAACTCAAAAAATCGCCGGATAAATAGAGGAGTTCTGTAGGGTCGAGATGGATTGCATTGCGGTTTATATAGTATCGATCATTTGCTAGGTCGGAATGTCTGCTATCAATCGCGTGGGTTGCTTCATGTACGGCAACTGAAAATGCTGCGAGGTCGTTTTCAGAGCGGCAATCTGAAACATCGGATTTAAATTTCTCTTTACGATGTTCATTTAAAAGCGAATAGATTTGAAATCCATTTGAATCGTGGCGTTTGATTAACGAAATACCTATTTCAAAACAATTGAAGTTTAAATTGCCGGCAGGCTCATGCCCTGATGCCAAGGATGCAGCTAAGCCCACACAAAGTCCTAGCGTCGAAATCAGCAGATAGTGGGCTATTATTAACTTCATCTCAAAGGCCTCGGGGGAGTCATGAGCAGTTTATATGCCACTTAAGGACCTCTAAATTACAGGCAAAAATGAGTCCTGTTACGCCAAGATTTGTCACTTTGTATAAACATTAGACACTCAGACAAATATGGCCTCGTGATTTGAAATTTCAGTTTAAACCCTTCATAATTGTTAATTGGGGGAACGATAATGAAACTCAGGAATCGCATTTTAGGACTAACTCCTGTTGGTACGTTATTGTTAATGGCGTCGAGCACATTGGCTCAGCAGTTTGATGGATGTAATCCAATTCAGGCTTCCGACGAGATCTCAGCTACTGCGGAGCTCGTCGATCAACTAACTCAAAAGACTTATTGCGATCCTATTAATGATCCGGAGTGGAGGCGCTTAAGAGCAGTCGCCGCTGAGCAAGCATGTAATGATGGATTAGAAAAATTTGTTCAAATGATGACAAGAAAATGGAAAGACTCCACTCAGTTTACGGATCTCCGACAAGCTGAATATATAGAGTCTGAAGTCGCCAAATTAAGACGTGGCGAGAAGTCCATGATCATCCGAGAAGCGTCACAGCTCGAATTTATCGACATCAATAAAGAAGCTTCTTCACGTAAAACTGAAGCAGCTAAGATCCCTGACCAAGTTTGGGAGGATGTGTTTAATATTCGTGATGAAGGTGCTGCTCGTGGCTCTAAATTTAAAGGAAATAAAGGTATCGGTGAGATCCAGTTTGTCGGAATGATGAATGTGCATCTCCCTACTTGCGAACCTAAAAAGACTTTCGTTGATGTCAACACACCCGTATGGGAAGGCCCTAATGATTACTTCTCCTCCAATGGAGTCGAATTAAAAGAAGGCGGAAAAGAAAAGATCGCAAAATTAGTCGATCTTTTTTGCAGCAATGTTGGTCGTGGTGCCAAGTATGACCCTAACAAAAAGTTTATCATCCATGCACGAGCAGATAAATTTAATACGACCTACAAAAATGAAGCATTATACATGGCAGGCAACGTAGCTCTCAGTCATGACCGAGCAACCGCGATGAAAAAGTTCGTGATGGACCGTTTTAATAATCCTGATCCAAAGTCGCCATGTGCTCAGCTAAAAAATCCCATCGTGCTCACTGAAAAAAGTATTGAGATGGATTACAAAGGGGATGAAGGTGATGGCACAAGTGGTCCATCGCCCTATTTCGATCCAGCTAAGCAAAGCCTAGACGAAATGAAAAAGAAGTATGGTCAAAACAATCCTGAGAACATTAAGGCCATTGAAGAGATGTATACGACGAGACCTAATCCTTCGACTCAGGGTGCTGCCTATGCCCAGTGGATCAATAAGTGGGCAGGTTCTAAGTTCTTTGAACAGTATCGGCAAGTGGGCGTGAAGCTCCCTGGGTTGACCATCGAAGAACGCAATGCCGCTAGCAAAGAACCGCTCGGTCCAGTGCTTTCTTATTCAACCTGTCGTTTTAAGTTTAATCAGCCGTGGGTCATGGATGGACATAATGATCATGATCGAACGAGGAACGCGATCTTATTGGCTCTCAGGGACAAAAAGGTCGGGGGTAGTGGTACGCTGCTCGAGAACAAAGGCTACCCAGAGTATTACAAGACTGCGGCAAGACAGTTGAGTCAAGAACAACTTAAGTCCCAATTAGAGAGTTATGCCAAAAGATATAATGGCAAGGGATTGAAAGCCGCCAACGCTGAGTCGGGTCGAGTCGATCAGTTTGAGTTAAATCGTCTCGAATCTGTTTGTCAGTCCAATATTCCAATGAAGAGTATTGAAGAGCAAATCNNCCGCGGCTTTAATCGTGAGCGAGATACCAAGGCTGGCTCTATCAATCCAAGTAACTGACAAGCCAAGTAACTGAAACTTAACTCGCGACGACTACGCGATTACGACCACCTGATTTGGCTGCATAGAGCGCTTTATCGGCTGCTTTAATGAGAGTCTGAGGGGACTCGATATCACTTCGAAGTTCTGCGACTCCCATACTGGTTGTCACAGGTATACGCTTACCTTCAAAGATAAATGGATGAGCTTCGACGGCAGCGCGAACTTTTTCAGCAATCTCGGTAGCCACTGTTGCATTGGTATTTCCAAGAAGCACCACAAACTNNATCTTTAGGTCGTAGGTGATGGGTGCGGACGAGATTTGCAAAATCTTTTAAGACTAGATCTCCAGCTTCATGCCCATAAGTATCATTGACCTTTTTGAAGTGATCGAGATCAAAGAAGAGTAGGGAGAAGTCCGTGTGAAGTGCTTTTGCGCGCTTAAACTCAGCGTCTAAGGCCTCTAAAAGGTATCCCTTGTTGTAAATCTTTGTGAGGGGGTCGGTATGGGCTGCAGATCCCAAATTTCCGTAGAAAAGGATTTCAAGCTCACCCGCAGGCAAAAACTTCAGAATTGAATTGCCTAGTTTCACCATGTCTTCTTTTGCGAGTTCGACCGTGGTGCCGGGCGCCACTTTTTTGTCGTTTACTGCNNGTGGCTGCCTTGCTGAAAAATTTTTGCATGTTTGCGTGAAATGCTTTGATCAGCCACGCTAATATCGGCGGCAGGATCGCGTCCGACAATCATTTCTGGCTGAGTAAGAAAGAAACGATGCCCTTGAGGTGAGCCTCGAATGATAATCAAACAAGCAGGCTGCTCTTTTGCACGCTGAATTTCGTTATTCAGAGTTTCTTGGTCACCCTGAAGAACTTTGGTTTTTTCCCCAGAATCATCGGAGAAACCAGAGCCATTTCCATTTTGGTCATTAGGAGGACATGCCATCGCTTATTTAGAGTAAACAGAGTGGATCGACCCGTCAAACAGTTTAAATTAAATTCAGATTGGATATTGAGGAGTCTGCAAATGCTCAATTGGATTTGCACGCTGATGACGATGTTTCTCTCAAAAATCGGCAATCGCAGGTAACGGCTACTAGACTGCAATCTTAAACCTGGATGATAACATCTAAAGTTAATGTATATAGTCAGGTATTATGAAGCGGGGAGGAGTCTGCATGATTATTCTGTTATTAGACTCATTGCATCATAAAAATAGATAACAGAATATGCCTAATATCTTCAGGTGCATAGTTCATGTCTATATGCGTTATTAATAACCGACTAAAAAAGTCTAAACTATTTTAATACCAGACCGAAATAGTCAATGTGACAATGGCGTCACTGTAACAACATGATCATCTGAAAAACGGGAGAAAAGATCAATGGGTCTAAGAATTANNAGCGTAACTTAGGAATTAATAGTGGCAATCAAAAGATGTCCCTCGAGAAGTTGGCCTCTGGTTCACGTATCGTTCGCGCTGCGGACGACGCAGCCGGATTGGCGATTTCTGAGAAAATGAGAGCGGGCATTCGTTCTATTCAGCAAGATGTACGAAATGCTAACGACGGTATTTCGATGATTCAAACTGCTGAAGGTGCGATGAACGAAGTTGGAAACATCCTGATCCGTTTCCGCGAACTCTCAATCCAAGCTGCTTCTGATACAATCGGTGATACTGAGAGACGATTCATTGACAAAGAGGTGCAACAACTTCGTCAAGAAGTGGATCGTATCGCTATGTCCACTGAGTACAACAGCAAAAAGCTCTTGAACGGTGAAGGTAACTCACTCGAAATCCAAATCGGGATGAACAATATTCCTGAGCAAGACCGATTTATTTACGATCCAGGAAAAACCAACGTAAAAACTGAAAAGTTAGGAATTGCAGACATCTCAGTCGCAACGAAAGAACAAGCTCAAAACAACTTGGCTTCGATCGATGCGGCAATCTCTAACTTGGCAGAAAATCGCGCTGAACTCGGTGCTCTTCAAAACCGACTCACTTCTGCAGCTTCGAACTTAGGGATCTATCAAGAAAACTTGTCAGCAGCTAACAGCCGTATCCGCGATGTGGACATGGCTTCTGAAACAGCTGAATTGACTAAACAAAACATCTTGTCTCAAGCAGGTGTTTCTGTTCTTGGTCAAGCAAATCAAAATAACATGATGGCTCTTAAACTTCTCGGATAACTTCGAGATGATCATGGAAGGGGCAGGGAACGAGAGTTCTCTGCCCCTTTTTTTTGCTTCAGATCTACTTCGAATAGCTTCATCATCCTCGTCAGATCTCCCGCCAAATCTTGACTGGAGTCGTTTTGTATCGTAGGTCTCTTTCCCAAGAGGGAGTCCTATGAATAAGATCATTTTGGTATTGATTGCTGGTCTATCTGCTATCCCGGCTTTGGCTCAATCCCATGTTCCAACAAGCCTGAACCTCAAAGGCTATCGTCCGATCAAGCTGGAGCAGAAGGATACCTTTTTTAAGCAACTATCCGAAAACGAGTGGGTGCGTTCCCGCACCATGTCGACATGGAAATATTCTTTCGATGATCATGGGCAAGTGCCTGATCGTTCTTTTAATCTAGCGCAGGATTTTGTCTTAAGGTTCGACGGGACTAATTTAGTGATTGATAGCTCTGCCGCATCGGTGAGCGGAAATTATAGTGCAACTTTTGATCTCAAGGCCTTTGGCAGTGTGCTGACCTATTCAGGTGAGGCTGAGCGTAATGGACAATCCAGTGTTGTGTTCTGTGCTGACGGTCAGAACGGGATTTTTTCAGATAAGAATGCAAACAAGATTAAGCTCGTGGTGCTGAATGAAGAATTCTTTTCCATCCCAAATACCTACAAAGGGAGTAAAAAAATTCGAGAAATCAATGAACAGTATCAAGTTCTTAAGTTTGACTGCATTGAGTATAAAAGTACTCAATCTGACCGCGCTGAGCTCGAAGTCATTGGTTATCTACAAGACAGTGTTGTCTACAAGGCTAAGTATCGCAAACGGTAGTCTATTTTCAGTTCGGCTTTCGGGCTTTCTTGCTTCCTAAATGAGCTCGGACATCATTGATGCTCATGCCTGTTTTGAGATGGTCGTAACCAGGCGTACAAGACGAATGTAGAGTGTAGTGCAGCGTCTGTTCGTTGATGACCGTCTTTGCATGGCCATACCATTCGATGTGAGAGACGTTCTTCGAATCATCTTGAACTAGATCAAATTTTTTGAGCTTCACTGGGATGCCAAAGTTTTTTGGTAACTGCTTGAGTTCAGGATCAGCAGCAATGGAGACCTGGCAATAGCTTTGCGAGTGATCTGGACGCTTATTTAGGATCTTTGTGTGGACGAGGTAGAATTGCGACTTAGAAAGACACCCGAGTTGATCGCACTGTCGCGTGAGTGGGATTATTTTTTTGAACTTCATCTTAAAAGACTTTAAAACAGACGGATGGTCGTTAGCCAGGCTCTCACTTGAGTCGATGAGGACAGTTGGCTGCAACAGCAATGCGACGACAAAAATAGATCGCAAATTCATTGAATCACCCAGGAGAAGTTCTCCAGAGAACTTAACCTTCTGGATTGGTCTCGCGCGGTTCACGTCGTAGCCGGCCGACAGGTGTATTGTCGTCGTCCTGATTCGCGTTTTCGCGGCGCTGAGCATTGAGTGAGTCACGAATGTAGATTTTTCCTTCTTCAACTCCAGGCTGATCAAAAGGATTAACGCCCCAGAGTGTGCCAGTAAAAGCAGTCATCACCGAAAATGCAAAATAC
>DBAE01000009.1:282-5549 GCA_002291495.1 Bacteriovoracaceae bacterium UBA1018 | reverse complement strand
GCTTTGTACTATTGGGTGGATGCGTCTGGAGGTCCGGGAGGATTAAAGCGGTCAATCATTTCTCCGCCCGCAGCTTCTTCAGTTTCAGCTGAATTGGGATTGGTGTTGAGGTCCCGGTCCTGAGGGGCATTGTTTGGGTCAGTGATTCCATTTGGATCTGATCGGCGTTCTCGATCGTCAATTCTGCCTTCGAGCCTACGATCATCACTTCGTCGTTCTTCATCGCGAAGAGCTTGTTCTCGACGATCTCTTTCGTCTCGTTCTCGATCACGCTCCCGTTCGCGCTCGCGTTCTCTCATTTCATCGATACGCTTGCGTTCGGCAAAACTAGGCCGCGTCACAGCAGGAACGTTCATCCGCTGGGCCGGCATGGTCGGAGGCGGAGCCATTTTCGCGGCTGGAGGCTGGGTACTATTCGAGGTCGATAGAGTAGGAACCGTGTTCTGAGCAGGTTGTTCCTGTATCGTGGGTAGGGCGGTCGTCGCAGCATTTTTCGCATTGAGGACTTTCATAATCCCATAAACGGACACGCCTAGAATTACGGTCAAAGTTAAAATAAGCCAAACCTGAGGGGGAACTAGCCCACGCCTCTGAGCAACCGTGCCCCACTCTTGAGGGCTAACCGGAGTCATCTTTGAGGAGACCTTCTTCTCTTTTGCGACACGAAGCGCGTCAAAGAGGTTTTGAGCTAAATCTTGGGAGTTATGAAGCTGAATTCCAAGAACGGGAGTCTTTTCAATTTCTGACGGGCGAGGGGGAGCTTGAAAACTCTGAGAGCGTTTTACTGCTTCATCGTAAGCAGCAAGGAGTTCTTGGACAGAGATCCATTCGCCATCGAGCCGATCCGACGTGACTCGGTCATGCGGACGAACTTCCTGGTCTTCTAAGAGTCCTTTAATTTGATCAGGAGTATAGGGGCCAGCCTTCCGATTGCCTATCTCCACATACCACTCAGCTCCGGTCATCCTTTAAGTTTAAGCTACTCTGATGAGGGTGCAAAGACTGATTTTAGACTTCCACTATTTTGGAGACCCCAAACTGACCCTGGCGTCAAAAAACGGTGATTCGGCCCGCTACAATTAAAGAAGCTGCCAAGCCAAAGTCATACCGATCGAGGTGGAAGCAAAGGTGACTTTATCTCCGGTGAAGATATTGAGGTAAGGGTTTACGCTGAGGCGTGGACTTGGATCCCAGCGGATACCTGGCTGCAAATCGGTTCCAGCATTGACCATCTGAAATGGATCGTCGCCGAAGAAGTGATTGGCGCCCATTTCGTAAAGGAGTGTGGCTGCGACTGTCGGGGTAATTTGATAACTCACATTTGGACCCGCATAGAGCTCCACGTCGTTTCCGATGCCTTGCGATCCAAAAACATTATAGCGTGCTGAAAGATAGCTTTGTAGGGTGAAGCGACTTCCAGGGGGCATGTATGTCGCCACCAGGAATGACTGAAGCCCCGTGAGCATGTCGCTGTCTCGAGAGGTATCGGTGATTGGGAAATGCACGCGAGCATCAGCATAGAGATTAAAATTATCTGTGACGACGAGCTGTGAGTCTGAAAGTCTGACAAATGGGTCTCGCATTTCGAGAATTTGTCCTCTGACCGGCCTCCAGGCCCAGTAAGCGGTACCTGTAATCGCATATCGATCGGTCATGTTATAAGTGAGGCCTAAAAAATTCAGGACCGCGAGCGGAAGTTCGGGATCAATATTTCCTTGAGGAGTAGGTTGGGAGCTAGATGGGCTTTCGACTGAAGGTCCAAAAAGTACGCCGAAATAATTTACCGAGTAAGGTGGCAATACATATTCGCCTTCTACATCGGTCTCAATCTCATTTTGCGAGGTTGCAACGTCGCCTCGCTGATCCACGTGGCTTTCGCGAGGAGCACTACCTGCAGCCTCCGTCACCTCTACTTGAGCATGAGCCTCAAGTGCAGAAACGCTAGCAATCGCAGCCGACAAGAAAATTTGTTTCAGACCTAAACGCATCGTTTGACCCCCCAAACAGTGCGTTCATGTAAGCAATTGCCTTGCCATGAGCGCAGCGTTAAGGCGAGCATCGCTAAAAATAAAAAACCCCATCTCTGCAGTGCAGGGATGGGGTTTAAAAGTCAGGCGTTTCTGCCAAAATCTAGAAAAAGATTACATCATCTTCCACATGAAGACGGCGCCAAGTTGCGCTGTCTCGCCAGTAACTTTGTCTCCTGTGTAGAGATCAACGTACGGGTTGAACATGACGTTTTCAGTGATGTTCCAAGTAATGCTTGGCTCCAAGAAAGTCCATTCTTGGTACTCCTCAACGGTTCCAGCAGGCACGCCGGCTGTGTTGCGGATGTGGGTCAAAGCCATTTCGTAAGCAAGACCTGCTGAGAGGTTATTTGCAATTTGGTATTGAACGTTTGGAATCGCTTTGATGCGATAATCCTTAACAGGGCTATCCACTAAGTAATTGTGGTACCGAAGGCTGGTGGTTACGCCAGCAGTCAAGCGGCTGCTTGGAACTTTGTATGAGAAGTCTTGGTCAGAGCGCCAGGTCATACGCTCGTGGTTTCGTTGCATGTCGTTGGTGATGCCTGGGTAGAAACGAAGGTCAGCACCGACGTTGAAATTGCCTTTGTTATAGACAGAGCTCGAAGCAAGACGGGCAAACGAAGCAATCATTCCGTAGCGGGTGGCGCTTGGGGAAATCTTGAAAACTGGGTTTAAAGAAGCAGAAAGAGTTGGATTAATTTTGTAAGAAACAGTGAGTTGGTTTTCTAAGCCGATTTCGCTGCCATCAGTATAGTATTGTTTACCAACTGCAGGAGTTTTGCTGGAGAATGGATCCGATACTGGGGCTCCGATAAAAAATCCGAAATAACTGACACTGGTGTTATCAAGAATTTGTTGACCAACGCTTTTTTTAACACTTGTTGTGGATGTATTACTTGTTTTGCTTTGGGCATGGGCTGCATTGATAGCAAGGCCAGCAACAGCAATCGTTGTAATCCAAGTTCTTTTGGTTATTGAAGACATCATGAGTTCTCCTGCGAACATCTGTCTAGTAAGCATTCCGTGGCTTTGAGAGATTTCTCTCTCGGTTTGGATGCGCTCTGCACATCGCATAAACTAACGCTATTTAACCTCTCGTCCGCTTGGCCCTGAGAACCCTTTATATTGGGGAGCTTTGCCAGATCCTTCTGGACGACGCGTTAGGTCTATAGCAAGGGAACAGCTCAATTGGCAAGTCTATTTTTGATCATTTAAGTCATATATAGGTTTGCGTTAATTCAGTGATTTCCGATAGTTATATTTTACGGGTTAGAGTGTCACTATCAATTTTTGCAGTTCAGTAGGGCTATTGCGTCAGAACTTGTAGCTAATTTGGCCGATTACGTTGCGTCCCCCAGTTAAAGGGTAGGCATTGACCTGATGTCGACTCAGATCTTGATGCTGAATCGTCTCATTCAATAGGTTATCGACGAAGATTTGTGCGGATGCTCCTTGAAGAATGTTTGTTCCGAAAAGCTGATCGAGTGCAAAATCGCTCTGTAAGGTGACCGAATGAGTGTCATTGACTGGAGTGTTGCGACCATCTCCAATTGATCTGAGTGGCTCGCCCGTCCAAACATCAAAGAGACCCAAAGTAATTCCCGCGTCGAAAGTATATGATCCTCCAAGTTTTCCACTCATGCGCGGAAAACGGGTGTCGTCTTTCAAGTCGCTTTGACGGCTGTAGATATAACTGAGTGCAAAGCTGACGAGGACTTTATTGGAAGGGATCCATTTGTTTTCAAACTCAATTCCGTCAACAAGTCTGCGTCCAGTGTTTCCATAGCTATTGATGTTCGATGCGTTTGGCGAATTTTGAATCAGATTTTTATAGTCACTATGAAAGTAGGTGAGTGCCGCGCGGTATCCTTCATGGACGTAGTTGGCTTGAAGGTCAGTGGTGTTGACTGTTTCATGAATCAGGTTCGGGTTTCCCTGAAGTTGCGGTACAGCTTGAATGTATCGTTCAGCGATTGTTGGCGCACGAAACGCAGTTGCGTTGAGCAATTTAAGGGTCCATCGTTCACTCAGTTTTTGTATGACTCCAATTCGAGGTACGATATTAAACTCGATGTCGGGAACTTTATTGCCTTGAACACCGGCAAGCAGAGTGGTGGTGCCCAAACGCAATTTACTTTGTAAATAGAGACTGTACCAAAACTCTCTCTGCTCTGGTAAAACTGGAGTCTTTCCTCGATTATTTTGAGCTGTACCACCAATAATAAACTCTAAAGCCTCGAAGGGTCTAAGCGTTTGCGTCGTTTCAAATAAAAGGTCTTCCGTGTTGATGATTTCAGGAATACCTACGTCCAGAACAAAGTCAGTGTCGTTTTTGTTGTAAGTCAGATTGTAACTACTGGTGAGAATTGACACCGGTTGATGTGAATATCCAAGATCAAGAAACTTTCGAGTGCTGTTGATATCACCCTTAGGATTCCAACTTAAGCTTCCCAGCATGTCCTGTTTTACGTCACCTATAAAACCCCGAACGCTGACACCTCCTATCTGTGATTTGAAAAGGCCACCATACTCGCGAGACCTGAAGCGATCTGAAGTGAGGGTAGGGCCGCCGAGCGCCGCCGGGGTTTCGTCGTAAGCATTATATTCAAAACCACGCGTGTGAAATCCACGCACAGAAGCTCCAAACTCTTTCACGCCACCGGTCGCATTGACTTGAGCCTCTCCATAGCCACCGCCACTCACTCGGATCTTTTGACCTGCAGGTCCAAAGTCTTTGGTAATAATATTGATGACACCTGAATAGGCTCCAGTGCCGTAAAGCACTGAGCCTGGTCCCCGAACCACCTCAATGCGTTTAATTATGTCAATTGGAAATGACTGAAGAACGGCGAGGTCTACCCCTGAAAATGTACTCTCGCGGATGGGCCGTCCATCAATCAAAAGGAGGACGTGGTTGTTGAGAAAGTTTGCTTGGTCTCCTCGAACGACAACTTGCTGGTTTCTAAAAAGGGTACTGCTCGAGATATTGACCGACGGGACTTTTTCTAAAACCTGAANNAGTTTCGAGCTCCAAAACGAGCAATCTCTTGATCGGTGATCGTGCTGACAATCCCTGATGTCTCGCCAATATCTTCTTCAGTGCCCTTGCTGGCCGTAACAACTTTGATATTTTGCAAATTCTCAAGGCTCATATCGTAGATGTCTTCGCTTGCGGAACTCGCTGCGCCAGATATTAATGAAAGTCCGAAGAAAGTCGCGAAGGATCGTCGGAGGGCG
>DBAE01000009.1:0-262 GCA_002291495.1 Bacteriovoracaceae bacterium UBA1018 | reverse complement strand
ATTCTTTATATATGGTTGATGAGATCTCAGAAAAGGACAAGTATTTTGTGGTGGTTCCGTAATGTCATAAGCAAAAGCCCTCATGAACAGTGTCCACAAGGGCTTTTGCTGAATCTGAATTTTAGAAACTAGGCAATATTAGCCTTGGTTGGGTCTTGGTCCACGAGGACGGTCACCACTTCGAGGTCGATCGCCACCTCTGTCATTTCGTTCACCGCCGCCGCCATTTCCACCACCACTTGGGCGTTGGGCTCCGCCTTCA
>DBAE01000141.1 GCA_002291495.1 Bacteriovoracaceae bacterium UBA1018 | reverse complement strand
GATCAGGTACTCCAGACCCATCTCCAACCGTGGCCTCTGGCGGTGTTTCTGCCGCAGGCATGTCAGACATTAAGGGCATCCCAGTATCTAAAGGTAGGGGTGCTTCGGGCGGAACCTCTTCCATGCTAGGTTCAATGATTGGCGCTTCATCCTGAGCAAAACTCACCGGTAAAAGAGTACCTGATGGATTACCAACCCAGTTGATTGCCGTACCTAACGCCAGGAATAAAACCGGTCTCATGAAGCCCTCAGTCATAAGTCTTTATGAATTCATTGTTCCATACCCGGGGGCTGATTGACAGTCTATAAATGAAAACAGTACCATCGGTGGCAGTGACTCAATCATCATCCAAAACCAAGAAATCTTCCAATAAGAAAGCTGACTTTGCATACGCACTGAAGAGCTTTGGAGGCTATCTTGAGGGCACCGGAAAATCCGCCCATACGATCAAGAACTACCTTTGTGATCTAGGAAGTTTTGAAGAATACCTGGAAAAAGGGCTCGGGCAAAAACGTGTTCTGCTTTCTGAAGTGACGCGTACTGATTTAGAAAATTATCACGAATACCTTAAGGCGAGTGGGCAAAAGTCCAATACCCGCCGCCGAAAAATTCTCACCCTTCGACGGCTGCTTCGATATTTGACCTCACGAAATAAAATCGAAATCGATGTCGCACAAAAACTTCCAGCTCCACACAAAATTGAACGTGTTCCTCAGACTGTCGAATCCGAAAAATTAATTGAGACGATCCGGGCTCTCAAGGCAGAGTCGCTCATCCAGACGCGGAACCGAGTTTTACTATGGTTACTTGCCGAAACAGGTTGCCAAGTGAGTGAAGCTTCTAAGCTTCGATTTGAAGACTGTCAGATCCACTCGAACCGAAAGCAAGGCCTCATCGATCTTCCAGGTAAAGCGGCTAGGCAGATCCCAGTTTCGCTTGAACTCTGTCAGGCTATTTTAAGTTTAAAAACGTCGGATGAAAGCACACCTTGGATATTTCTCGGACACAATAAATTTGGTTCTTTAGGCGGACCGATCTGGCCACGAGGGATTGAACTCTTAGTAAAGTCCTACGCCCCTCAGCTTGGCTTTGGAGACCTTACTCCACGCACCTTTAGGCACTCGGCCGTCGTGAGGTGGTATAAAGATGGACTGACTCGAGATGAAATTCAAAAACGCTTAGGCCTTCGCACTGCCTATGCTTTTCGAGTCTATGATCCAATCTTTAAATCCATGACTGAAGCCACATCCAGCGACGAAACGTCTCGAGCGGAATCTTAAAGGCTGCAAGGATCGGAAAAAAATAGATAAAAACTGCAAAAGATAAAATCACGAGCGCTGTCTCGAGTCGTTTTACCCAGGCCTCAAATGGGCTTCGACGAAAGTAGTCGAACACAAAAACTATCGCTAATCCCAGCACTAATCCGGCTGGGTAATAATAGTAGTAAAATGAAATCTTTCTTGGAATAAGCGTCCAGCAAAGTACAAATGCTAAGTAAGGAAGTGCTATTAAAAATGCGGCACGAAGTCTCCATCGTACCCACGCCCATAAACTAAAGGCGACAGCAACCAGTCCACCCCACATGAGGACCGGATTACCTAGGAGGATGACACCTCGAACCCACTCACTCGGACTTCCTTCTTTATGAAAGGCGTACCAAACCGGCCGCTTAAGCCAAACCCAATCAGTCCAGTGACTGGTATATCGATGAAAGCCAGCCACATGTTTTTGGCCTTCCCACATCTTTTTATGAAGAGCTAAGAAATCTGAAACTGAGAAATTTGGACCCAATACAAGTGGCAAATAAGTGAGCACATACAAAGTCACTGGAAGAACTAAAAATGCGACCCACCAATCTCGGAGCTTTATCCCTTGAAAATAGCTCTCTTGATACCAGTCTGTCTCGCGAGACTCTTTGAAAGTAACTTTCCAGCTTCGAAAGAGATAAAAACAAATCGCCATGCCTAAGCAAAGCGCCCATGGGATAAGTCCAAACCACTTACAGGAAATCGATAATCCTAGCATCGCTCCAGTGAGCCAAAGCCTAAGCCGGATAGAAGATGGAGAAAGTTCCTGCTTCCAACAACTCGAAAAAAAGACCAGCGCCCAAACTATGAACGCGACCATAAAGGGTTCAAGCATCGCAATCCGAGACTGAACGTAGAAGAGGTGATTGGAGATCGTCAACAGCACCACTAGCCAAGCACTTCGCTCATTCTGAAAGATCACGCGCGCCCAGTGATACATCGCGACCAAAGTGAGGGATCCAAATAGAGCACTCATAATGCGCCAGCCCAAAGGCCGATCTCCTAGAATTTGGATGCCTGCTCCAATCAAGTATTTAGCCAAGAGCGGATGCTCCCAATTGATATTATTCTGCTTTAACCAAAGCGCTTGAGCGGCTGGAATATAATGGGTTTCGTCAAAAGTGACCTGAGCAGGGAACTGAATATAGATCAGCAGCATGGCAAACGAGACGAGAAAGATCGCCAAGGACTTGAGGATAATTTTGAAGTAAAAGTCTTTGAGCGCCATAGGTGAATATGCGATACAGGGGCCATGACTACTGAGCAACAACCAGCCTCTTCTACACCCAATATTGGCCGAAATGAACCTTGTCCATGTGGCAGCGGAAAAAAATATAAGCGCTGTCACGGAATCGATGCTGCACCCAAGATGAGTATGCCAAAGCTCGATTGGTCAAAGCCCGCAGGCGCTGAGGCTGGCGAAGGTGCGACCGGAGCTCCAGGCTTTCCTGGTGGCCTCCCATTTGATCCAAGCCAAATTGATCCTCAGTGGCTCATGCAATTTTCACAAGCTCTTCAGCGCCTTCCCCGAGGTCAAATGCAACGCCTTCAAGCTATGATGCAAAAGGCGATGGCTGGCAAAGACGTCTCGCGTGAAGCAGCAGAATTTGAACGAACACTTCCACCTCAGTTTCAGTCCCTTCTTAAAGGCTTCCAAATGCCAGGTATGTCCGGGATGGATCCAGCTGCTCTGGCTCAAGCTGAACAAGCTCTTCCAGAGGTTCTTGAAGAAGCTAGCGCACAAGTCCAAGCTAATATGTCTGAAGACCAAGCTAAACAAATCGTCGCTCAAGCTGTGGCAGAAGGTAGACTTTCGCCTGAAGAAGCTCAAAAGCTTTTGGGCGCAAGTGCTCCAGGTGCAGTCGAGTCTGCTGCAGAAATTGATGAAGAAGCGGCATCAGCTCTCACCGCATCCGATGAACCCACAGACATTGATTCGACCCAAACCCAAAGTGAGTCTCAGACCGAACAAAAGAAGGGTTTTGGAAAACTTTGGAAATCCATTAAGGGCAAGTGAGCCAGTATAAAATCGTCGATTGTGACGATGGTAGTTTTTCAGTCTTTTGTGCTCAAGCGGATCAAGCCATGCACTCACGCATTGGGCCCATGCCTGAAGCTCGAAAAATCTATGTCTCTCAAGCCCAATTTGGTCGCAGACTTTTAGATCAAACTCTCATCGAGCGACCTCTCGTGGTTTATGATGTAGGACTTGGAATTGCTGCAAACGCGATTGCAAGCATCGAAGAGTGTGAGAGGATTTATACTCAGGCTGAGGACGCTCAGTCATGCAAAGTCCGAAACCTTGAAATCCATAGTTTTGAAAACGATATCGAGGGACTCAAACTCGCTCTCAATCATCTCGAACAGTTTCCATTTTTAAGCGCCCACGAAACGACGCTTAAAAAACTTTTAGATAAAGGCTCATGGAATGATGAAAGTGGCAGGATCCACTGGGAACTCCATACTGGGGACTATTTTGAGACGCAAAAACTGGCTCCGCATCCAGAGATCATCTTCTACGATTTTTACGGACCTAAAAAAGTCCCTGAACTTTGGAGCGAAGAAGCCTTTCGAAAGATTAAAATCCATTTAGATCACTATGCAGATGATCTCCCCACGGAGCTCTTTACTTACACCGCAGCCACACCTGTACGTTGTGCCATGAAGGTTGCAGGCTTTCATGTAGGATACGGCATCCCAACTACGGCAAAAAGAGAGACCACAATCGCAAGCACTGACCCAAAGACTTTATCTCAGCCTCTGGGTCGTGCCTGGTTAGATAAACTGAGCTACTCTACAAGTATTGACGATCGGATGCGAAAGCGGATCGCTGATCTGATGCTGCCTTATTTAGCTGAGGTACCAGGCGCTTTGGCGGACGACACCCAAGCTTCACCGTCGTAACGAGTTTCAGAGACTGCTTCCCAAGGTGCTGAAGGACCTTTTCTCATCACGCCGTTAAAAACAGCCCAAATGGTATCGGTTGGTGAAACTTCATATCCCACTTTTTTAAGCTGCTGAATCAGTGCAGGGGATGCCTTCTTTTCGATCTCAACCGACTTTGCGTCCTCGGTTGCTACGCGTGGAAGTGCCACGGCTTCTTTAGGACTTAATCCATAGACATAGTAATTTTGAATAAACTGCGCAATCGCCTGAGGAATCAGCGGTCCACCAGCCGCTCCTAAAACCGCTACGGTTTGTTTTTTGCNNACGCCCGGCGCAGGTGAATTGATCTTGCCTGCCTCCATTTCAAAATCACCCATCGTGCTTGTGAGTAAAAATCCGAAGTTTGGAACGGTGATCCCAGAACCAAAGATATTACCCATACTGCTGGTTAGAGCGACCGTATTGCCGAGATCGTCGATCACACTGATATGAGCTGTGTGAGTTTTTTCAAGAGCGGAAGACTTTTGTGTCTTGGTGGATTTCGTTTTGGAGTTCTTTGATGGAACTACCAGCTTGGCTACTTTTNNTTCGGCCCAGGCCTTCTTTTCAGAGTCCTTACCCAAAAAACCCTCCGGATTCATTTTTGTGCGTTTCGGATCCGAAATGTTTTCTTCTTTCATCTTGGAGTAATAACCAATGGCCTCAATTAATGTGATGTACCTCACTACCGACTTTGAATCAGGCACTCCGTGTTTTTGATGATAATAATCTAAGAATCTCAGGACACCCGCGAGCGAATAACCCGATCCAGAAGGAGGTGCGGCTGTCACAGCTTCGAAATTCTTAAAGCTGAAATGAACGGGAGCCCTCTGAAGAACTTCGTAATCCTCCAGGTCGTCTTCAGTTAATTTCACGCCTTGTGTGGCAGCTTCTTTTCGCCACGCATCAGCAAAGTCACCTTCATAAAAGCTCTTGGCACCTGATTTTCCGAGCTTTTCTAAAGTTTGAGCAAGAAGGGTTTGCCTAACGATCTCACCTTTTTGAACACCGGTTTTTTTATCGCCACCAAAAATAGATCGAGTAAGTTCAAATCGGTCAAATCTCTTCCATTGCTCGGCGAGCTCTTCTTGAAACATCTGCGTGACACTAAATCCGCCCTGAGCAATGACTGCAGCAGGTTGGATAATCTTTTCCCAGCTCAGAGATCCGTACTTTTTATTGAGGAGTCCACATCCTGCTACATTTCCTGGAACACCAACGCTCCATGCTCCGGTGTTCTGCTCAGACCACGACTCGACTGCTTTTCCGTCATCTTTATAGAATAGTTTTTCAGTGACAGAAGCCGGCGCTTGCTCTCTGAAATCAAAAAACTTTTGCTCTCCCTTATGATCAATTACCGCAAAACCGCCGCCGCCAAGCCCCGTGAAGTAGGGCTGCACTACGCCTAATACAAAGACTGCCGCGCAGGCTGCGTCAAAAGCATTTCCGCCTTCATTTAAAATTTGTTGAGCAGCACGCGTAGCATAATCACTGCTCGTTGCTACAGCTGCCGCATGGACGCTAGAAATAGAACTCGTTAGAATTGAAAGTGCTACCAGTCCATTCGAAAATTGAACTGAAAGAGGTAGACGGAGACGAGGAGTTTTCATTGAGATCTTCCTTTTGGTTTTAAATTAAAAACTTCAACTGCGTTATCGCGAAAAACTTTTTGCCAATGCTCTTTCGGAAAGGCTTTTTTAATCGCTCTTACATAGGAGGCGATATTGGTAAGCGGGTAGTCACTTCCAAACATAAACTTGCTAGGATCTTCGACATAGTTTTGCATCCACGTCAGAGGCTTAACGACTTGTTCTTGGATTTTTACATCAGGCATCTCATCGAGATTTCCAATCAAAAATGCTGAGACATCTAAATACACATTTGCATTTTTATAAGCCACTTCAGCAGCTGATTGGATCCACGGGTTACCACAGTGGGCGATCACAAATTTGACTCGAGGAAAATCGACAGCAACCTCATCAATGGTGAGAGGATCTGCATATTTCACCTTGGCTGTAGGGATATAAGTATCGCCGGTATGAAACACGACCGGCACCTGATACTTTTCTGCGATTTTGTAAGCTCTACGGTAGGGTTCCTCGTAGGCATAGCGATGTACATAACCGAGATAGATTTTGATACAGGAGTACGTGCCGGCTTTAAGACCCTCTTCGAGTGCCGTATAGTCTATTTTTTCACGAAGACCTGCACAGTGAGTGACACCCTTATCTTTTAGCCCCGAAATGTAACCATCTTTCAGATCTCTCGTATGCGCGATCGTAGCAACGACTCCTGCTTCCTGGAGTGCTGCAAAATATCTTTCGGCGATTTGAGCTTCGGTTTCTTTATCTTGAGGCATCCCAAATGTGTGGGCATGGACATCGATGATCTTAAGCTCGTCTGAAGACGAAGAAGACGGACCCAAAGCGGCGCTTTGGGAGGGCTTTTTAGGGGGACTTGAACAACCCAAATGGGCCAAAAAGATCGATAAAGCTAAGATAACTTTCATCTTTTTACTCATGAGATGAAATCTAACGTAGAGNNTAGAGGCTCTGAAGTTGTCACTCTTTCTTACGAAATTTGACCCAAACCTCAAAATCTTCGATAATAAACACAGCATGCTGCGTTCAACGATCTTCATAGTCAGCTTATTGACTGCGTTCATTTGTCAAAATGGGCGAGGGGACTCTTTTGGGTCTCTGAATGATCAGTTGGAGTACTTGGGGAAAGAAATCTCTTCCATGAACTCAAAAAAGCCTGAGGCCTGTAAGGTTACACGGGCTCCCGCATATGAGACCCTGAATTGCCCAGCCACGGTCAGCGATGTATGTCGTTTAGCAAAGAAACGACGAGCTCAAGCGGATCAACCTGCAGACGATGCCCAAAGGATTTATAAATTCTTACGGGATAAGATCATCGGTCCAGCGTGTTGTGCGTCAAGTGGTTCAGAAACTCAGTGTTTGGAACAGTTTAAGAAAGTTGAACTGAAAGTATTTAAAACGGCACAAGAAGCATCTACTCCAAGTATGAAATTTATTAGAACTCCTGACCCTAGAGATCCGGCTGAGTTTTTGCGAGTGATTCACGCCACTCAGGGCCAGATCCAGTCAAAGATGCAGTTTATTGGTGATCTTGAGCAGAACCTAGGTCATGAGCTTGGACATGCCTGTGCAGATATCAGCATGGAGCTAGCCTCAGAAGTCAGTGCGATGGACCGGGTATCTGAAGTCTTTTTTAATGAAAAAAAGCCCAAGGATCTGATCTTAAAAGAAACTTGTACGACCGAGGCAGGACGATCTAATTCGGACACTTATTTGCTCAATCCGAAATACTGGCCAAAAGGTATGATTTCGGAAACGACTAAAACCTGCATAGAAAAAGCTCTTCAGAAACATGCAAAAACCCACCAAAAAGGTTGTTATCTTCATTGGTTGTCCGAAGCGTTTGCAAACGCCATATCGATCCCAAATACTCTGGTAAATATTGCAGCTTTAGATGGAATCTGTTCAGAAGCTTCAGATTCCATGCATGCGACACCCAACCTGTATTTAGGCTGCATTTTGGATGATATCCGGGTGCAATCTAAGATCTGCGGACAGTAAGCGCTCGGGATCTAGCGGGTTCCAGAACTAGGCAGTCTCTACCTTTTTAGAGCGTCTGATAAGAAATATTATGTTAACTCGTTAACGAATTATTTATGAGTGAACGCTGAGATTGAGCTCCTGTAGCCTGTTTTAAGCCTTTTCGGTCCGTTCAGACTCCACCGGTGAGCTATTTTTATATCTGATTTCGGTCTTCATGGGTTCTACGGCTTCCACCCCTAAGGCACTTTGAGGTTTTTTAGGTAGAACCACTACAAATCGAGTCTCCGAGCTATCTGTATCGAGCTTAATAGTACCTTGATGACTTTCTACGATGCCTTTTGAGATGCTCAGTCCTAAGCCTGTACCTTTGCCCACCATTTTGGTCGTAAAAAAGGATTGGAAGATTCGCTCTTTCACATCGGCAGGAATTCCTGGTCCGTTATCCGAAACAGCGATTTCGATGCTTTCTCCTAGATCCTTGAGGTCAATTCGAACCCATTGGTCAGGAAGGTCTGCAAATGGATCCAGTTTCTGCTGACTCGACACGGCGTCATAGGCATTGTTTACAAGATTCAGTAATACCTGTGAGATTTGCAGCGGTCGACACTCGAGCTTCAGTGGCGTTCCATCAATCCCGACCATTGTTTCTGGTAACACGAGTTTGACACTCGTTTTTCGAAACTTCTCACGACTCAGTTCAACCACATCTTCAATCACGCTTTGAACCGTGACCACTTGAAACGGATCTTGTTCACCCGTTCGGGCAGCTTTTTGAATCGTCGAAATAATTTTCGCAACTCGTAGAGCTGTGGATTCAATAATTTTCACAGATCTCAGTAATACAGGACCCTCGACCGAACCTCGTTCAGCCAGATGTCTTAACTGACTTGCCGCCAAGCTAATTGCACCAATCGGATTATTAATTTCGTGAGCAATACTTGCAGCCATTTCACCTAAGGCTGACAAGCGCGCTGAAGAAAGAATTTTTTGATGTTGTTCTGCGATGACGTGTTCAGCGCGCTTGCGCTCCGTAATATCTCTTAAGTAGACAGATACACCCTCGGGAGCTGGATAAGCTCGAACTTCCAAGTTTTTGTCTAATCGAGCGTGATAGATTTCTATGCTGTTTAACTTCCCTGTCTGGATTGCCTTTTTTACGGCATCCATAAGGTTTTTTACATCTTCTTTTGACTCGTCTCCAAATGCATCCGTGAGTTGGGCTTCCCAAATAGATTTTCCGATGAGAGCAGTTTCGTTTGATGCAAGTAACCGCTCACTTTCTGAATTTACGTAAATAAATTTGCCATCGAAATTAACGGCAAAAAACGCATCAGAAATGCTCGTTAAAAGCGCTGTAATCTTTTCATTAGACAGTTCGAGCATTTTTAATGCTTCTTGTTCAAGTTCAAGTAAACGAATTCGCCTTACATTGGATATGTATGAAACAAAAAGCGCTGTTGCTAATCCTAGCAAGAGAAACGTCTGGATGTATTGATCAGCTTCCAGTGTTGCTAGGTACGTCATCGTCATAATCAGTGCTGAATAAATTAACAAATAGCGTCGCGAGGAAATGAGAGCTCCGGAAGAAAATACGATCACGAACGCCCCTGCCCCGTAGATAACATTATTACCATTGGAATACAGTAACCAAAAGTAATGAATGTTACATAGAAAAAGGCCTATTGCCGCGAGGTGCGGCAATGCTTTCTTGATACGTACACTGGAATAACTCAGAGCTAGCGCAATGGCACAGAATAGCCCGCACANNATTTAGGGCTCTCTCAAGTTGAATGGAACACCGCGAGCCTGGGATAACAACTTTTATGTGCCCAAGCAAGGTGAGACTTAGCTTTGAATCTTCTAGAAATCGCGTTACATATTCGAGTCAGGGGACGACCATGGCAGAAATTACACCCACCTCTTCTCAAGCATTTCGAAGTGTCCCACGAACCGGCGTTATCTTTGTGACCACAGAGGCACAGAAGCTCGGTTTTGGGACAGATCAGTCCTCTACCTGGTGTAACTTAGGTCAGGGCATGCCTGAATGTGGTCCCCTACCCGGCGCCAAGCCAAGAATTGAATCCATCGTTCTAGATGACCTCACTCACGAATACGCGCCTGTTGCAGGAATCTGGGAACTCAGAGAAGCCGTTGCTTCCATGTACAATCGCCGCTTTCGACGCGGATTAAAATCACAATACNNGAGAATGTCGCAATCTCACCTGGCGGGCGCTCTGCTCTTACTCGTGCAGCGGCAGCGCTTGGCAATATCCACGTTGGCCATTTTCTTCCCGACTACACAGCCTACGAAGAGTTGCTAGACATCTTTCGAATGTTTACACCCATCCCAATCGCGCTTGACCCAAAAGAAGGTTACCGTTTTTCGACTGAGGCGCTTGAAAAAGAAATCGTAGGTCGAGGACTGTCAGCAATACTTCTCTCCAATCCTTCTAACCCTACAGGCCAACTCATCGCTGGGGAAACTTTGGCCGACTGGGTGGGAACGGCTCGTCGCCTGGGATGCGTACTATTGAACGACGAGTTTTATTCACATTACATTTGGAACGACCAAGGACCTATGGTCAGTGCCGCGCAATACGTAGAAGATGTGGAGAAAGATCCTGTCATTATTTTCGATGGGCTGACAAAAAACTGGAGATATGCGGGCTGGCGAGTCTCGTGGACGGTGGGACCAAGATCCGTCATCGAAGCCGTGAGTTCTGCGGCGAGTTTTTTAGACGGAGGAGCATCAAGACCTCTTCAGAAAGNNAAGCGGCTGTTCAACTTTTGGAAGACTCGGTCATCGACGCAGAAAATAGCGCCATTCAGCAGACTTTTCGTAAAAAACGAGATCTCCTCATCCAGCGATGCCGCGAGATGGGCATGAAAATAGACGCCGAGCCTCAAGGCACATTTTATGTCTTTGCGGATATTTCGGGTTTAGCCCCCCCGATTGGAGATGGGATGTCCTTTTTCCGCGCTGCACTCCAGGAAAAAGTCATTTGTGTGCCAGGCGAATTTTTTGATGTAAACCCCGGCAAAAGACGTCAATCCCGAAGCAGTCGTTTTAACCATCACGTCCGCTTGTCTTTTGGACCCACTCTCCAAAACGTTCAAACGGCTTGTGATCGATTACAAAAGATTATTACTGAGGTGAAGTGCTGAAGCTCTTCCAGTCGTACTGACTTTTGCTGACTTCGCTTGGCACGTTGGGATCAATCTTATAAGCTCTCAAACCTTTGGCGGCTGAATTAGCCCAAAGCAATCCAGTTTCTAAGTCTTCATATGCAGCTTGAGGGTTTTCAGCTTGAGGTGTCTCAAAGGTTGAAAACAGAGTTCCATCAGTTGGCTCGACAATGTAGATCCGTCCCGACAGTCCCAACCAAAATAGCTCACGGTCACCACCCACGTGCACTAAACCAAGTGATGGATCCATTGGACCAAATGAAAATGCTTTTGAGATTGCCTTGAGTCGACCGTCACGATTCAGAATGATCATGAACATGTTCTGAGAGACGGGCTTTGATGCAACCATCGCGACAGAATTGCCATCGCTTGAAGCAAGTGGAGCCGTAATAAATCCGCCAGCATTTTTTAAGTTAGCCGAAGCGAGATTAAACACTTCCTTAGATGCCCTTCTCTCGAGATTGACAAGGTAAGCTTTGCCTACTTCATCACCTACAAGAACGAAGTCATTAACGAAGGCTGGAGGAGACAAGGGTGCAGCTGGCTCAGCTTTTTTATCTTTTACACGGATAACATCGACGCCTTTCGTCTCTAGATCTACGACTGCCACAGCACCCACATACGCAGGCGCATGAACGTTCATATAGATTCCAGTTTTTGGATCTGGGGTCTTACTCTTGACGGATACATAAGCGTTACCCTGGACGTCACTATGAACTTTGTTGTCCGTAGTCTTCGCATCAGTGAGGATCTCGCCTGAAATAATGAGTTTACCATCTCGATAGATCGGTGTTTTGAGATTACCCATGTATCCGTTTTCGGCGGCTTTATGGACGGGAATTTGATGAACCAACTCTCCGTCAGCTGAGAAAACAAAAACTGCATTAGGCTTACCCATCGCATTGAGAGAGTGGATGGCCTCATTGGATACAAATACTACATTTTGATCTGCAATGACCGGAGTCAGATCCATTTCAGCAGGGAAAGGAAATGCGCTCACCTTTTTAAATTTTTTCGTTCCAGGAGTGCCATCTACTAATACTAATAGTTCTGGTTCTTCATCCTCATTGAGACGAGGCACTAAGATCTTTCCAGTTTGAGTCACCACAGGTCGACGAGCATAGTCGAATCCTGGATCACTCAAAGATTGGACAACGACACCCTTACGAGTGATTTCTAGAAGGAAAGCAGCCTTCTTAAAGTCTGGCTTTTTTTGATCTACGCCGCGAAGACAAATCGTTAAGAGATTTTCCCCCTTAGGTACGGGTGAAGAACAGAAATCGAGAAGTTCACGTTTCTTGGTATCGGGAGACACAAAAGCGCGGACTTGAACCAGGGCTTGCATCTGGGAAGGAACCTGAAGCGTCGGCTCAGAAGGATCCGTCTGTGCAGCCCAACTCGGCGCAAGAGACTTAATAAGACCCAGACCTACTGCAACCACCACCAACAATATGAGCTTCAACTTCTTCAACAACATAGCGCACTGGTTATACTATATCTGACCAACTAGATCAACTAATAATAGCCAAACACTGATCGGAAAAAATCTTAATATTTCAAAGGGTTACCTATTGAATGACCGAGATCTAGTTAAATTCATAGGCCTTAGTAGAGCCCCGTGGCCAGACCTTCTTCGCAGGAGGCCTAATCTGAAACGAATAGAGGTTTCCAGCCCCTGACAAGAGATAAAGAGCCTGCTTAGTNNGCTTAGTCTGATCATAGGCTGGAGAGCCATAAAAGCCACTACCTTCACCTACGTTAAAGCGATAGAGCCCATTGCCGGTATTCTTATCAAGAACATAGAGGTACTGGTGGCTCGAAGCTACGATCACGTAACGATCGGTAGTAATGAGCTGAGTTGGAGTTCCGCGGTCCATCTCAAACTTCCAAAGCACTTTTGAAGAGCCTTTTTGAAGTGCGTAGATCCAGCCATCCGTAGATGGAAAAAACAGACGGTCCCCTTCAATGACGACCTTCTTGCTTCCACCCGCATCGAAACGCCAGATGGTCTCACCATTCGTCCGATTTAAAGCATAGAGTGAGCCATCATAAGATGGAACATACAGAGTAGTGCCATCGAGTACGGGATGAGCATCTACGTCCGTAAATTTTGTACCTTGGTGGATCTTTCTTTCCCACTTCAGTTGTCCATCATTCACAGAGAGCGATACTAAAAATCCATCACTCATTCCGACCAATACTTCGTTACCCTCAACAAGCGGATGAGACGCTCCCAATGTTGTGGCTAAAGGTTGCGTGCGTCTTCGGTAATGCCAAAGCCATTTACCGGTAGCTGAATCAAAGGCATACACCGTGTCGTCGGTCGTAGTGACGAAAGCTCTACCTCCGCTGATCGCAGGACGAGACACGAGCGGGTTTTTCAATTCGTATCGCCAGTTCACGCGACCCGTTTCTAAATTCACGCTATAGAGAAAGCCATCGCCCCCCCCAAAAAACACATCGGTCTTCTCAACAACAAGCTCGCTAATTACACCGCCCGGAATTGGAAGTACCCAGCGGGTTTGCATCATTTTCGGATAGAGTGAAATCAGGCCGACTGACTGATTACCAAAAACTACGGTATTTTCAGAAACGACAGGATTTGAAAACTCGAAACCTTTACTGCCGGCCTCAAAACTTTGCCGGGTCGGTAGAGTCCACTGCCTCACAAGAATGTCTGTATCAGCTTTGAGGTCTCGATGGATGTTTCTCCCTGAGCAGCCACTCAAAACGGAGATCATTGTCAAACCAGTGAGGATATAAGTGAACTTCATCGAACTACTCCAACCTGAGTTTTTCTTGTTCTGCTCCACGTGCAAACTCAGTGTTCGGCATTTGCGAGATGATCAGATCATAAGTCGATCTCGCCTTTTCTTTGTTCTGATCTAATTTGTAACCGCGTCCAAGAGACAAAAGGAGCTCACCTTTCAAGCTTGCCGCTCCGAGACCTACGGCTTTTTCGTAAGACTGTGTGGCTTCCTTGATCTGTCCGGCGTTTTCATAGGCATAGCCCAAGTTATAAAGTGCCAACGCCTTTTCATTCGAGTTCGAGCTCGAATCAACGGCAGCCTTGTACCACTGGATCGCCTCAGTTGGCTCACCATGATTAAAGTAAAGATCACCTAAGGCTAGCTCAGCTAAGTGTCCGGGTTTTGTGCCTGGGTACTTTGCAGCCACTTCCTTCAGTTGCTTCACACCTTCTGGAACCTTTGCATCGACATCGAAAGCTTCGTAAGCGATGCTCTCCACGGAAGCAGGAATTTTTGCGGGTGCTTTTGCTTTTGAATCTGCCTTATTCTTTGCGCCACTCAAGGCACTCATCGGATCTGAAGGTGCATCTTGAGCAGGATAAGTGGAGGCAAGAGCTGTCAATTCTTTGTCGACCTGTTGAGTTGCTTTAAAAAGCGCATCACGACCGGCGTCCACACGAGTTTCTTTTTTACTCATAAAAACCGCGGAAGCTGCGCCTATTGCCGCAAGGCCAGCTACGAGTCCTATGATCACTCGAGAATGTTTACTGAGATCTTTCATCAATCCAGAAACAGTATCGTTTAAACCCCTGTTTGCAGCACCACTTGAGACGTGAGTTGAAGACATAACTTCACGTTTAGAAGAGTCTTCAGGGGTTGTCAAAAAGAAAGGTCGCAGCTACGCTTAAGAAAGAATGAAAATTGACCAGCACTTAACGCATCGCACAGGTTTTTTCATGAATTCAATCCTCTTTGCCTTGGCAGTTTTTTTGCCGCTTGGCTCCATCGCCGCGTCGAATTGCCACGCAAGAGATCTACAAGGCCGACTGGGCTTAGGTTATAACGCCGAATTTGCCAACGTGCGCGAAACAAATGGTATCCCGGCCCTTAGTCTAAAGTATGCTTTCACCAAGGACATCGCACTTGAGGGCATTATCGGCGTAGCAACAACTTCACCCAGTAACTCCGTTACAGCCGTGAAGCTTTTTAAAAATCTTTTTTACGAAACCAATCTTAATTTCTACGCCATGGTCGGTGGCGGAATCCTTTCTGCTAACAACAAGTCCGGCGCTGAATTTTTAGGTGGCTTTGGCGTCGAAGCGTTTATCCCAGGTCTAGAGAGCTTGGGTTTCTCTATGGAAACAGGCGGTAGCTTTACTAACCTGAGCGGGAGTTTCGTATTTAGAACTCTAGGAGTTAATTTCTTAAATGCGGGCATGCATTTTTATTTCTAAAATGACTATTTCAAAAATAGTCATAGCGCTTGGTCTTTTGACCTTAAGCCTCCCTCCTCAAGCGTTTGCACAAACCAGTGCGCCGCCTGAGACGTCGACCCAACCCAGCCGCACTGAAGTTCCTGAGGATGACGATTTTTCAAATTCTCCATTTACTCAATACGGAGAATTTAATGAAGAAGACGACGAGATCCAAGACACCCGCTTTTTTCAATACGGCCGGTTTTTCGGTATTAGTCTCGGGGCTGGTTATGAAGGAGTCACTGGAAACCGCGGACAACTTTGGCAAGGTGGGTTTCCAGCGCTAGATTTTAAAGTTCACGTTTGGCTTGATTTTAACTTTGCACTCAGCATCGGTGTTTTGACCGCAAATCATAATTACGCACTCAGTGAAGGCCAAGTCGATATCAATATGTTTCGCCTTGGACTCGACTTGAAATATTACTTTGATACAAAAAATCTATCTGCTGCAATCAGCTTTGCAAATCCTTATCTCGTTGTGGGTTTTGGAAATTACACCAAATCTCAAACCAATCTAACGATCAGCACAGAAGCCGAAAGCGACAGCAATACAGGAGTAAATTTTGGTGCAGGCCTAGAGTTTGCCATCATCCCAAGAAAAGTCTTTTTCTCACTCGAAGGAAAGCTTCACATCGTGAGCTTTAAAGACCGTTACAGCACTGAGTTTGAGTCCGACCCTGGCATCCCAAACCTCGAAGGCTATTTCTATACCTTTATCGGTAGCTTTCTTTTTACCTGGTAAAAGTCTTAGGTGAGGATTTAGCCGAAGACTGAGATGATGAAGCAGACGAAGCCACTCTCTTACGTAAGGAACCATGAGCGGTCTTACGAGGAGGAGGCCCTTTTCGGCTTTTACCTTCAACAAATACGAGTCTCAGAGGACTTCCCATAAAACCCCATCGATCACGAATCGCATTCACCAGATGGCGTCTCAAACTAAAGTGCACTTTATCAGGCTTACTGACGTGGCACACAAACGTAGGTGGATTACGTCCAGACTGATGGGACATATAAAACTTAGCGTTACCTGGGTTATGAATCTCAGACTCAGCTCTGACCCATTCCGTAAACTCATGAGTTCCAACTTTGACTCTGCGTTGACGAATGATCTCATCAATCAGGTCTCCTAGACCTTCGAGACCCTGACGATTTTTAGCGCTGATAAAGAGCACCGGAGCGTAGCGCAAGTAACCCATCTCATCACGAATGTGTTTAGCGGCCATCTCTTTGGTAAATTCACGATTTCTCTTTTGTAGATCCCATTTGTTGACAATGAGAACCACGCCGCAGCCGACTTCTTCGATCAAACTGCCGATTTTTTCATCCTGATCAGTGACGCCCACTTCGCCATCAATTAAGAGCAAAGCGACATCACAGCGCTCAAGTGCTTTTCGAGACTGAATTACGGAAAGAACCTCGACACCTTGCTCAGTCTTACTCTTACGACGGATCCCGGCTGTATCAATTAGAACAAAAGGATTACCGTTGAGCTCTGTATAAGAGTCAACTGCATCTACGGTGGTTCCGGCCACAGGACTCGTAATCATTCGGTCTTCGCGCAAGAGAGCATTAGTCAGTGTACTTTTTCCGACATTCGGGCGTCCAATGATGGCTACGCGAGGGACTTTGCGCTCGTATTGGGGTTCTTCAGAAACTTCTTCAGACTCTTCAAGTAAATCTTCTGGAACATCTTCTTGATCAGCGGTGATATCGATAAATTCAGTAGGAGATGCTTCAAGCAGATCTTCTTCGGTGCTCTCGTTGGTTTCACCAGTTTCATCAATTCCATCCTGCGCGCCTTGTTCATCGCTGAGAAACTCAAGCATTTCTTCTTCTTCGTTTTCAATCGGCTCGGATGTTTCGACTTCAGGAGCAGTTACATCTTTAAATCCGCGCTCCTTTAAAACATCATGAACTAATTCTTGAAGGTCATTGATGCCACGAGCATGCTCTGCTGAAAGGGTGATGAGCGGATCTAGGTTGGATTGAAAAAAATCATTAATAAAAGTCTCGTGCACATCGGCGTCAACTTTATTAACTGCACCAATCAACGGGACTCTTGTTGCAAGGCCGGATCGTTTAATCTGCTGAATCACTTCGGCATCTGCTGAAGTAAAGCCCGCTTGTCCGTCAAAAAGCACAATCACTAAGTCAGCATCACTGAGAGCTAGATTGACTTGTTTTGCAATTTCATCTGCAAATCGATCCCCCCCAAGTCCGCCTGTATCCACTAATGAGACAGGGTACTTCTTACCGCGAACAAGCCATTCAGCGGATAACTCAAGACGATCACGAGTAACGCCTGGCTCATCATGTACGAGAGCGCGCTTTCGACCATAAAGGCGGTTAAAGAGTGTGCTTTTTCCGACATTAGGTCGGCCTACAATCACTAATCGAGGTGCAGTTGATGAACTCATGACGAACGACGCTTTCTAGGGTCAGGTAAGTTATAACCTAAGCGTTTGAGCGCTTCGTCGTCCCGACTCCAATCTTTTAATACTTTTACTTTCAGGCCTAAGAAAACTTGTGAATCAAGAAACTCTTCAATTTCTGCGCGGGCTGCTTGACCAATCTCTTTAATCTTTTGTCCTGCTTTTCCGATGACCATGCCTTTTTGAGAGTCTCGCTCGACATAGATCGTCGCCTCAATGCGAGGTGGTTTTACCTGCTCATCAAAGCGTTCAATCTCAATAGCACAAGAATAAGGAATTTCTTGTCCGAGATTAAGAAATAATTGTTCACGCACTTTTTCAGCGACAAAAAACCGGGTAGGTCGATCCGAGAGTTGNNGGGTAATAAAGCGGTCCTTCTGGCAAAGTTTCCCATGTACTTGAAAGAAGCTCTTTCACACCTTGACCATTGCCGGCAGAAATCCTGTAGATGCCACGAATATTGAGCTTTAGCTCCTCAGCTACTTTTCTAAACTCTTCTTCAAACTGGTCCAAATTGGCGAAAGCGATCTTTGAACCCAGTAAATCGGACTTATTTAAAAGCACATAGATCGGCGCAGTACTTTCTTTAAGGAGTTCAAGCACGGCCATCTCGTGTTTAACTGCAGAAGATGGGTCCACTAGATACCAAATAGCTGATGGATCTTCGAGAGCTTGTTTTACTTCTGCCATCATAAAGGCATTAATTCCGCCTTCTTTTGCTCGGTGAATACCAGGGGTATCAATAAACACAATCTGACCTTCTTTTTCAGTCAGAATCCCTAAGACTCGTTCTCTCGTCGTTTGAGCCTTGGGAGTAACAATGGATACTTTCGAACCTAAGACACGGTTCAGTAG
>DBAE01000252.1 GCA_002291495.1 Bacteriovoracaceae bacterium UBA1018 | reverse complement strand
GGACCGAGTCACTGAGATCGAGAGGTTGTTTGGTTTCGGAATGAAGAGCAGGGACGACGTCGATCGCCTGATAGTAGACATCTGGAATAATTCGAAGCCAGTTTCGCAGGTAGAGAGCACGCGCTTGAGCAGGAATATCAGATGCCGGATAATGAAGTCCTAAAAAGGGTNNGAGTCAAACTGATAAATCATAATACGATCATAGCCGGTCAGTTTTTTTACCTCCTCTGCGGTCAAGTCGCATAGTTCCCGTAGATCAGTAGACTCTTCAATCACTGAAAGCGTGGCCTGGACCTGATGATAGATTTCTGAAAAGGAACTATTTCGGACATTGAGCGCTTTTTCAAACTCAAGGATCACAATCTTTCCACCGGAGTGAATAATCACGTCATACTTTTGAACATTGGGAGCTGAGCCTAAAAACAGAGACAGCGGTGGCTGCGCCCCCTTTTTTGAATCACTCAGTGCCTTCTCAACTGCGCCGCGAATCTCCGAATAACCTTCAGATGGCAGTACTTCACTGAGATCTTTTCCAATTAAATTGGCATTTGCACCTCCCAAACTTAATNNATCGGTTTTTAGATCAGCTTTGCTTTTGGACACCGCGAGTAAAAAACCATGTGCCTGAATCTTCGCAGGAATATGGATTTGTTCTCGTTCGCAATTACTTAGATCAGTTTTCGGCATGCGATTTAGCAATATATCTTACCCGTCCGCCTTGCAAGAAACCTATGCGGTGTGGGGTTTGCAAAATCACCTGCGTGCGAGTCAAGACTGAACAGGAAAAATTAAACAGAATATTTCTCAGAGCCTTGGGATTACCCATCCTACTCATGATCATCTTATCTGCAGTTCTGATTTGGCAAATTAACCACCTTCGATCATTGGGCAGATGGGTAGCCCACACTGATGAAGTGATCTCCGAAACCTATCGTAGCCAAAGTAATTTAATCTCAATTGAGACCAATGCTCGCGGATATTTGTTGTCAGGGTCAAAAGATTTTCTTTCCCAACTTGAAAAAGATCAAAAGTCTTTTGCTGATGCCAATAGCCGACTCGCTCGCCTAACAAAAGATAATGCCGTCCAAACTGCTCAGCTCGCGTCCATCCATAATCTATTTGATCAATGGTTTTCGATGACGCAAAAAGCCCTCGCAGCTGGTGACGCGGCTGGCCTATATAATCGCAAAAGAGTCATGGATCAGATCCGCGCTGAGACAGATGCATTTATCAGCCGTGAACAGGCACTGCGCATCGAAAGGGAACGACAGGCCGAACATGCTCGAACGTTAGCGACACTTCTAACGACAGGGTTAGCAATTTTTCTAGGAATTTTTTTGGCATTCTCGACCAGACGGCAACTTGGAAGTCTCTCGGCCGCTTACCGACAATCTTTGCTAGAAGTCCAAAATCAGTCGCGCGCACTTAAGGAAGCTCACGAACTCCTTGAAAAGCGGGTCCAAGAGCGCACTGCTGCGCTTGTAGCCGCTAATCAGGAATTGGAAGCGTTTAGTTACAGCGTATCTCATGATTTGCGTTCTCCTCTACGAGGCATCGATGGATTCAGCTTAGCTTTACTTGAAGACTATGGCAGTCAGCTTGATGAAACAGCTCGAGATTACCTGGACCGAGTACGTCGAGGAACCCAAAAGATGGGTAAGCTGATCGATGATCTTCTCGCCCTTTCTCGAGTGAGCCGCGCAGAGATTAAAAAATCCTCAGTCGACCTATCGTCGCTTGCTCTTCAAATCATCGAAGATTTACGTCTGCGAGATCCTACACGGAACGTCGAGGTACATATTGAACCGGGACTGACTGCTCATGCGGATTCAGGGCTGCTTTACGCCGCTCTCGAAAATTTACTATCGAATGCTTGGAAATTTACTTCAAAAAAGCAGAATGCTCGAATTGAGTTTGGTCAAAAAGAAATGAATGGAACCTGGACCTACTACGTCACAGATAATGGCGCGGGATTTGATATGGCATATGTTGACAAGCTCTTTGGGGCATTCCAGCGACTACATAGTCCAAATGACTTTACAGGAACTGGCATCGGGCTAGCGACTGTACGACGAATCATGAGGCGGCATGGAGGAGACGTCTGGGCCGAGGCCTCGCCCGATAAAGGTGCAGTTTTTTATTTTCATCTCGGTCAATCATCAAACATTCAAGCAGCCGCATAAAGGAAAAATAAAGTGACTCTAGATAAAGAAAAAACAATTCTCCTGGTTGAAGATAACCCCGACGATGAAGCACTGACTTTGAGAGCTCTCAATCGGCACCAGATTCAGAATAAAGTAATTATTGCTCGAGACGGGGCAGAGGCTATCGACTATATTTTTGGAACTGGTCAATACGCAGGAAGAGACATTCTTGACTGGCCACAAGTCATCCTATTGGACCTAAAGTTACCTAAACTGAGCGGGCTAGATGTACTCAGAAGGATTCGTTCCGACGAGCGCACTCGAGCAATACCGGTAGTTATCCTAACTACTTCGACTGAAGAAAGAGACGTCGTTGAAAGCTATAATTTGGGTGCGAACAGCTATGTAAGAAAACCGGTCGATTTTAAGGAGTTTACCGAAGCCGTAAGAAACTTAGGCATGTATTGGTTACTTCTCAACGAGCGATCACCGAGAAAACGAACTACGCCAGCGGAACAAAATAAGGAAGCTTCATAGAGATGGCCTCTGAGCTTAAAGTCCTCATCATTGAAGATAATCCAGATGACGCAGTTCTTCTTGTTCGATTTTTAAAAAAGTCGGGTCATGTCGTAATGTATCGCATGATTGATAATCAAACTGATTTTCAGTCGGCCCTAAAAAACGAATCTTGGGATATTATCCTTTCTGACTTCAATGTTCCACAATTCAGCCCCCTTTGGGCCCTCAATTTAATTGAGGAGCGAGAGCTAGACATCCCTTTCATCATCGTGTCTGGTACGGTCCCTGCCGACAAAGCAGTTGAGCTCATGAAAGCAGGCGCCAACGATTATGTGATGAAGGATGATCTATTCCGCTTAGTACCTGCGATCGAACGGGAACTGCGAGAGGTTCAGATACGAAGAAAAAAGAAACAAGCCGAAGAAGAATCTCTCGCGCAGAAAGATCGTCTTCGGGTTTTGGTGGAAGAACTTCAACGGGCGGTTGATTCGCGCGAAGAGCTTATCGCTATTTGCAGCCATGAGTTAAGAACACCAATCACTTCGATGAAGCTGCAAACCCAGCACTTTATCCGCGCTCTTTCCAAAGATAATGCAAAGGCCTTTATCGATAACTACCTCCATAAGTTTATTATCAACACCAATCGTCAGCTCGATCGCCTTGCGACACTGGTTGATGACATGATTGATTATTCTCAAAGTGGTTCCGGCCTGGTGACGCTCAATCGAAACGATCAAGTCGATTTAGAAGCTGTCATTCATAAAGTGATTAGCAAAAATCAGGATACAATTGATCGCTCTGGCTCCCAAATATCGATCCACATCATCTCTTCCGCTCCCATCTCGGGCGATACGAGACGACTCGAACAGTCCTTCAGCAATATATTTCTCAATGCACTCAGATATGGAAAAGGTAAACCGATCCAAGTCTCTCTTGTGGTCGATGAAAAACAAGCCATGATCAGCGTTGAAGACCACGGTATTGGAATCGCTCCTGATGACGTCGATCGTATCTTTAAGCGTTTCGAACGGGCAGTTTCAGCCAGTGACTTCAGCGGATTAGGACTCGGATTATTTATGGCTCGAAAAATTGTAGAAGCCCATCAAGGTCAAATCCGAGTAGCTAGTAGCCTGGGAAAAGGAAGTTCATTTCAAATTGTATTACCGCGAAACCGATCCCAAGAAAAATCGGTCTCATCTACTTCTTCAGCCGCCTAAACAACCTGAGGCTGACAAAATTGTTTGACGTAACGAAGGAGCGTATCAATATCGAGAGGTTTTTTGATACAAGCCTGAACCGCATCTTCTGAGGTGAGATCATCTGCAACGGCTGAGACTACAATCACTGGAATTTGAGTAAGAGGGGCTCCACGGATCCTGCGCGCTTTCAAAAATTCCCAGCCACTCATCACTGGCATCATCAAATCGAGTAGAATGAGACGGACATCTTGGGAAGCGCGTATTCCATCGAGTGCCTCTTGTCCATTCGCAAAAGAGGACACTTTATACCCTTCAGTCTCCAATATAAAACGAAGCGTCTCCCGAATATCAGGATCGTCTTCTACAACCGCTACTTCGCAATGATTCTCAGATGCTTCAATTTTTGCGGTGACCATGCGTTTTTTTTACAGAATTACCGCACGCTAGTCTAGTGCTACTTCCTTAGTCCAACCGAATCGATCACTCTTTTTGCCATACTGAATCGAGGTGATTTCTTCATAAAGTTTCTGAGCTAGGTCACCTGGCTTAAATCCGTTGATCGTGATTTTTTCACCTTTAAAATGAAGCTCCCCGACTGGCGAGATCACGGCAGCCGTCCCAGTACCAAACGCCTCGCGCAATGTTCCCTTTTGGTGATGAGCAACTACTTCATCCATGCTGAGCTTTCTCTCTTCGACCGTATATCCCAGGTCTCGAAGCACCTGAATGGTCGAACTGCGCGTTGCTCCATCTAAAATGGTACCAGCCAAAGGCGGAGTTACAATTGTCGGTTTAATCTTTTCGCCAAGCGCAAAGAATACGTTCATTGTACCGACTTCTTCGATGTATTTTCTCTCAACTGCATCCAGCCACAGGACCTGAGCAAAACCGGATTTTTTCGCTTCAGTTGAAGCCAAGATACTCGCAGCATAGTTAGCGCCGGCTTTTACATCGCCAAGTCCGCCTGGAGCTGCGCGAATCAACTTATCTTCTACATGGATACGAACCGGACTCACTCCTTCTGCGTAGTAGGAGTCCACCGGGGACATAATGATAAAAAATACGTACTTCTGTGAAGCCCGCACGCCCAAGAAGGCCTCAGTACCGATCAGAGTTGGCCTAAGATAGAGAGAAGATCCTACGGCTTGAGGTGACCAGTCTTGATCCACGCGGATCAGAGCCTCAATGCCTTGCATCATAATCTCTTGAGGCACAGGTGGCATACAGATACGAGGAGCCCCTCGAGCCAAGCGACCACAATGAAAGTCGGGTCGGAAAAGCCGCATCTTTTGATCCACCCCACAGAAGGCTTTCATTCCTTCAAACATGGCTTGCCCGTAGTGAAGAACTGACGCTGCTGGATCCAGAGAAAGAGGTCCATAGGGTACGATGCGGGGATCGACCCAACCTTGCTCAGGGAGGTAATCCACGACGAACATATGATCGCTAAAGTATTGACCAAAACCTAGTTTGCCTGCGGCCGGCTTAGCCTTAGGATTTGAAGTTTTTTGCACCCGTATATTAAGCATCATCCCTCCCTGCCCGTGTTCGAAAGAGTTCGCATGATTCAGAGAGGACGTCAACTACGTGACCTCGCGCCGAAGCCAGACGACGAACCCAAACCGTGCAAATCGCAATATGTTACGGAAATTTCTAGAATTTCCCCCATTGCCCAAAATCAGTGGTATGCGAAAGGCGTGGAAATTCTGAAGCGATTATTCACATGGCGATATTTCAGTAAGACTATTTCACGGTCTCAAGCGGCCAAGTCGGTCGGAAACTCGTATTTTCGACAAATCGCAGATGCAATCCCACAAATTGTGTTCGTATTTGATGAAGACGGCACGATCAGTTTCTTCAACCAGCGCTGGTATGAATATACCGGATTGAATCTCACACCCTATCAAATCCAAAGTAGCGATCTGAGTTCGGTGATCTACCCAGATGATATTCAGACGATACACGCATCAGTCAACGCAACCACTCGACATGGTACGCCCTTTGAGGCCCAGTTTCGAATTCGATCACGAGAAGGCACCTATCATTGGCACCTTTGTCGAGCCGTTGATTTTGCTCAGGCTGGTGTTTCCAAAGTGAAGAAAAGGATTGCTACCGCCACGAATATTGACTCTCAAAAACGCGCCGAGGATTTTGAAACGTTTCTTTCCGGAGTGGGTGCAGTCCTATCCTCGTCCCTTGAAATTCAAGAAATACTCCAGACAATTGCTAGTCAAGCGGTCCACAGGTTTGCGGACTGGTGCTACGTCGATCTCAGCGATGACCTTCTGAATGATCACTTCGTTTTTGCTCACGTAGATCCCTCCAAAGCACGTCTCGCCTACGAGATGAATACACGTTACCCTACTTTTGTTGATTGTGAGCTGGGTCCAAAGTACGTCACGAAAAGCGGAAAATCTCAGCTCTTTCGGGACATTACTGATGAGATGATCCGTGACGCTACTCAAAATGACGAGCATGCGGAGCTGCTAAGAAGTATTGGTGCTTACTCTGCAGTCATCGCTCCAATCATTTTCCATGGAAGAGTACTTGGATCAATCAGTTTTGTTTCGTCTCAGACCTGGAGAAAGTACGACGAACTCGATCGTCGAATGATCGAAGAGTTAGGAAGAAGAGCTGGCATCGCAGTCGAAAAAGCTCGGGTCTACCGTAAGGCAGTGGACTCTGTTACTGTGCGAGACGAGTTTTTATCAATAGCGTCCCATGAGCTTAAGACGCCTCTTACTTCATTACAAATGCAGATTGAACTAATCCAACTTGGAATCTTGGATCAAGAAAAAGCCCAAAAAATACTCGAAATCTCAAAAAAACAAGTCCACCGCCTAGCCTCATTAGTGGGTGAACTTCTCGATGTTTCAAAAATAGATTCGGGACAACTGGCCCTTTGCTATCGAGACTTTGACCTTCTTGCGCTTGTCCGTGAAGTTTGCCAACGGTACTCGCTTGAATTGAGTCAATCTAGATGCTCAGTGACTATTATCGACTCTGAGTCTGTTATCGGAAATTGGGATAAGGGCCGACTTGAACAAGTCGTCGTCAATTTACTTTCAAACGCATTTAAATATGCGCCAGGCACACCTATTTATATCTCTGTGTATCGGTCCCACGATCATGCAGTTTTCAAAATCAGAGACGATGGCCCTGGAATTACTAAAGACAAACTGAATAAAATCTTTGATCGCTTTGAAAGGGCTAACCGATCCTCCGCGGTCCACGGCCTAGGTCTCGGACTTTATATTGTGAAACAAATCGTGTTGGCACATGAAGGAAAAATTTTCGCTGAAAGCGAGCTCGATCAAGGAGCCACATTTACGATTGAGCTTCCTCGTCAGCCGTCTAAGGCACGCTTAGGGGCTTCGATTGAAAACGAGACGAATCAGCTGCTCGGCCCACAAGACACCAAATCCAGACGTGTCGGTACTCACTAGACCCAACCCGCCCTTATTTTCAGCAGCTACTAGATCCAAATGGACCCAAGGGATATCTTTTGCGACAAATTCAGACAGAAAAGTCGCAGCGTAGATTTGGTCTGCATTATTTCCCGGAGCGCACTGAACAATATCTGCGATCTTCGAATTCAACTCTTCGCGATAATCTTGCCCAATTGGAAAACTCCATGTCCTCTCACCACACAGATCCCCGGCACGAACCGCAAGATCAGCAAGATCCGATCGATTAGAAAAGACTGCGCTTCTGCGGGTGTCGAGAGAGCGGATCGCTGCCCCCGTTAATGTCGCAAAATCGATCATGAGATCTGGTTTTTGGCGTGAGGCATAGGCCAAAGTATCTGCTAGGATCATTCTGCCTTCAGCATCGGTATCCACAACCTCGATTGCTGTACCATCCATCGCTTCAACAACTTCATTAGGTTTATAGGCGGTAGGAGAAATTAAATTNNAAAATCAACGTTGAGTTGAGCAAACATTCCAGTCAATGCGAGTGCGAGAGCAGAACCTGTCATGTCTCCGTGCATTCCTAGCATGTATCCACCCGTTTTAACGTTGTACCCTCCCGTGTCGAAACAAATGCCTTTGCCGACTAAAGAGATCGATAACAGTTTCTTAGTTTTAGATTTGGATTTCGACTTAGGTGTATAAGTGACACAAGCAATACCGGATTTGGCTTTCTCGTCAGCTCGAGTCACAGCAAGAAAAGCTCCCGCATTGAGCCGTCTGAGGGCGGGGAGATCCAAAAACTGATACTTTAAACCGTTTTGCCGACAATAGCTTTGAATCGTATTGCGGTACCGTTCTGGGTTAAGATCATTAGCTGGTCGAACAGCGAGTGTGCGCACCAGATTATTTGCTTGGGCAATACACTGGCCGCGAAGGATCAGATTTTTTGCAATGTCTGCCGGGAAGTTTACTGGAAGTACTACTTCGATAGGTATCGGGGTATTTTTCGATCGAGTCGAACCTTTTAGATCTTTCCGGCGTTTTTTCCCAAAGGACTCGGGCTTCCAAGTCGAAACAAGAGACAAGACACTAAGAGCCAGAAGAATTCGATCCGTTTGATTTTGATCTAAGCTTCTCAGATCAAATCTAATACGCGAAGTTTGTGGAAGCAGAGCTCCGTCAAATACATCTAAAAAGTTTTTTCGAAGGTCCTGATGCAGCTGAAAAGTACTACAGTCGGGATCGACAAAAAAGAAAGTGCTGTGAGCACCGGTACTGAGATTGACCCGTACACAGGAGTTGATAAGCGATGAGTCCCCTGCTATCCGAGCCTTTTTCTCTTTGTATTGCGAGAGCGTTTCTAAATGCCAACGCGACGGGTATGAACTCAACTTTTCAACCGGCGCATCAAGCCTTGCTTTAGGGACAACTACACATTCGATTCCAAATGGATCGTGATCAGTAACTTCGGTAATACTTAAAATTCGAAATCGGGTAGCAGTCGTCTTAGGCAAAGCGCTTTTTCATCCGTTCTCGGATCTCTGCACCTGCAAGACTTAGACGAGTCCATGGGACTGCTCTCAGTCTCTCAGCTTCAATCGGTTCTTCGGTTTCTTCACAGATACCGTAAGATTCATTCTCAATACGTTGCAAGGCTTGATCGATCTCATAAAGATCAGAAATCAATCGCTCGCGCTGCGTAATGGCGGTGTGTTGATCGCTCAAGGCCTGAGCCATGTCTGCTTCATCACCCGTCATTTCGTGAGATAGAGATGACTGCAACGTTTTCATTCCGTTGAGTCGTTCTTGCTTAATTTTCAATAATCGCTTTTTACACTCTTCTGTGAGCTTTTTGCGAGATTCATCCATAAACCCCGTCCCCCATTTCTGATGTACTATTGTGTTCGAACTCAAAATTCTTTGCAAACAATCTTTAGAAACAAACTTCAGATACAAATTTATAAACAGTAAATATGTATAAATAGCACCCCATTCGCTAATTTTTTGGCGGAGTAAAATTCTTGACGAATGAAAATCACATCGGAATTTTTCTGCTCCAATTGTTAATTTTATACTGATCAAGTTGAGGCGATCGCGAAATCGTCACATCTAGGAAGCCTTTTTACCGGTCTTTTCAGCACGTTAGCAACTACCCCCAATTGTTAAGACGAACAAATAAAATTAACGCACAGCGTAAATATTCATGTATCATTGAAGTATTGGGGAACGTTTACGGGGAGTTTAGAAGCAATATGAAAAATATAAGACTGCATATAACTCAACAGAAAGTGAAGATCGCGCTAGGCCTGACTGCCGTAGCGATGATGGGTTGCGAACCTCCTTCTTCGGAGATCGTCGCACTCAACGATACTATTGCTGTTGTGGATACACCTGCATCCGAGAACGGCGCTGACCCCAACAAAACCATTTGTGATCCTTTTGCCAATAACCCAAATCGCGTAGGCGCGAACCTAGACCTAGGTATCGTAGGACAAATTACTTATTTAACAGATGATATGCCTCGCTTTTCGACCGCTCAAGAGTACTCAGACTACGGCGTAAAGCTAGATGCCACTCTATTTTTAAATGACATCTTTGTAAAAACCCGTTCCTTTGATTTGGGTTTCGTTACTCAGTCCGGTCAAGTTTTGAAAAATCATAAAGGTGAAGAGCTCTACGAATACTTTGGTATCCAAATGGACACCGAACTAAGATTGGGCCCCGACGATCAAGTCGGCCAATATCAGTTGGCTATCTTATCCGACGATGGAGCATTACTTGACGTGAAAACAGGCTCAGAGTTTGAAACTATCGTTAATAACGATGGCACTCATTCGACCAGAATGGGTTGTGCGACCAAACCTATTAGAATGGATCTCAATTCATCTATTCCTACCCATATTAAGTACTACCAAGGTCCTCGCTATCACATTGCGATGACTGTGCTCTGGAGACCATGGCCAGAAAATGATCCTAACTTTCAGCCAAATGATCCCCTTTGCGGAAAAAGCGGTAACAATTACTTTTTTGATTATACAAAGGTACCTTCAGTGCCTACAGCCAAGTTTGATGAACTCACTGCACGTGGATGGAAAGTTCTTACACAAGAAAACTATGCACTACCGCGATCCATTACCTCCAATCCTTGTAAGGAACCGGATCCAGTTCGAACTTTTATCACGACCACAAGTCCTGCATCGATTCGAACCAACCAAACTGCGTTTAGCGCAACATTCAGATCCAACTATCAGGTTGTAACTTATCAGTGCAGCTTGGACGGAGCGACTCGAGTTCCGTGTACTTCACCTGTGAGTTACACAGGACTTGGTGAAGGAAGTCATGACCTTCGCGTGTGGGCAACAGACCTGGACGGACGCACGGATGAACTAGGTGCCTCTTATGCCTGGACGATCGACTTGTCGGCGCCATCCGCAATTAACGGTAACGCTGTATCGACAACAAACTCAGTCACTATCACTTGGACTACGAGCGAGCCTTCGACTACGAAGCTGCTCTGGGGCCCAACAACTGCGACGTCCAACGTAGTAGCCGAAGACTTTATTTATAAAACTCAGCACTCAGTGACGTTGAATAATCTTAGTCCGGACACTGCTTACTATTATCGGTTTGCTGGACGTGACTCAGTTGGAAACTCCTTTACGTCCAATCGTCTAGGATTTTTAACTAAGCCTTAGATAGTCGTAATCTAAAGAGAAGATAGGTCAGTCCATAAAAGACTAACCAAATCATACAGAACAAAGCTCCCTGTTTGTCGGATGAAGAATCCAGTAAGACAACAGAGGAGTTTTGTTTTTTTATACGCACTTCTGACAGCGATCCACAACCGGCAGATAGCTTAGCATCGATCTGCCCTACCCCTGCCTCTTCGTATGGAATGCGCAATAGGGTCACCCTGGGTGATGTGGTACCGGAAACCAAGGTGATCTTAAACCTGACATAGCGATAGGATTTGTTATTTAAGTCCTGAATATCTTCTGACCAATCACCAAAGTCAGTGCCATCTTTCGAACCTGCATACTCAACTCGCACAGTCCCGCCATTGGCCTCACTTTCGACCGTCGGTGCATCGGCAAATTTGACATTAAATGTTTGTAAGTCATAGGCCTTACTTTGAATGGTGTAAGTGCCGGCCACAGCGAGAGTCGTATCGTAAAAAGTTGCTGGAGCTCCCCATGTAGGTCGCAAAGATGGTGGTGCATCAGCTCGGCGTCGCCCCTGCCATCCGTCCGGTGGTGCTCCGCAGGGAGTGGCCAAACCTGTTGCTCCGACTCCACCGAGGCCTTCAGCAATATCAGGATCCGAAGCGGTCGAAACTGAAGTCGCACTTTGAAGCCAAACTGCGCCTCCACCGCCGCCTCCACCGTCACCACTACATGCAGCTGTCGTTGCGGCTCNNCGCTCCTGTTCCACCATTCCCACCGCGAGCCAGAACAGTTCCCAAACTCACCGGGCCCACCGCGGATATCTTAATGGCTCCTCCGCCACCACCACCCGCCCCCCCGGTGGCGTGATTTGCATCGCCAGAGGTGTAGTGACCACCACCACCCCCGCCTCCGCTGGCTCCGATAAATCCACCATCCACTATAGTCTGATCAAAATTTCCACTCGGTCTGGCATTTCCAATATTTGGAACCGAAGCGTTTGCAACACTGGACGAGTTTTCACCGTTTCCACCAATAGGATCAGCGTTTCCGTCGTACTTAATTCCATCCAACCCCTTCAGGTCCGATAAGGGAGGTCCCGGTACAGCTGCCCCACCGTTTCCGCCTTGTCCTCCTCCTGCCTTGCCTGATCCCCCATTTCCACCCAAAGATGTTGTAGGATCTGCAACGACCACTCCGTCAGCGCCATGTTCTCCACTGATGTCGATCGTCGGAGTAATTTGGACTTCGCCAAGTGACTTGATGATCAACGGTTGATTGCCCTGGACCACGACAGATCCGCCCGTAATCACGAGTTTTGTAAACTGATAACCTCCAGGCTTAGTCGTATCGAATGTGAATCCATTCGAGGTAACCACTTCACCATCACTGCCGTCACCAAAAGTAATACTTCGTGTGCTATCGCCATCAGCGCTTACGCCCGCTCGTGCGGCGCGATCTGCTGTGTTCCAGACGCCCGTGCTATTTTGAGGATCAAAATAACTCAAGGAACTGAAGTCTTCTGTAATACTCAGCCCGCCTTGGTCGTCTTTGCCGCAAAAACAGAGAAAGAGCGGGAGTACTACAATCGCTAGGCTTCGCTTAAAAACCATATCCAACCTCCAGCGCTGCTCCTACGGATCTTTCCACATTCATCACTCGAAGTTGTGCTTCTGTCCCCACGAAAAATTTTCCAACCGGAACTCGTGCGTTCCATGTGAGGTCTAAACCCAAAGTTCCAATCGCGACTGCTGCTACTTGAAGGCGGTGCTCGGCCGAGCGGATCAGTTGATCATTCTTAATCCACGCGCTTTGATAGATCGCTCCGATGAGAGGCTTGATAGCCGATTTTAAACCGGGAGTCTTAAAGGTTATTTCATTTCGATTGGTGACATAGAGTCCCCAGCGCTTACGAGCAATCCAAGCACGGAATAATGGCACCGACACACTTTGATCTCGACTTAATCCTGTGACTGTCAGTTTTTCCATCAGGTAAGATGCGCCCATACTTAACTCTAAGGTCTCCTCCTGAAGCTCAGCCCGAAGCCTTGCCGGAACTACGCCCGAGGCAGAGCTTTTTTCCGGAGGATGATCTCCAGTGAGACTTCGGTAATGGAAAAGTGCTCCTAGGCTGAGTCCAGCGTGAAATACTTTGGGCACATAAACATCCGGCGTGGGCGAAGGGCGCGGAGTCGGAGATAAAGATGGGGCTGGAGTTGGGATCGGTTTTAGTGTCGGCGCGGGCATGGGCGATGTTTTTGGTTTGGGAGAAGGAACAACCAAGGGAAGTGGCGAAGGCTCTGCGAGTGCAGATACTTTTTCTTGTTGGCGGATCTCGATCTTCTCAACCGCGCTAAAATTGCCAACTCTACCTTTATGGTCAAACCCAGCCACACGAAAGTATAAAACTTCTGGAACACTTGAAGCCGTTGCTGAAAAAACATATTTGGCGTCCGTTACCCGTGTCTCAATTAATATTTTCTTAAATAGGGCATCTTCAGCGATCTGGATCTGATAAGCAGCAGCATCCTTGAGCATTTCCCACTGAAACTCGACCGAGATCTTCGCTTCAGACGATTCGGAGGCAAAAGCCGAGCTGGTCAATAAGCGCATTGCCAATCGAGAGAGGCTCTCTAACAGCCTGTGATACGCTCCTGATGGTTCATCCTCTCTCTTAATTTCGATCTTTGGCCGCTTGAGCTGTGGAGCGGGAAGTTTTTCTTCTAAATTCAGCTCCTTTCTTTGACCAGCTTGGAGAGCAGGGTGTTGATCCATCTGCACGGACCCACTCTCTACAATGACTTCGATCCCGTAAGCCTGGACCGCCACACGAAAGATCGAGTTTCCAGAAATATCTTCAAACCGATGTAGAGGAGCGTTTTCGGCATCAGATAACTTGAGGAGCAAAGGCGTTTTTCCGGAGTTTTTGCGAGTAACCGACCCGCGAATGATTTGAGCCACGATGGGCCGATCACGAGAGTCCTGATCTCGAGCAGGGGTCGTCTCAAAAACAACCAAGCTATCTGGCTCAATCACCAATATAGATTCGTCGGCCAATTTTACAATGGCTTCGGCTTGCTCCATCGTCGCAATCGCATCGCCTTGAAATACATCGTCTCCACTGGCTAAAAAGTCCCAGATCAGAGTACCGCCAAATTTGTGACGAACCTGATTTTTCTGGCTAAGAAGTTGAGCGACTTTTGCCGTACGGCCGCGCTGACTAAGACNNAGACCACGAGATGCTTCAATCCCTCGAAAGAGAAAAAACAACTCTAGTGCTAGAGCAATCAGGCAAATCGCAGCCGGGACCCACAATCGGAGTCGGCTGGAATGCGTAATTGCAGTGATCGCGGGTTGTGCCATACTAATTCTAGTCCCCTACTTTATTATGGCGATACGTTTACATATTTCAATTCGATCTAAGATTTTAGCAGTCTTAAGCGTGGTCGTTATCGCTGCCGTCGCCCTATATCTCTATCTGGCCTCTAGGATCTTCTACGAAGATAAGATTTTGCTCATCTATGAGCTCAACCAAACCCAAGTCAAAACGCTAGGTGCTGAAGCAGAGTCTAAGCTTGCTCGAATCACTGACAAACTTGAACTTCTCTCTCATCACCCAGAGATGATCTCATCAATTGCCACTGAAGACGCAGATTTTGTGCGAATCACTGATTATCGTCAATCCAGTGACGGTCAGTGGAAATCCAATCAATTGGGTATTTGGCCTGAACGCCTCAAAGAATTTCATAAAGACGGATCGTATTTGGACTTAGTTCGTCAAGAGCATCCTCTTCCTTTTGAAAAGGGAGAAAGTCCAAAGCTTTGGATTAAGAATGTAACACTTAAAGGCGAAGATCATCCCCCGCTGATGACTATCGCCTATCGAATCGACAGTAAGATGCCTTCCTACCTGGTCGGGGAAGTAAAACTCGATTCGCTCATCAGAAACTTTTCACAAACTGGGGTGACACAAGCATTTCTAGTGGACTCCACCGGAAAGAGCCTCCTCAGTAACCAAGTTCTTCGAGATGACCCTCTCGTGCAATCTGCTCAACGCTCTAAGGTTCGATCTGAAGTAAAACGTTTTAATGAAAACGATCGATCTTTCTTGGGCGCCTTCTACAAACTTGCTCAAGGGGAGATCATAGTCGGTACGAAGATCGAACTCGAAGAGGCTTTTGCTGCTGCTCGCTTACTTCTACAAAAATCTATTTTGTACGCTTTAATCGTGGTGACCGCTGCATTTCTGATCGCACTCATCTTTTCTCATACGCTTACCGAACCCATACAACGTATGGTCGAAGCAACTCGAAAGATTGCTCGTGGCGATTTTAATCTGAAGGTCCCTATCTCCTCAGGAGATGAACTGGCGTTACTTGCTCAGTCGTTTAACCTCATGACCACTGGACTTCGTTCTTCCAGGCAACAAATCGAGGAGTATAGCCGAGACCTCGAAAAGAAAGTGATTGAGCGTACTGAAAAGCTCGAAGCGCAAAACATCGCCATCAAAGAAGCTCAAGAAGCCCTCGTTCGCACCACCCGTCTTGCAAGCGTAGGCGAGATCGCAGGTCGCGCGGCCCACGAGGTCCTCAATCCTCTTACCAATATCAGCTCTCGTCTGGAAAAGTTGCAGAACCAACTGCTGAAGCAAACGAAAGAAGATAACCAGCTCCTTGAGGAGATCAGCCTAGGCTGGGCAACCACCCTGAAGGATCAAGGGACAGACGGCTTGTTTAAAGAACTTGCCTCAGAGAGCCGCGCGCAAGCCGGCAAAAAACTCGTCGAAGAAGACTTATCTAATCTTCAAGCCATCGCCAAAGACATGAAAAGCAGGACTGACACTCTTCAAAGCGACCTCGAGTTTTTATTCCGAGAAGCGGGGCGGATCAGCAAGATCGTCAACGGAATGCGCCAACTCACCCGAATCTCAGGCAGTCGAACCAAGATCGAGCTCACAGCATTTATCCAAGAAGCCTTAGCGACAATGAACGACCTCCTTGCCAAACACGGCATTAAAACTTCATCAGAGGCTGATCCAAGTAATCCGGTCGTCATAGGCGATCCGGATGAGTTACTTCAGATCTTTAGCAATCTTTTACGCAATTCGATGCAAGCACTNNCCGCGGCCAAAGGGCAAACTCCATCTGCGGGGGGTCGCATCTGGATTAAAACCAGAGTAGAATCAGATCAAGTCTGGATTGACTTATCAGACAATGGGCCAGGGATTAAGGCGGAGAACTTTGAAAAGGTGTTTGAACCTAACTTTACTACCAAATCAGTAGAAGACGGCACTGGGCTTGGCCTCTCCATCTGTCGTCGCCTCTTGCGTGGCATGGGCGGAGACATCGCCATCTTAAAAAGCGAAGCGGGCATCGAAACCACTTTCCGAATCACACTACCTGAGAAGACCCATGGCTGAAAATAACCAACGACTCCTCATCGTAGACGACGAAAAAGATATCGTGCAGGCCTATGTCGATTTTTTATCTCCTGAAGAGATCACTGTTAAACGATCATCTAGATCAGCCAATAAGGTTTCGAGCTCAAAGACTCAAAACTATCAAATCTTCAAAGCCCACAGTGGTGCCGAAGCAATAGCTATCTTCAAGTCTCAGTTTGAAAAAGGTGAACGCATCGCGGGTGGATTTTTCGATGTCAAGATGGAAGGCGGTATAGACGGCCTTCAGACCATTCAAGAGCTTTGGAAGATCGACCCAGATCTTCATTGTACCGTGGTCACTGCCTATCATGACCGAGACGTAGACGACATGGATGCTCTATTTGGTGAACGATTTAAGGACCAATGGGATTATCTCAATAAGCCTTTTACACAAGCCGAGATTATCCAAAAAGCTCGCCAGATGATTGCAGCTTGGAATCGAAAACGAAATCTAGAGCAAACTCGTGAACAGCTGATTCGATCTGAACGTATGGCGGCTATCGGACAAGTAGCGCGTGCGATTGGGCATGAGTTTGGAAACATTTTACAAGCGATCTTGGGTAAGGCTGATCTGGCCCTTACGGAAAAAGATCCAGCCAAACTCAAAGACAAATTGACGACAATTTTGCAGGCAGCCGAGAGAGGATCTCTCATCGTAAAAAATCTGCGCTCTTTCTCTAAAACGACTCCAGAAAAGAAAGAGCTACTGCCCTCTTTAGCCATTGAGCAGACCATTGGACTCCTCGGACACGAGATGAAAAAAAGCTCTGTCGAGTGGATAGACCGCCGTAGCACGACTGGAACAGTTTTCAGCAATGCAGGTGAAATTGAGCAAATCTTACTCAATCTGATGATCAACGCCATTCACGCCATGCCCAGTGGAGGCAAACTTGAAGTCGGTTGTTCTGAAACTTCCACGCAAGTCCAAATATGGGTGAAAGATACTGGAACCGGCATATCTCCTGATGTCCTTCCAAATATTTTTGAGTATGCCTTTACTACCAAAGGAGACAAAGGCAGTGGACTTGGTTTGTCGATATCAAAAGAGATCGCTGAAAAACATAATGGCTCTCTCTCAGTACAAACAGCGCTAGGGCAAGGAACGACCTTCACTCTAGTTATTCCTAAGGGAGATGTCTCATGAAGATGCCGATGCCAGATCGTCCGAGCATGGCTCCCCCTCTTAACTTAGATATCGCAATTTTAGTGGTTGATGACGACGCTGCCGTGAGACAAACCGTACGCGAGTATCTCGAATCTTTCGGTTACACTCAGATTTTTTCAGTGGGATGTGTCCGCGATGCAGTTGAGATGATGCGTACTCAACCTATTGGCTTTGTGATTTCGGATTGGCAAATGCCAGGTGTTTCAGGGTTAGACTTTTTAAAATCGATTCGCGGCAATGAATCCACCCGAGACCTTCCCTTCATTATCATTACCAGTCCGATCAGCCNNAAAACTTAAAGATCGAAGAAGCGGGCCTAGCCGACGTTGACGCTTATCTCATTAAACCTTTTCGAGCCGATGCCCTGAGAAGCAAGATTGCCGAAGTGCTCCACGAAATTAAAATGCGATCTCGTCGTGGTGTCTTAATTGTCGATGATGATACCCACGTCCGCTCCAATGTTGCTGAAGTCTTAGACTCCATGGGCTTTTCACCTGTGATTGAAGCAGAGGACGGAGAAAAAGCTTTTGAACTTTTAAAGGCGCGCTCGTTTGAGATTGCACGNNAAATGCCGAAGCTCGAAGGGATTGGATTACTGAAAAAGATTCGGATCGATCGTGAACTTTCTAACACCCCGTTCCTGATGATCACGTCTCAGACTTCGATTGAACATCTAAAAATACAGAAAGCCCTGCAAGCCGACGTCGATCACTATTTGATCAAACCCTTTGGAAACCAAGACCTGCGGGAAAAAGTAAACTACGTCATTGAAAAAGCAAAGCTTGAAC
>DBAE01000081.1 GCA_002291495.1 Bacteriovoracaceae bacterium UBA1018 | reverse complement strand
GCTCCAGTCGTGACTTTGGCCCCTTCTACCAGTCAGCCTCCAGCGGCACCAATCCCCGAAGCGGTTACCCCGTTGAGTGGCTTGCTTCCTAGAGGCGCTTTATTTTCAGGCCTTCCTTTAAATAACTCAGGTGCGATCCCAGATCCTGCAACACTTCCTTTTAAATTACACCAGCCTAAAGCCGTCTGGAGAGGAAGCTCTCTGAACGTAAACTTTGCTATTCAATACACCAGGGACGATGGCGGCAATCAACAAGGTCATATCATCTTGTTAGCTCGTGGACCTGAAACCATCCTATCTTACCCAGATGGCGTGCTTCATCTCTCCGGAGCTGAAACACTGATTAAGCCTGAAGCAGGCGAATACTTTTCCGTGAGTCGTTACCGCGAAGTGAACGCGAACTTTGACCAACTCAAAACTCGCGAACAGATCCAAGAGATCCAAGTCATCATCGTCGATAATGCGAAGAGAGTGATCTTCACGGAACGCATTATTCCTGAAAAAGGACCTGCGGTGAAGAAACCTAAGGCAAAAGCCTCAGAAACTGAAACCAGTGGCCTAACGGAGTCCGCTGCTCCAACAACTGGCACTTCTGCAGATACATCGCCACCCGCGCCGCCTGCAACGGATACAACTAAAACTCAGTAATCATCACAAGAGGATTTTCCTATGATTCAAGAAAGCAGCATTAACGTCATCGCAGAAGGTACTCGACTTGAAGGCAAGATCTATTTCGATCACGTCTCTCGTGTTCATGGTGAACTCAAAGGTGAGATCTTTGCTAAAGAAGGCAGCACCTTAATCCTAAGCGAAACTGCCTACGTCGAAGGCGATATCCATGCTGACACATTGATTATCGATGGATTTGTTCAAGGCAATATCGAAGCTAAATCGAAAGTTGTGCTCTCCACCACTGGCCGAGTCATCGGAAACATCACTGCCCCATCATTGAGCATTGGGTTTGGTGCATTTTTCGAAGGCGAGTCGAGGGTGGAGAAGAGGAGTGCCGACCTAGGCGCCGGCGTCTAATCACGTTAAATGCTGCTTTTGGTTTTATACTTTGTCGTGTTTTGAAAAATAATCCTCACATACTTTCACGTATGCTCCGGTTATTTTTCCCAACTCTCCTCGTCTAAAACCAAAATCAGCTATTTAACTCTTTGGACAAGGATCTTCACTGCTCTAACTCTGCCCTGATTCTGTCATAAGAGTTAAACGAGACCACATCCTAAGAGTAAAATAGGCGATTTTGACTTGAGACGAGGAGCAATTAAAAAAGAAACCGGAATGTACACTTTGAGGACATGATGTCCGAAAAGGCCGACTCTCCAGTGGAGAGTCGTGAACAAGATGTTCACGAAGGTAAGTACATGAGGATTACTTTTTTAATTGTCGACGATGTATTCAAGTCAAAAGCGCCATTTTACCTTAACCGAAGACGACGGTTTTGTTGCCGTATACCAGGATGCGGTTTTCTAGATGCCACCTCACCGCACGAGAAAGAACGATCTTTTCAAGATCTCGTCCTTTTTGAAGGAGGTCGTCAACTTGGTCGCGGTGAGAGATACGGATGACATCTTGCTCGATGATCGGACCATCATCCAAAACTTCAGTGACATAATGGCTTGTGGCACCAATCAACTTAACTCCTCGCTCATGCGCACGATGATAAGGCTTAGCTCCTAAAAAGGCCGGCAAGAAAGAATGATGGATGTTAATCATCCGGTGCGGAAACTCTTTCACAAAAGCTGGAGTTAAGATCTGCATGTAACGAGCAAGAACGACGAGATCGATCCGTTCTTGTTTGAGAGTATCAATGATTTCTCTTTCAGAAATGCTCTTATCTGTCGCATTGACCGGAACGAGCCGAAACGGAATTCCATGAGTTTCTGCCATCTCTTTGCACTCAGCATGATTCGATACGATAATCGGGATCTCGCAGTTCAGCTCACCCGACTTATGGCGATACAAAAGATCAGCCAAACAATGATCATACTTTGAAACTAAGATCGCAGTTCTTGATTTAGTTTCTGAAAGGGCCAGTCGCCATTTCATATTGAAGCGATCTGCGACTGGTTTAAACGCAAAAGCAAAATCTTCAGTGGGGATTGAAAAGCCTTCGAGCTCCCATTCAACGCGCATCAAAAATAGACTGGCGTCGTCGTCTTTGTGTTGGTCGGCATGGAGGATATTTCCACCATGCTCAACGACAAAGTTTGCAATCGCAGCAACCAAACCTCTTTGATCAGGACATGTCACTAGAAGCGTAGCCGTAGACTTCTTCATGGGCTACTCCATACCGCTTTCTGAGGTTTACTTCAAATCTTCTGCTGAGATCTGCCTAAAATTATTAAATCCGCTCTGTTTCAGACTTTTGATAATATCCTTGGCATTTCCTGCCACGACTATGACCAAATCTTCTAATTTCAAGCCTTCTCTTACGGCCTTATTGACGTCCTGCACATCTAGGGCGCTGATCTTAGGTACAAATTCATTCAGATAATCGGGTCCTAATTGGTAGAGATACCCCCCTACCCACCTTGACGCTACGGATCCGAGTGTCGAAACACTCAACGGGAAACCTCCCACTAAGTAGTCCTTAGAGACCTGCACTTCTTCAGCGGTCACGGTCCCTTTTTTGAGATCTTTCAAAATATCTACAGTCTTCTTGACGAGTTTTCCGACGTGCTGGGTCTCGGTAGCCGAACCGATCGCAAGACGCGCCAGATCTTGGCTGTAAGAGATCGAGCTTCCGATCGAATAAGTCAGCCCCATCTGGTCTCGAAGCACAGCATTGAGTCGACTATTAAAATATTCACCCAAGAGCGCATTACCTACAGCAAGCGCATAACGTTGTGGCCAATGGATGGGAGGTATTTTCATGCCGAACCGAACTTGTGCTTGAGTAGCTCCGGGACGGTTCACAATCAAGATCTGGTTCTTGCGAGGGGTAAACTTCGAATCCGATCCAGTCACCCACTGCCTCTTAGGCACATCGCCTTTCCACGTCCCAAAGCCCTTGGAGATTTGCTCGCGGACGGAATTTTTATCGACTCGACCTACGACCATNNCATCAGTAGAGAGTTTTTCGGAGTGAAATGCCGTTGATGGTACTCGATCAGATCCTCTCTTTTGATCTTCTTAAATTCTTTGAGAGAGATCATACCACCGCGTGAGTAGGTTGTACCTGCGGTACTCAATCTTTGCAGCGCCATCGACGCAAGCGTTTCGACGGAGTCGCCAATATGACTCCAACGTTCCGTGATCTCGAGCTGAGCTTTTTTAAATTGATCCTGTGGAAACTCAGGCAGCATGACCATCTTAGTGAGAACATCTAACAAAGGTGCGGCGTCAGGCGCTAAACCATGAACTCCAATACTAAAGAGATCATCATCAGCGGAACCATACCGAGTGGCCCCTAACCCTTCTGTCGCTAACGCAATCTGCTGAGATGTCAGTCCGCCAGCTCCTCGATCGAGTAACTCCGCGACAAACTCCGCGGTCCCTGACTTGCCTTTTGGATCGTCTCGACTGCCAGACTTGACCAAAAGAGCAAAGTCGACAACAGGTAAGCTATCATTTACAAACCAGACAACTTGTAATCCGTTGGGAAGAGTTTCGATCTCAGGAACAGGCAGTTTAAAGTGACTTGCAGCTGCAACGGCACTTACCGGGACAGAAGCTTTTTCCGTTGTTTTTAGTGTCGTTTTTTCTGCTGTTTTGTCCGCTGACTTTTCAGCCGCACTCGCCTGACCGCTGATCCCAATTAAGCTCGACTGAACAGAAAGAGATAAGACAATGAAGCGACTTAGAATTTTATTCATTGGCTTGCTCCTTTTGCTGCAACTGGTTTGAGCGTCACCACTGAGCGATTGTTTGGAATCAGATATTTGTTAGCAACTCTCTTAATATCGCTCGGGGTAACGGCTAGGTACTTGGACAAATCACTTGTAAATCGATCCGGATCTCCAAACACCATCATCACGGTGCCAAGAAGAGTCCCTAAACCGTGAGAGGTTCGCACGCTATCCACCAACTGAACAGTAAGCTGACGTACAGCGATTTGGATCTCTTGCGGAGTGACTTCTTTTTCTTGAACATTACGTATGAGTAGATCAAGTTGAGCTTCGGCTTCGGTAGCCGGAATATTCCCTCGCATAGAAGCATTAATCATAAATAAGCCCGGAAAAGTGGGTGTATAAGCGATCCCAGATACTCCCCCAGCGATCTGCATTTCTTCGACAAGTTTTTGATAAGCTCTCGAATTCGTCCCTGCAAAGAGGACATTTGCTAACACATCAAGCGCATATGAATCATCGTTCGACGCGGCAGTTGCGTGATAACCAATGGCCAAACGTTCACTCGCCACTTGATCATACAAAGTGAGTCGGCGTTCTTCATTTTGCTCTGGCTCTTCTTCGATGTCACGTGCTGGCGGTTTTCTGCCAGGGATGTTGCCATAATACTTTTTAATGAGTTGCAGAGTGTGATTTGAATCAAAGTCTCCCACAATCACTAACGTGGCATTGCCAGGTTGATAATGTGTTTTGAAAAATTCTTTTAACTTAGGCACATCCGCTCGCATGAGATCCTCAGGATACCCAATCACCGGCCAGTGATAGGGATGCCTGGTATAGGCGAGAGCCCAGAGCGCTTCCTGCATTTTTCCTGCGGGAGAGTTATCGGTCCGTAGACGGCGCTCTTCAAAGACAACTTGACGTTCAGTCTTCAGCACATCTTCGTCAAGCTTGAGATTGACGAGACGGTCCGACTCCATATCCATCACTTTTTCAAGGAGAGCTGGAATAAAAGTCTCATGATAGACGGTGTAGTCACGAGTGGTGTACGCGTTGACGGCAGCACCTTTCGCTTCAAGCTGCTGCAAAAATTCTTTAGGTCCGTACTTTTCGGTGCCTTTAAACATCAAATGTTCAAAAAGATGCGCAAGCCCTGTATACCCTGGCTTCTCATCTGCTGAGCCAACCTTAAACCAAGTCTGATAAGAGATTACTGGCACGGTATGATCTTCGACCATGAGGATGGTCAAACCGTTAGGCAATGATTTCTGAACAACATTGAGTTTGATGCCCAGGTTACTTAGGTCGGCCTCGCCTTTTAATACTTCCGATGTGGCCTCTTCGGCTGGGCTGAGATCTTTTTTCTTACTGGTCGTACAAGACGTTTGCACCAGAGCGACTGAAAATAGCGCAAAAACCAAAGGCCATTGATAGGACTTTTTCTTCAGATACATTTTCAGATCTCCTAGATCCAACGTTGACGTTGATACCAATCAATCGNNGGCAATTCCGGTTTTAAAATCGTATTGGGGTACGAAGCCCAGCATTTTTTTTGCTTTTTCATTCGAGCAGAGCCAGTAGTCTGGCACCATTTCATTGTATTTGTCACGGTTCAGCGGAAATGTTTTCTTTATAAACTTTCCAACAAATGAAAGTGTAAGTGCGGCCACCTTCATCCCACCAATAGGGATTTTGATTTTAAGTGGATCTCGGTTCAAGCGATCAGCTATCGCTGTCATCAATCCCTCGTAAGTCACATCTTCATCTCCAGTCAGATAAAATATCTCTCCGGTTCGAAGATTTTTCTGCACACCTGCTTGAACGATTCCGCGAACTAAGTCTCGCACGTGGATCACACTGTAATGCTTTTGCCTATCTGGGCCCGATCCTGGAATGACTGGCATCAAATTGCGCGCTACTGTTTGAACAAATACAAATGTAGCTTTGTCCTTGGGACCGTAAACCATAGGTGGTCGTACGATC
>DBAE01000178.1 GCA_002291495.1 Bacteriovoracaceae bacterium UBA1018 | reverse complement strand
GGGCTCTAGCCGATCGTGGAATGGCAAAGCGATTTTGGACAGCATGGCTGAGCGCCACAGCAGGAAGTGCAGCCGTATTTACTTTCGGACTCTTAGGATTAAGCTTCTTTATTCCAAAAGAAGCACTCCTTGTTTCAGGCCTCCTTCCATTTTTACCAGGCGATTTAATTAAAAATGCTTTAGCATCTTACTTAGCAACTCGATTTTATTCTGCTGAAAAGTAAGGTGTATTTGCATGATCATTCTGTTTGCGGTGACTCTCCTTTGGGTCACGCCTGCAATCTTGAGCGGAGCTTTTAGCCCATCGGATGAAGAAGCTTGCGTTCAAAAAGTGAACTCTCCGAACAGTCCTCGAAATGAGGAAGGCTGCAGTAATTCGGACGATGAAGCAGACGAAGAAGCAACAGAAGAATTAGATCCAGCAAATCCTTAGAATTATCAGGACCTATATTGCACTTTGGAAGAAAACGGGCTTATCTCTTGAGCCATGTTTAAAACGTTCGTTTCACAGATACGTTTAATTTCCCTTGTATTGAGTTCAGTTAGTTCAGTTAGCTTAGTTAGCTTACTGAGCTCAGTTGCTTTAGCCAGTCCCTCCCCACTTGTCTTAATCCATCCGGATGAGCTGCCTCATCTCCTACCAGAAGGGGATCTCAACTCTTTTCAAACAGCGCTGAAACGTCAAATTGCTCGATGTAAGATCGGACGCGAACAACTGATAGTCGTCACGGGTCAATCCATCCCCCGTAAAAAATGGTGTCTTAGGTCCAACGAGAAATTTTTAGAACTTACGCAAACGTCAACCACCTTGGGCGAGGTATTTCTCAAGGCGAAGACTGCGTTTAATTGGTATCGCTCGACGGGCGATCTTCAGACAAAACAGATCTTAGTCACAGGCTATTACCTACCCCAAGTGGCGGCGAGTAAAACCCAGACTCCGGAGTTTAGTACTCCCCTTTATCGAAAGCCGAAGGATCTTGAACTCATTACGTTAGATGACAAAAAAGTCTGGAGAAAGCGCCACCCTGATCAATCGCTCTCTCTCTATGACACACGCGAAGAGATTGTGACCCATGGTTCTCTTCGCGGCAAAGGCTACGAACTCGTGTATGTCAAAGATCACTTTGAAGCGTTCAATATGCAGGTCCAAGGTTCAGGGGTTGCAGTCGTAAAGGATGGCGCTGGTCGCAAAAAAGAGATCTTTCTTAATTTTGCAGCTAATAACGGTCATGAATATTCTTCACTTCGAAAGTATCTAGTCGAGGAGCGAGGCTTTTCTGCTGAACAAGCGACAGTTCCCGCTTTGCGCAGATATTTTGAAGAGCATCCAAACGAAACCGATCAAATTCTCAACATCAACAAACGCTATGTATTTTTCACAGAGCAGGCACAAGGTCCTTATGGTGCAGCGAATGTAATCTTAACTCCTAGACATTCGGTCGCAGTGGATCGCGATTACTACCCACTGGGAACCATTGCTCGNNGCTTCATACCGAAAAGCCCGAGCTCGATGGCAATGAAGTCTTGAGCTGGATTCAGTTTAGTCAACTCACGATTGCCCAAGATGTCGGTGCAGCGATCAAAGGTCCGGGACGAGTCGATTACTATTGGGGCACAGGAGACTATGCGACGGTCGCGGCCGGTACTATGAAACAATCCGGTGAACTCTATCTAGCGATCGTCAAATAGAGATGAAGCTCGAGGCGCACCCCCATGTTTAAGTTACTCTATCGAGATCCTCACCTCGTTGCGATCGATAAACCTGCCGGATTTCAGGTGCATCCGCCCGAAGATCCAACCCACCGAGTGAGTGACTCCACCAATTGTCTATTTTTGCTCCGAAAGCAGCTCGAGCAGTATCTCTATCCCGTTCATCGTCTAGATCGTGCCACTTCAGGGGTCGTAGTCTATGCATTGAGCCAAGAGGCTGCAAGCGTGTTAGGAACCGCCTTTCAGAACCGCGAAGTACATAAGGTGTACTACGCTGTAGTGCGCGGTTGGACCGACGATCAAGGTGAGTTCGATGATGCGCTGAAGGCGGAGGGCGAAGGTCAGCCGGCCATGCAAAGTCTCACGAGATTTGTAACTCTTTCTCGTATCGAGCTGTCGACGCCGGTAGGTCGTTATAAAACTGCACGATATTCATTAGTCGAAGTCGAACCCGTCACAGGCAGAAAACATCAGATCCGAAGACACTTTGCAAATCGCTCACATCCATTAATTGGAGACAGCGTTTATGGAGATCTCGCGCACAACCGGTTTTTTCAGGATAAGTTCTCACGCAGGATGCTCTATCTCAGAGCACATGCGATCTCCTTCAAGCATCCGACGAGCGGCGTGCAAATGCAGGTCTCAGGCAGATGGAATGGTGCTTGGCACTCGATCTTTGATTTATTTGGAGTGTGTCCGTTTGGCGTCTAAAACTTGGATTAGAGCTTTTTCAAATCGCTAATGATGCTTTTAGCGTATTTATTCTTACCGAGTTCTTTTTCACAAATTGCTTTGCTTCCAAACTCTGTACTGAATCGAATCGTCTTTTGACATTCTGTGGTTTCAGGTGACTCCGGAGTGACAAGCGCGGTATGACGTGCTTTAGCACTCAGTTTCGAAAATTGCTTTGCACTGGGTTTAAATTTTTTCTGCTTGTTGAGAGGCAACTTGAGTGTGATCAAGTTTGCGTGAGTTTTTGGATCCTGGGATGCGACCCAAATACGGTCAGCAAGAGAAACTTCCCAAAGCACGGATTCTTGGGCGGTCTTTTCGTCAGATTTTTCAGTCGACTCTTTAGCAAGCTTACTGAGTTTCTTTGAAGTTTTCGATTTTAAAACTTTTATAGATTTTGATGCAGAGTGGGTCGTTGATGCGGCCCATGCGCTGCTTGTAAAGCTCACGCAAACCAGGAGCAAAATCGATTTTGAAAAAACCCTCAAATTCATCATACTAGCAATACTTATATCCAAGGTTCGTGCCGTAATTATTCTAAATCGGTCCCCATAAGGACTGGTAGTTGTTCACTTTTGTATTACCCCTATCCCAAAATACTAACTCGCGGATCGAGAACATCGACAGATGTACATAAGTTAAACAGTGAATTTCTCGTGACAGGCTTGGTATTCGAGATCAAGTTTCGTACAATTTTAGGTTCACCCACTTAAGCTCAATATTTTATGTTCCCCATAGTCCCGTATCG
>DBAE01000102.1:7508-11546 GCA_002291495.1 Bacteriovoracaceae bacterium UBA1018 | reverse complement strand
AGGCAGAGTTATCCAAAAACTGAAACAGATCCATGAAGCTCAAATCTGATTTGACTGTATCAATTACAGTCTTTGCGTGATTTTTGAGATCGGAGGAATCCGATTTTGCGCGGATGTTTGCAATTGCAATTACTGTCTTTTTTGTCTTTGCACTGCCAACCGAGATATACGGACTGTCTTGGGTAAATCCTTTGGAAGGAACCGCAGTCAAAGCAATGAACGAAACAGCAAATAGCAGGAGTTTGGATTGAGTCATGAAGCCTATTTTGGCACGTTCAAACTAAAGAGGGAAGCCTACTAAGATCCCATTGACCAAAACTGAGGACGCGATCTCAGAGGGCGGTACCGGAAAGGGTTGACTCTCGGTTAGCGTTTTTTTGACCGAATCGTCAAATTGAGCGTTTCCAGATGACTTAATAAATTTTGATCCTGCAAGACGACCTCGAGAATCAATAAAAACTTGGATCTGAGCTGAGAGTTTTTGGCGGGCTAACCAAACGGGGAGAGCCCAGTTCTCCTGTAGGCGATCTCTGACTAAGTCAAAGTAACTCGTCTCAGCCGACTCTTTGGCGTCTCCTGAGAGAGAGGTACCTTTAGATAAGATATTACCCTTCACGGCTACATTGGTGCTTGTAGGCATTGTCTCTGCTTCGCTGGTGATCTTGGCTAATGATTTGATGCGAGCCAGTGAGTTTTTGAGACGATTCTGCCTGTCTTTTGGACTTTCTGCATGCTTCGGTTTCAAAACCATCTCGTCAGGTTTGGCTTGCTCGACATCTTTCTGAGATTTGGCAACAGTCGGAGTTTTTACTTCCTTAGCTTTGCTCTCGGGCTGTTTCACTTCTTCAGTGAGTTTCTGCGTAGGATCTACCGGCTTAGGAAGTCGGGTCAGGTCTTTTTTGAGGGTATCAGGTAATCCAACCAGATCCACTCTCAGGGAAGAGACATAGGTGAGTGGCTTACCTGGAAAAACCAAGCTTTTGAGAATGATGATCGAGAAGACGATCGCGTGGAAAATCAATGAGCGTTTAATGCCCCTCGAGAAGCGCTCGTCTTCTGGAAGGATTGGAGCAGGAGGTGGTAGTGCGCTATTGAGTCCCGACAATCGAATTATCCTTTAGATCTTTGTGCCATTATCGGCAGGTTCGGTCACTAGGCCCACTCGACTAATCTTGGCCCGTTTAACTTCGGCCATGACTTGCGCGATAAAACCGTATGCGATCCCTTGGTCAGCTTGAATGAATACTTCCACATTAGGTTTAACATTCGCTATCGCTTCAAGCTTTGTGCGAAGTGTGCCTTGTGGGAGGACATTTCCATTGATCATGAGCTGACGGCTTTTTGTGACCACCAGTACAATCTGATCAGGGACTTCATTGAGAGTTCCTGCGTTTGCTTTTGGGAGATCAACTTGAACACCTTGTTGCATCATGGGTGCAGCGATCATGAAAATAATGAGGAGCACCAACATCACATCCACTAGTGGAGTGACATTAATCTCTGACAATACGGTAGGGGTTGAGCGGGCCGAGCCGCTTCCAGTACTCATACCCATAATTAAATATCTCCTCTGTTTCTTGCTGTAGCGGTAGATGATCCTCGTTGAACGATATTGATAAAGTCTTGAGAAAAACCATCGATGTCTACAGCTAGTCTCTTAATCTGACCGAGGAAATAATTGTATGCAATGGCTGCTGGAATGGCAGCTCCAATACCCGTTGCTGTTGTAATCAGCGCTTCGGAAATACCTGGGGCAACAACCGCTAGATTGGCGGAGCCACTGGCACCGATGCTCTGAAAGGCTGTCATGATACCCCAAACGGTTCCAAAGAGTCCGATAAAGGGAGCGGCACTAGCCGTAGTGGCTAACCAACCCACATGTTTCTCAACAGCAGCAATCTCAGTGTTACTCGCACGGCTCAGCGCTCGTGAAATATTATCGACTGGTACTGGATCGCTCTCTGGAAGTTTTCTGAGTTCTTTGACTCCCGCACGAAATACTGTAGCAACGGGTGAGCTATTAAACTGATCTACTCTTGCGACGATGTCGTCAATACTACGAGATTGCCAAAAGAAATTGAGAAATTTAGTGTTCTCATCTAGGGCTCGGTTAAGAGTTTTCCATTTAGAGAAAATAATTGCCCAGCAGAATACTGAGATTAATAAAAGGATCAGAAGGACTAATTTTCCTACCGGTCCGGCGTGTAAAATAAGATCAAAAATACCAGTTTCGATTGCTGCTTGCTTTGTCATTTCTCTTCTCTCTCTTTTGCTAATGTATCTGCTGTGCTTTACGGTTCAAGATGATTTTCTGATTTTTAAATATGTGGCGGCCTATATCGACGAGAATGATCAGTTGAAGGATGAAACTCGATAGCGGCCCGCCTGATCCACCCGTCAAGAAACGTGTTGCTCCCAAATCTCCATCCGTTCCGATTTTAAATCGGAGTAGGAGTATACCCTGGGTCTCGTTACCTAAGATAGGTAAACTCAGGAGCGCGTGAAAAGTAACCAGGATGCCTGCCCATAGGCCCGCGCTTTTTGAGAAATCGCCATCAGCTACAGATCTAATTCCTAACCAAAACGATATAAGAAATAGAGTCGCAAGGTGCATGAGTCCGAGATGAAATTGAAAAGACTTTATGGCGCAGTACAGTAAAGATGTAAAAACCAATGCTTGTAGCTCGCTGACTTGACTTCGAAAACTATTCAGAATCTTTGAATGAAATAAAAACTCCTCACAATAGACCATGCAAATAATGGCTAGTATTCGGATAACCACGCCACCAATTGCAAGTGCGGTTGAGTCAGCCTGAATAAAGAACCCGAGGTATGCGTAAGCATCGCTCAATAAAAAAGCGAAGGTGAGTGCAGAAGCGAGCGTCGCGCCTTGAAGAAACCCAGGGGCAAAGCGCTTTTCAAAGCGGTAGGGGCTAAAAATCTCTTCTGTCGTGGTCGAGGTGAGAGGGTTAAGCCATCGAAGCATACAAACAAAAAGAAGTGCCCCGAGACCAACCACAATCAGTTCGTTAGCTGCATAAGTATCGCTAATCTCTTGGAATTTTGCTCCAGATGACATGAGCAAATAAGTGACAAGCGTCAGGCTGATTAGCCTAAAGGCAAGCATCCCACTCGAGTAAACACAGAAATATAGTAATGCGCGCTTTGCGCCGGAAATGGTCATTGGAGTAAGGATATTTTGTCGGGGTTTCAAATTTATAGCAAGCTCTCGACAAATTTCTGACTGTATTGATTCGGCAGAAAAAGTGCTATCGTTTTTCCTGGAGATCAGCGGAATGATCCAGTTAAAGAGCGTTTCTAAATGGTATCAAAATCAAACGCGCGTCCTTGATCAAGTTAATCTTGAACTCAAGAAAGGCGATTTTCTCTACGTTGTGGGTGGAACGGGCGCTGGGAAGTCGTCTTTGCTTCGCTTACTCGCAACTGAAGAAGCTCCCTCGATCGGCAATATTAGTTTGTTTGGATATGATTTGTCAGCCGTATCTCCATCTACCTTGCGAGCCATTAGGCAGTCTTTAGGATACGTGCCTCAGAACGTTCGACTGATTTCAGATATGACAGTCATGGATAACGTTGCACTCTCGTTGTCGTTAGCAGGACACAGAGTTCTGCGCTCTGATGCAAAAGCGCGAATTCTTGAAGTTCTTGAAAAGCTGAATCTTGCTGCAAAAAAAGACAAACTCGGCGCCACCCTTTCAGGCGGTGAGGCACAACGCGTAGCTATTGCTCGTGCAATCGTGCGCTCTCCTGAGCTGATAGTGGCAGACGAGCCTACCGGTGCTCAAGACAAAGACAATACATGGAATGTCATGGACCTGTTACTCAAGAGTAATCTCACGTCAGCAACTATTGTAATCGCTACCCATGACCGGGATATCGTCCGAAGAGTGCGAAAAAAATGTGCAATACTGCAAAGCGGCCGAATGGCGCTTGAAGGAGAGTCAGTTTGTACCTACTAAAACTTGCTCTACGTCCTTGGAGACTTTCGTTCTTTAATCAAATGGCCACGTCTTTGGC
>DBAE01000102.1:0-7486 GCA_002291495.1 Bacteriovoracaceae bacterium UBA1018 | reverse complement strand
GTCTTAATCCAGTCATTGATCTTTTACAAAAAGAGCAGGTGATTACCGCCTATCTCGAGCCAACTGTTGAGCCCACCGAGGAAGTAAAAATACTCGATCAAATTAAAACTGTAGTTGGTTCACATTCTGAAACCGAAAAACCAGAAGTTAAATATGTAGGCCCTGACCAATTCATCAAAGAAGTATCAGCCTATTATCCACAACTAGGACGTGAACTTCAGACGCTGGGTCAAGATATGGGGCAAGTCGTTCCGAAGTTCATTTCCATTTCTGGAATCGTATCTCCAAAAGTGATTGAAAAAGTGAGGTCGGTATCTGGAATTGAATCAGTCGATACTTCGAAAGAACGCTACAAGCAGATATTGGGTACGCTGATCGCGTTGAGATGGATCACCAAAGCCCTGATCATTGGATTGGTATTAGCGCTATTGACCGGGTTAATGCAGATGGCTCGTATCAATTCCTCAATTCATCAAGAAGTCATGAGCATGATGAAACAGTGGGGCGCGAGCCCAATACAGATCAGGCTTCCTCGATTACTTTCAGGCATGAGTGTAGGCTTAGTGGGTGGAGTACTCGCGACGACCGCTTGGTTCTTAGGTGTAGGTACATTTGCGGCCCATGTTCGCGATTTTTCACCTTTAGTCAAAACCTTGGTCGCTCCAGCTCCAATTTACGGATTTGTTTTTTTAGGGATTGGGCTTTTTTTAGGACTACTGACATCAGTTTTCGGTTCCGCACAGGAAAGTCGGGGGTAGTGTGAAGGCCTGGGGGTGGATCCTTGCATTTTCGATCCCGCTATCTTCTTTAGGGGCTTCGACCATTGGTCCTCAAAAAAGCGGCTTAGCTGAAAAGCTGACAGGCATTCGCACGGAAGTGATCAAGCTTGAACAAGATCTTATCGATAGTCTTAAAACTCAAAAGCAAGCCAAGAGCAACATCCAGCGTATTCAGGCACTATTGAAGTTACAGCAAAAAGAACAGCAAATCGGAAAGCGACGCTTAGCTGAGTTAGAAAAGACAATTACCGAGCTTGAATCTCGCCGTGCGATTATTCGAGAGAGAATCGATGCGCAAAACAGAGTGCTCAGACAGGCTTTGCTTGATTTAGGTCGTTCGCTCAGAGAGGTTCCGCAGGTTTCAGATCATAAGGCAAAAGAACTTGTGGAAGGTCCCAGACGAAAAGTATTGGCAAATTTGGTTGGTATGGGGCTCAAAGAGGTTGAAGCCCTTAAAGTCGACCTTGCAGATGCTGATCAACTCGAGTCGCGAATCGAAGAAGAGAAGCAGCAGCTTGCATATCTGTTTCAAGAAGTAAAAGAGCACGAGAGTCTGCTTGAGGTTAATCGCCAGCTGCAGTCGGATCTGATCGAACAGAAACACGCTGAACGGATTGCACAACTTGAAAATTATAGACGGCTAAAAGGTGCAGAATCTCAAGTTGAGCAACTGATTACTCAGTTTAATGCGCGTATTGAGCTTCAAGAAGCTGTTCGAACGGAACGAAATGCGAATCGAGCTCATGTTGATAACCTCGCTAAGATTGAACAAATGAATACGAGCGCATTTGCTAAACTGAAAGGCAAGCTTCCACTTCCTGTCGCAGGAAAAATTATTTCGGATTTCGGTCGATCGTTTGATAGCAAAGCTAAGCTTTACATTTTCAAAAAGGGGATCGATATTGAGACCGCCAAAAACCAATCGGTGGTTGCCGTTTATGACGGAAAAGTGGCGTTCTCCGGTGAACTTCCAAATTACGGAAGATTGACGATCATCGACCATGGCAATCATTTTTATACTTTGCTTGGCCATCTAGGCGCTCTCAGTAAGAAAGCTGGGGATGTTGTGCGAAGAGGGGATCAAATTGGCTCAACAGATGAGTCGGGTACTCCTGTTTATTTTGAGATCCGAGCACGAAACATCGCAGTGAACCCATTGCAGTGGATATCTAATTAGTTTAGCCTTTTTATATGATCCTTTTTTCTAAAAAGTTATCGGTCTCTGCTATCGCACTAGCAGTATCGTCTCTCAATCTTGTTTCAGCACATCCTGTGCTTGCGGCTGCAGCTGTTGGCCAAATGCCAGCAAATGAGCGATATGAAAATTTGGAACTTTTTCAAAAAGTACTCCAGTTTGTTGAAACAAACTATGTCGATCAGGTGAAGAACAAGGATCTCATGCATGGTGCGATCAAAGGCATGCTCGAGACTTTAGATCCGCACTCTAACTTTTTGCCTCCTGATGTTTTTAAAGACATGAAAGTAGACACCAGCGGCAAGTTTGGTGGATTAGGAATTGAAATTGGAATGAAAGATAACGTTCTAACGGTTATCGCTCCAATTGAAGATACTCCCGCTTGGAAAGCAGGATTAAAACCCAACGATCGGATTATCAAAATTAATGGTGAAAGCACCAAGGGTATGACTTTGGTCGAAGCTGTTTCCAAGATGCGCGGAAAAAAAGGAACTGAAGTTAAACTTACGATCTATCGCGAAGGTTTTGAAAAGCCGAAAGACGTGGCAGTCAATCGCGACATTATCAAAGTTCAGTCCGTCAAATCAGAACAGATCGAACCGAAGTACGGCTATGTTCGTCTCGCAAGCTTTAATGAAAACGCAGCATCTGATGTCAAGAAGGCGATTGAGAGACTAGAAAAAAGTGGCAAACTTGCCGGACTCGTTTTTGATCTTCGAACTAATCCAGGGGGGCTCCTCGACCAAGCTGTCGAAGTAGCGTCTCTCTTCATTGACGAAGGTGTTGTGGTTTCGACGATCGGTAGAAACAAAGATCAGAAAGAAGTGAAATACGCCAAAAAAGGGATGGCTTACAAAAATCTCCCGGTAGCAGTGCTGGTTAATTCGAGCTCTGCTTCGGCAGCTGAGATCGTAGCCGGTGCTTTGCAGGATCATCACCGAGCAATCGTCATGGGAGCCCCTACCTTTGGAAAAGGGTCTGTTCAAACTGTTGTCGAGCTTGGACAAGATATGGGTCTGAAATTGACCATCGCCCGTTATTACACGCCAAGCGGCCGGAGCATTCAGGAAAAGGGAGTCCAACCGGATGTTATCCTCGAAGACTTAGATCCTAAAGTCCTTGCTGACGCCCGACGTAAAGGCGAAGCCTTTCGCGAAAAGGATCTCAAAGGTCACATGGCCAATCCGGATGGCGAAGATGCCAAAGATTTCAAACGTGAAGAGCTTGAGCTTTTAGGTAAGAAAAAAGATAAGGGCGATAAAACCGAGAAGAAGCTCGACGATGATGAAATGAGCCCGCTTCGCTTTAATCCGAAAGAGGATTATCAAGTCCGAGAAGCGATCAACTACTTGAAGGCCTTTGATGTCTTTAAGAAAATTGGTTCTCCGATGCAAGTATCCCCTGCGGCGGCTCAAAAAGCGGCGATGGATAACAAAAATTTAGATTCACCCAAGACCACTCGGCAGTAGTCCTGGAGAAAGAAGTGGGTTAAACCAGTTCTATGGATCTATCGGGATTGCCTCTATTTCAGAATGACGAACCTGGCAAGGATCAAGCTGGGAAGAGTGAACAGGAAAAGGGTAAAACTACGCCTTCTGAACCCGTGCACCTGACAGTAACTGAACTCACTTCAAAGATTCGGGGAGTGCTTGAACCTACCTTTACGGAAGTATGGGTCCAAGGCGAAGTGAGCAATCATCGACCTGCTGCATCCGGACATGTTTATTTTTCTTTGAAAGATGCAGGTGCATCGATCTCTGCCGCTGTCTTTGGATGGGGGGGCCGTGGTCGTAAAGGCGCTCCGTCTTTTGAACTCAAGGACGGTCTTCAGATTTTATGTCGAGGGAAAGTTTCAGTTTATCCGCCACGTGGAAGTTATCAATTGATCGTTGATCAAATTGAGCCACTAGGGGCTGGTGCTCTTCAAATTGCTTTTGACCAACTTAAGGCGAGGTTAGCGGCTGAAGGACTCTTTGATGCTAAGAGAAAACGTCCTTTGCCAGCATTTCCTCATCGTATTGCAGTAGTGACGTCACCTTCGGGTGCTGCCATTCGAGATATGTTGAACATCATGGCGAGAAGAGCGCCTCAAGTGCAGGTCACAATAATTCCTGCGATTGTTCAGGGGGATGAAGCACCCAAACAGATTATTCGAGGATTAGAAACTGCCAACCGATTTAATCTCGGTGAAGTAGTCGTACTTGCCCGAGGTGGGGGAAGTATTGAAGATCTATGGTGCTTCAATGATGAAGCACTTGCGCGTGCGATCTTTAAGTCGCGTCTTCCTGTAATCTCAGCAGTTGGCCACGAGATCGATTTTACAATTTCAGACTTTGTTGCAGACCTACGCGCTCCGACCCCATCAGCTGCAGCTGAACTCGTAACAGGACATTGGGTTGATACCGCGCGAAGGATTCGCGAAGCCAATGATCGTATGAAAAACATTGTTCTGCGGGAGCTCGCAGGGCGCCGCGGTCTTTTGTCCCACGTCAGCGCGCGAGTCATTAATCCTCGAGATCGACTTCGAGAACAAGCTCAGCGATGCGACGATCTTGCTCTTCGATTAGAGCGTGCGGTGGAAGTTCGTATTGAAAGACGTTGTTCAGCATTGGAGCAATTAACCGGGAAGTTAGATGCTCTATCGCCACTAAGAGTTCTGGATCGTGGTTACTCAATATTGAGACAACCTGACGGTCATGTGATCAAGAGTGTAAAACAAATTAAATCGGGTCAAAGGTTGACCGTTACTTTCCAGGATGGAAACGCCGATGTTCAAACGCTTTGAAAACAAACGTACTATTCCAATGATGGAGTTGATGCTCAGTTTGATGCTGAGTGCATTGACGACTCACATTGCCTACACAGCTGAGGATCCGTCACCGACGCCTGAAGCATCTGCCTCTCCTGCTTCAAGTCCAGCTGTTTCAACTACTGATCCTTCGCCGAGTCCTTTAGTTTCGTTAGTGAAAGAAGGGCCAGGAGGACTGAAAGCTCAACTTTCTGCTACGGAGGTAGTCGATGGTTCAGTTCTATTGGTGACAATTCATGCACCGGAAAAGACTAAGGCAAGTGAAGTGACGGTCAGTTACAATGGCAAAGTTTTTCAAGCATTCCCGGTTGAAGAAGAAAATTCGAAAGAATCAGTTTTTCGTTCAGTGGTAGGTGTTGCGTTTGGGACGAAGATGGGTCAATCCAGCTTGCAGGTCGAATGGAGTGCACCTGGAACATCTCGAGTGGTGCATAAACTCAAGATGCCGTTTCAGGTCATCGATGGAAATTATCGAGCCGAAGTTTTGAAAGTTGATCCTCGGCATGTCAATCCAAAGAAGAGAGATCTGAGACGGATTAGGAAAGAAGTCGCCGAAGTAGGTGAGATCTACCGGATGATTACTCAGAAAAAGTATTGGGAAGGTCCTTTTGCTCTACCTATCGACAGTCCAATCACAAGCCCGTTCGGGACAAAAAGAGTTTTCAATGGAGAGATGAAGAGCTTCCATCAAGGCCTAGATTTGAAGGCCGCAATTGGTGCGCCGATCAATGCTGCCGCAAACGGGGTGATCGTGATGGCCAAGGATCTCTTCTTTACAGGAAATACAGTATTAATCGATCACGGTTTTGGGATTTTCACTCTCTACGCTCACTTGAGTAAACTCAAGGTTAAGAAGGGTCAAAAAGTTTCAAAAGGCGATCTACTTGGACTTGCGGGAATGACTGGAAGAGCAAGCGGACCACATCTGCATTGGGGTGCCATTATCAATCGAGCAAAGGTCAACCCGATGGACCTGGTTCGGGTGATGAAGTAAAGCGATAGCCCGCTCCACGTACAGTGATAAAGTGTCGCGGATCATCTGGATTTGTTTCAAAGTGTTTTCTAAGTCTTCCCATAAAATGATCGACAGTTCGAGTTTTAGGCAGAAGGGTGAAACCCCAAACCGACTTCAGTAGCTCCTCTCGGCTCACGATCTCTCCATGAGCTTTCATCAGATGCACTGCGAGCTTATACTCGAGAGGCGTGAGATCGACCCAGCCGTTTGACCCAAATATACGAAGCCTTTTTTCATCCGTTTGCCAAAGCGTTGGTTCGCCGGTAGCAGATCTCTTGTTCGGCATGTCTCGTTTTCGACGGGCCAATGCATCGACTCGTGCAGAAAGCTCTTCCCATGCAAATGGTTTAGGCAAGTAGTCGTCAGCCCCAGCGTTAAGCCCCTGAACTCGATCTTGGATTTCTCCACGGGCCGTTAGCATCAGAATGATTCCCGGATAACCGTCGTTTCTTAATCGTGTGCAAAGGTTCATCCCGTCACCGTCGGGCAACTGTCTATCCAAGACAATAAAATCGGGATGCACTTGAGCAAACATACTCTCCGCGTCTTTGATTGTTTTTGCGTGGGTAACCGAAATGCCCATTCTCTTCAGAGCAACTTTAAGAGTTTCAGCCAGGTTTCGTTCGTCCTCAACGAGGAGAGCTGACTGAAAGGTGGGTTCCGGTTTTTTTCTGGGAATGAGAGTCTCTAATATTTTGTTCGGGCTGAAGTGGGGCATAAGTATATCCTTCGAGTGTAAAAGTCGCTCCTCTGCCTGGTCCTTCGCTTTCTCCGGACAGATGCATCTTCAGCGCTTTTGCTGCAGAAGCTGCAAGATGAAGTCCTAAGCCGTTACCAGCGATCGAGTGAGGTGCAAGGTTCTTCGATCGGTAAAATCGCTTGAATATTTTTTGACCGTCCTCTGGTGTAAATCCCCAGCCTTGGTCGCAGACTTGGAGTTTCCACTTTTGTTTTTGCCATCGGATCTTCGACGACGCTATTTCGGTCTTTAAAGTGATGTGAGGAGTGTTTTTAGAAAACTTTCGAGCGTTGTCGATGAGGTTGTCTGTAATGAGATTGAGAATCCTTAAATCGACGATCGCATGGCATTTTAGCGGAGGGCCAACTCGTGTGAGTACAGCGTCCGGACCTAAAATAATTTTCCATCTCGGGAGAGCAGACTGAAGCCAGTCTTCTAAGTTGATCTCTACTTCGTTTAAAGAGATTGCTTCGCCTGATTCCCAGCGAGCAGCTTCTAGAAGGGTGTCCACTTCCTCGCGAAGTCGCTTGAGCTCTGAAGCATGAGACTCCCACAGGCCTTCATTTTCCGGATTTTCAGGCATCGAAGAGCNNGAGGTGTTTTAAGTTCGTGTGTGACCGCTGCCAAAAATTCGGACTGAAGCTGGTTGAGCTTCATCTCTTTCAATAAGCGGATAAAGAACAAAACCATCCCTGCTAACGCCCCTAGAAAACCTAGAGTTCCGAGTGTGAGACTTAGCCAAGGGGGGCGTTCGGTCACTTGACCAGGAACGTTGGCGTTCGGCCTTAAGTTTTGCGCAAGCTCGACCATTTTTTTATAGTCGCTGACGATAACAACGCCCCATCCTGTTGCCAAAACAGTCAGCAACGTGACTAGAACAATAAAAAGGAGGACCCAGACCCAGCGCCGCTTCGTCATCGAGTGGACTATAAAGAGGTCTTGGCCCTTT
>DBAE01000264.1 GCA_002291495.1 Bacteriovoracaceae bacterium UBA1018 | reverse complement strand
CCTCTGTGGCTCTTCAAAGGTCGAGCTCACTTTAAGTATCAAATGGCAGATCAACTCGCATTTGAGCCCGCACTTCTTCCTTATCGAAATCAGCTGATCGAGACTTTAAAGGCAGAAAAATCAAAGGGACGAAAAATCGTCCTAGTCACCGCTGCTTGTGAAAAACATGCGAAGAAAGTTGCCGAACACTTAGGTATCTTTACCGAAGTCATGAGCAGTGATGGGCAATCCAACTTAAAAGGTGAGATGAAGCAAAAGCTGTTGGTCTCCCGATTTGGAGAAAAAGGCTACTGCTACTGGGGTGACTCAGCGGCGGATCTAAAAGTTTGGAAATCAGCAGCTGCGGGCTCGGTCACTGGACCCCATGCAAGGTCTATTGCTGTTGAAGCTAGAAAAGTCACTCACGTCGAAGAGGTACTGTCTGATTCTCACAGTCGCTGGCTATCATTGATTCGAGCCATGCGCCTTAAACAATGGGCCAAAAACTTTCTGATATTTGTACCTTTACTTACGGCCCATCAGTNNCATGCAGCTGATTCTAGGGTTTTTCTCGTTTGGTTTAGTTGCTTCCAGTGTTTACTTGATTAATGATCTCTTGGATCTCACTTCTGACCGCTCTCATCCCACGAAAAAAAATCGGCCATTGGCCCGAGGTGATTTGCCTATCTTGTGGGCCGTTGCCTTGGCTCCTACTCTCACCGCTCTGGGACTTGCTGTCGCATCAGGGCTTGCAGTCCAGTTTGTTTGGGTATTGTTAGCTTATACAGTCATTACTTTTGCCTATTCTTTTTCTTTAAAGAAATATGCATTACTGGATGTGATCTGCCTGGCAGCTCTTTATACGGCTCGCATCATAGCGGGTGGTGCAATCACCTCGATACCCGTATCGCAATGGTTATTGGTCTTCTCGATGTTCGTTTTTTTAAGTTTGGCGTTTCTTAAACGGTATTCAGAACTCCAAAGAATGATGACTACAGAGATGAAAGGCTTTGCGCCTGGCCGAGGGNNTTTACCGCAACTCTGCGTGTTTGGAGTTGCAGCTGGAACGGTGGCTACACTAGTTTTGGCGCTGTACCTCAATAGCGACGAAGTAGCGATTCTCTACAATCACATTGATCGAGTCTGGATTATCTGTCCCATCGTGTTTTATTGGTTTTCGCGCATTTGGTTACTAGCCCATCGTGGAAATGTGGGAGAGGATCCAGTCATTTTTACTCTGAAAGATAGAACGAGTTTGGTCATTGGGCTTTTGATCTTAACCCTCATGCTACTCGCACGATGATCGACTCAGATGGAGCACAAGCATGAGAGTACTCACCAAGGCCATATTATTCATACTCATACTCCTTTGCATGGGTCTACCTATCTTACCCGACTCAGAGTTCTTATTTCTGACCGTCCTGACTTTTATTCTTGCATCGGGAGATTTTCGAAACCCTAGCCGAACCCGATTTACACTGGGTGCTGGATTAGTTCTACTTCTGGTCGCACTCAAATTTGCTCTGCCTCGCCCTGCCATTCAAGAAGGACATCAGTACTACTTACCTTCTTCTCAAACCCAGGCAATTTTCAGCCAAAATCTTCCACCTGTAATCTACGAAAATCTGAAAAGCTCCTTTGAGGCCCTCTATCCTGAAGACCAACCTGAGGACCAACAATGTAAAAAAGGTCAAGACGGATGCTGGAAAAATACGACTGGTCCCGCTGAGCTGTATGCATTTTCAAGTGATTCTTTTTGGCAAAAGCCTAAATATACTCGCGTAGTCGACTCACTCCGATTCACTAATTTACAAGAATTGAGACCAGGCTTTATTAATCAACTCGACTTAAACTGGTACCGAACTCAGGTCGGGCAAAACATCGAACGCAACCAAACTCCATTTTTTATCATGCTCGAACTGAACGATACCATCGTTGGAAGTGAGCTCTGCTGGAAAGGCACAGTATATTGGCCGGGGATTGTGGAGAACAGGAGTGACCACAGCCAATGCCGGGTAATTGAGGCTTCAGATGTTGGGAAAAAAGTCCACGGGCTTTCCCTCCCCCCCACCTATCCCCTGGCTATGGAGTTTAAACCGACTCCTAAACTGGCAGCCTATTTGAAGCTTAGATCAGTTTTAGGGATTATAGCTGCTGTTATTCTCCTCTTTGTTACAATCAGACCGAGGATCAGTCGCTGGGCATATTTTCTTGTCTTTGGACTTTCACTTCTTAAACTTTTGAAAGGTTATCATATCGGGGATCTCGTCGGTTACCCACCTCTCAATGGAGGCGATGATGGCTTGATCTATGTGAGCTATGCGCAAGATATGCTGCAAAAGATTACACGCGGCGAGTGGCTCCAATCTCTCATTGCAGGAGAACGTGTTTTTTATTTTATGCCGGGAATGCGCTACTTTCGCGCACTCGAAAAGCTTATTTTTGGTGATCGNNGGGCTTTGACTCTTCTTCCAGTTTTTATTCTCTGGATGCTCCGTACTTTCGGAATCCAAAAGAGGTGGCAACTCCTTTTGATGCTCTTGTGGTTTTGGGGAGGTTGGAAAAAGCAGGTCCTGATCGACTTTGCCTGGGATTTAGGGGTTCATGCTCATTGGGCGATCTTGGGCTTCGGTGAACCTCTGGCTTATACATTATTTATCGCATGTACCTGTTTTGTACTGACCGGCCTCAGAACTCTTTCCGGAAAACCATTGTTGATCGGCGGTTTTATCGGTGGCCTTGCTGTATTTATTAGGCCTAATCTCGCTATTGCATACGGACTGTTTATTATNNTTGCTTGGCTTGGGCTGCATCAGTTCGTTATTCGCCCTCATTCACAATTTGGTCTATGGCGGAAAATTTGTTTTATTTACTACGGCAAGCGCAGTTAATTTGCAGACCTCGCCTAAACAGTATTTGTCTTTCAAACCTGAAGATGTCCTACAGGTCAAACATCAGCTCTCAAATTGGATAGGACCTTCGTACCGAGGTCTCGTGCTCGTCGTCGGAATTCTGTTACTCTTGCGGGCCATCAAAAAGACAGGCATGCAACTCCCCATCATTCTTTGGTGTTTAACTCTCGCTGGGCTTCACCTACCGTTGTTCATCTGGTTACCAGACCGTCGATACG
>DBAE01000073.1 GCA_002291495.1 Bacteriovoracaceae bacterium UBA1018 | reverse complement strand
GAATGACGCTGTTCCAATCAACAAAGAAAGTACGATAAGTGCGGTACAGACCAGGTTTTTCATTCTCGCTAGTTGTCTCGCACAAGACCCAGAAGAAATGAACATTGTTTTGAGCCGCTCTCCATAAAATCTGTTACTCGTCGTACATCATTGAGATAGCTTCGATAATCGTATAGAGCCTGACTAATTTGGCCATGGGCATCTTTAAAGTTATTGTTTACTGACAGTAAAACCACCCGATTGATAGCCCCCCAGTTAGACTTGTCTATAAAGGCCAGGAGCATCCAGTGCACGGATCTATATTCTTCGAAAGTCGATAACCATGAGTCCGGTCTGGTAAGCGCCCCCAAGACCCAAGCTTCAATGAGGCTTTTAGCGTCCTTAGACATTCCAGGAAACTTAAGCTTTGCGGTGTGGAACATCTTCATAAATCCATAAGGAATGGGCTCTGCGTCCACCGCACGATAAGCAACTATAAGGAGCCTTTCGGCTCGATCCGAGCTCGTCAGATAGTTCTCGGTTAAGATTTTTCCAAACTCCACAAAAAATTTCTGAACTGCAGGGTCTCCAAAGTCGCGCTCCCAAGCAAACACCTTGGCAAAAGCCATCGTCATACTTTCATCCAAAATATCGGATGATAAGACAACGGGGAGCATTTTGAGCTCCGCCAGGAGATCTGCGTGCGCGATCTCGTTTAAGGCTCGCTCTCTTTTAATGCCAGATAAGATATTTGAAACCAATGCACTCGAAGCATGCCGCTTGAGGAAGGTGGTATATTCTTCGCCTGACACGGCTTGGTTAGATAATCTTAAGATCCGTTTTTTTACTTCCCACTCTCTTGCTTCTTTCACAAATACATCGATCTGATCGAGGATTTTAGCCCCTGAATCGCCAGCTCGAGATAGCCACTGATTAAATAGACCTTCAAACTCAGAAAGCTTAGCATTGTCTAAGTGATCCAAACTTCGGACTTGTTGAGAGATCTTAAGGCGCAGAGAAGAAGAGTCGTCTTGGATTTGTGCGACTGCAAATGGCCCTAGCAGCAGTGATAGAGTTAAACCGATAAAAGTTGCTGTTCTTATAATCTGCTTCATTGATATTCTCATAATTGCCTTAGTTTAAATTCTGCTTACCTTGACCTAATAAACCATCACAACTGATCTTTTTGGGCTCGTAAAGGGCAAGATATCCGCCCAAATGATCGATGAACTCTTTCTTTTTTTTACTCCAAGTACCTTTTGATAGGCGCGATTGATTTTGCAAATCTTTCAACTGTTCAATGGTCCCAAGCACGAGTTCTTTTCGATCAATTGTGGGGGTGACATTCCAAAGCATTCGAAAAGCCTTCTGATAATGATCAGAACCACCCAACAAACTTTGGTTGGAAAGAAGACTGGATTTGAGCCAGAAAATCCATAATTCTTGATAGGTCTCTAGTAGTTCTGGAAAGCGCCGAAACCCTTCCTCAAACATTTCTAAGTAAACGAGCGGGAGTTGACCTAAGCCAACCTGCTTTTGAGCCGTTCGAATCAAATGCTCGAGTTGAGGCGCCTCTTCAACATATCGAGTCTGAAGTGAGTAGGATAAGAGATGCGAAAAAACTCGAGTCGGCAAATCTGGGTACTTTTTTTGCCAGTCTAACGCCCGAGTAAAAACTTGGGCAACATTTTCATCAACTGTCCCCCCCGAAGAGATTCGGAGGAGCAAATGAAACTTGGCGAGTGTGGTTTCTTCCCCATCTTTTACGATAAGAGCAGCATGAGTGAACTCTTTCAGGACTTCTTGTTCAAGTTCCGGCGTTGAGAGCTCCATGGCAAGACCAGGATTGGCTGCCAGATGACGGATTAAGCTTTTTGTCTGACGTCTTGGTTGTGCGCCTGTATTTTTAAATATGGATTGAAAAGCGTGTGTGATTAACGATGGCGACAAAGTATCTAGCCCTAATGCTACATCGATGATGATCTTGTGATGTTCTTGCGAAAAGTTTGCAACGGCTAAATGACTTTCGATGAGTGACATTCGCGAAGGTACGGCAAAAGCTGGCAAACGTACCCAGGCTTNNAGTCCCCGGGTTTATGCTTATTAGGACTAGCTAACGAGTCTTGAATTTGCTTCTCAAGTAGAGTCGCAAGACTTTTAGCAGCGCTCTCCCACTTCTCTTTTCCAAAAACTTGTCGAACGACTTCAGGATATCGTCTTTCCCAGGAATCCATGAGCCTGGCGCGAAAAACGGGTTCAATCTCATGAAAGTCATCAATCTCGACCGAAAACTTTTTTAGTACCTTTTCAAATTGTGCGACAGACACTGCACTTTGGTCGGATGATGCTTCCTCGACTTCCAGTTCTCCAAACGCCTGGGAGGCACGCGATTGAACCGAGTCTTGCGCCAAGGCATACTCGACTGCGCCTATCTGCATGAGCAGGATTAAAAGTAGAAATATCCAAGTACAACGCATCCATAACTATTCGGAAGTTATTGGCTTCGAATTAAGAATGTCAGTTTATTGACTGATTATTGACTTAATTTCTGACGGTACCCGCTATTTTTGCGCTGGTCTCGAGACGCTGGAAAAAGAACGCCTGATCGTGGGTTCTCGACGTAAAATCTTTCAGTACATCCTGGAAGGCATCTGGCTTTTGGGTTCCTGTAGACAGGCTCTGAACCCAAGACACCCACTGAGAGTTCAGAAAGAGTGATTCTTGATAGATCTTCCATGTCGCTGCTTGATCCACCCAAACAAACTCAAGCTCCCGCGCGTGTGAGGGCTTAGGTACGGGTCTAGGAGAGTTAATTTTATATCTGAGCGCTTTCCAAAAGACCTGAATCGGGAGGTAAGCGACTGGAAATGGCTCCTCTTCGGCCGAGCCTGCGGGCTGTCGCATCTCAGGGATCCAAAGTTCAGCATTCCACTCGGAGCTACCTTGCTTACACATAATCAGCACTTCGAGACCATTTTGAGCCATTCCGCCTAACTGATGGCTCGGAAAACTCGCAACGAGCTTGTCCCCCTGATTTTGAATCGAAGGAACCTTTAGACCGAGAAGGTTTTCAAACATCCCTTCTTTGCACGGCATCGGCTCTGGAAATTTGGGCTGAAATGAAACGTGGTTAACATCTCGACTTGCGATTCCGCTAATCCAAGTCTGACCGATCTCGCGTTCACATTCGATTCCATACTTGAATGGAACCTCTGCCCACTCTGACTTTTTCATTCCAGCCTCAGGACAATCCAAGGAATCAACCCTCTGGCCAAATTGATGAGTGAGTAGACTCATGATTTTTTTGCGAGACTCTGCACCTGCACGAAAATTTTGCTTTTCAGCACCCGACTTAAGAAAAATAAAGGCAAGGAGTCCTAGAAGAGCTAGACCTACTGCGATCTGGGTCGGGTTCAGGCGACCATTCATCTTATAAACCGAAGAAAGCGCGAGTGGCCATGAGAGTGGTCACACTCCAACGGAAAGGTACCAAATGGGTACGATTCGCTTTTACTGATTGGGCGATTTTGCGCCATGGACTATCTAACTGAGACCACTCGGCCCAGTCCGCACCTGACACAAAAACTCCCTGCACAGGAGCCAGATGTTTTTCAGAAAGGTATCGAACGACATCAGCTGGCTGACGTCTTCTTTCGGGTCCAAGTGGAGTAAGATCTGGTTCGTGGAAACAATCAAATTTTCCGCGACGGACCATCAACAGAATATGTTTCTGAGGCTGAGTTTCAATCGAGATATAGATTCCGTAATTAGACGGAAGTACTTTTGACCACCAACTCTCCATGGCAGTGAGTAAAAAGTGCTTTTTCACGTCAATCGACTTACCAGCACTCGATGAGGTCGAAAGCTCTAAATCTGCTTTAGTAGTTTCACGGAGATGTTCGATCTGCTCATAAAAATGTGGAAACTTAAGAGAAGTCTGAATCGCCTCATCCACTTTATTGCAATCAAAGACCACGATCTCTCGTTTTTTAGCGACACATTCGGGGCGCTCTTTTACGACATTAAAAGGGAGTCCTGCCCAAGCAGAAAGATCATCGGTTTCAGTATAAGCGGTAATTACAGTCCCTTGGTCCACTACGAGATAAATCGGACCGAGGCCCTCTTTTTGATTTCGAACTCGTTTTCGAGGATAAAACATTTCCTGAAAACTGATCCAATCGTGATTCAGTTCCATCGCAGTCTACTCCTATTTCAATTCCATAAACTGACTCATATCATCATTGGAATTGAGTCCAGGCAGTTCACCCAGCGCAGCTTCAAAAGCATGCTCTTTCATAAGTCCTGAAGTCAAAGCAGCAGCTCTCCGTTCGTCTGCTTCTTGTCCTAAACCATCCACAGCAATTGGAAGCACTCCACAAGGAGGAACCTCAAGTCCAAATCGGCTGGACGGGATTGCGGCTTCTTCATTGGTTGCCTGACCTGCCAAACTTTGGGTGAGATCAGAAACTCTCACTTCACCGGAGAACAAGATATCGCCAGCTACTGAGCGATTACTGCCGTTGAAGATAAATAATCCAATGCCGCCTTGTCGTCGATCAAGAGTAATCAGACTGAGGCGTCCATCGCTGACGCTGACTTCTTTTTTGATCTCGGCCACGGAAAGTACCGAGCTAACAAATTGCTGCCACTTGGATTGCGATACTTGGGTCGAATTTGAAAGTTCATCAGGTACTTCGTAAATAATCATCTTGCCGCCACTCTTCAGGGAGTGAAGTCGATAAGATATTCCCAGGTGGATGTTCATCATGGAACCTTCGTGAGTTGCGTTGTCGATTTCAACTCGAGCAGGCTCTGTGTACAAAGCACTTCGAGGAAACACGACGATCGTTCCATGACGGCACCAAGAGAGGAGCTTTTGTACAGCTTCCTTGGTCAAAATCATTCCCGGATCCACGATCACTGCACGAGCTTCACGCTCTTTCAAAATGTAATCGATCGATGAAACCACTCTCGCTTCGACGCCTGCACTATTCCAGAGCGAGCGCCAGAGACCTTGAGAAGTATCACTCGACCAAAGATGTGGGGCCAAGTAAATCGCGCGATTTTTGATTGAAAGATCCTTTGCTGAAAGTGAACGAGCTAAATTTTCTGCGCGAGCACGAAAGCTCGGAGACAAATTAAACCACTGTTCTTCGTCGATCAGCATTCCGCCGCCGCGTCCGCCCATCAGAAGGAGCGATTTAAGGATTAGAAATTGTTTTTCAGGATCACTCAAACTCCCGAAGCCACCCATGCTTGTCCAATGGATGTACGGAGCTGCTGCAGTTTCTCCAACCGCACTGGCTCGAGTAGCTGTCTCATCTACAAGTGTCGAGCGCTTCGCAAAGTCAGTATTTTTGCNNTGGAGTAAAGAGTTCCATTTGCAAAAGATGCGTGCCTTGAGCTTTTTTCCGAACAAACTGAGTCGATCGATTACGGAACACGTCCTCAGACTGCTGAGAGTACCAGCGTCGATTGGTACCTTCCATGTTTCGAGTTTTCCAGCGATTGGCTGCCGCTGGTGTTGGAATACAAAACTCTCTTTGAGAAAAATAATTTTCAAGCTGCTGGCGATACTGAACCTCAGAGCTTCCTGAAAAATCTCCAGCGATGCCACCGAACGCCGACTGAGCAGCGATACGCGGAGAGCGATAATATTTCCAAAAACTTCCGGTCAAAACCGTGGTGACTGATTCGAGCAAATGGGGCTGCGTGCGACCCAACTCTGCAATCAAATTATCCATCCGAGACAAAAAGTTGTGATAACGCTTTGTAAATTCAGGCGCTGCTAAGGACGGCAATGAAAATGCGTTCGGCGGTAGGCCGACCGAAATTGAAGTAATGTCGCTGCTCTTAGCTGTGTTTTCTGCTTTAGAAAAAATATCTTTAGGAAGACCTGAGTTCGGATAATGAACGCCGACTTCAGGAGTGAGAATTAATGAGACAGTCATCTTTCTCTCGGCAATCGCTTGGAGAAAACGAACGAGTGTATGAGTGATGTCAGATTCGACAGCTTGCCACGGCACAAACGTGGTCACATGAGTTACACCGAGACGCAGGAGTGCATTCAGGCGCGTTCCCATTAAGGA
>DBAE01000017.1 GCA_002291495.1 Bacteriovoracaceae bacterium UBA1018 | reverse complement strand
AGTGAGTACTTGATTCCCGTCAACCTTGAGCTTGGCGGAAAAGACGCAATGATCGTTCTTGCTGATGCTGACTTAGACTACGCCACAAGCGCCGCTCTTTGGGGAGGATTTAGTAACTCAGGTCAGATCTGTGCGTCAGTTGAAAGACTGCTCGTCCATGAGTCTATCGCCAAACCATTTACACAACAATTAAAGAATAAACTGAGCCGCCTTCGTCCCGCTCACAGCGCGGATTACACGGATGATCTCGGTTTTATTACATCTGATAAACAAAAAGAGATTTATAAAAAACAACTCGAAGATGCGCGTGCAATGGGCGCAGAATTTATTGCGGGTGGAAATTTTTCTGAAAGTGATCGCGCTCTCCAACCCACAATCGTGACCGGTTCAAACATTGAAAGCTTAGAGATCTATAACGAAGAGACTTTCGGGCCTGTCATTGCTATGACCACCTTTCGCTCAATTGATGAGGCGGTCCAGAAGGCTAATAAGAGCCGATATGGCTTACTCGCAAGCGTAATTACAAAGAACCAAGCTCTGGGAGAACGTGTGGCGCGCCAGCTTGAAGTCGGCACCGTCACGATCAATGAAGTGCTCTATACAGCGGGCTTACCCGAAACTCCCTGGGGTGGGATGAAAGACAGTGGTTTTGGAAAGAAGCATTCCGATCTTGGGCTCCTTGAGTTTGTGAACACTCGCCACATCCATAAACCCCGCTTTTCGAGATTGGTTTTTAAATCTCTCTGGTGGTTTCCGTACACGCCATATCAGTATGCGTTTTTTAGGCAATTTGCAGAACTCTATCGTCGCAGCTGGTTTGATAAGATCAGAGCATTTCCGATGTATGTCTGGACATTAGTGAGATTTCTAAAACGAGAGAAGAGGCTCTAAGATAGAACAACTAGAGTAAAGATCTCAGCGCCGCCGCCGCATGTTCACTAGCGGCACCCAAACAGGCTCTGAAGTCACTTTCAATACTTCCATCTGGGCAGAGACGATCCGCGACTGTTTTTGCCACCACAAAAGGAAGCCCGAGACGATCTGCAAGTTGTGCAACTCCAGCAGCTTCCATGTCCACTAGCAATGCATCCGGTAGCAATTGTGCGATCGCACGCTTGCGATCCACCCTTCCAACAAACTCATTTCCTGAAAGAACTCCGCCGACAAACACTTTCCCGACCACGCCAGGCCTAGCTTCAGCTCTTTTTAACCATTCTACTAGCGTTGCATCGGCCTGGATTTCAGGCTGATGTCCGACCGCCTCTTGCGAGCTTAGAATAAGTGCGCCTGGACGAATACGAGTGTCCTCGTTATCAAAAGAATAGAAGTAGTCATGCTGGAGTACTCGATTGGAGATCACAAGATCTCCCACATCAAGCCCTTCGCGAAGTGCTCCCCCAACTCCAAGCAAGATGACTGCATCAAAGGGGCGCTTTTTTCGCGCTTCAACCGCTAACATCAATGCGAGAGCCGCATTGACCGACCCTACTCCTGTTTTGATGATCGAAATCGATCGTTCTTCGGTTGCCGCGATGGTCATCTCGAGATTAAGTTGAGCATTTAATGCTTGAGCGCTCATGGTCTCAGCTCCAAGCGACGCTCTTAAACTTTGCACGAGCGCCTGTTCTTCTTGGGCTAGAGCGGCGAGAACGAGAACTGATTTATAGGGATTCATAGTTTGGGGTCCTGCCTATTTAAGTACACAAGCACAGCCAAACCGAGCAACACGCCCCATGACTTAATCGACAATAACTCCACTTGTTCTCCGAGTGTCCCCAGGGTTTTTCGCGTCATCACACAAATCATCCCTACAGCGATCAAACTGATGCCCCAAAGGAGGAACCTCTTTCGGGTCTTTGCTTCTTGAAGGAGTAATGTACACATTGGAAATGCCAATACAAAGGTATGAAACCACGCCAATGGATGTACTACGGCAGTCAGAGCTATCCACCCTGCCCAACGCATAGGTGCGGCCATCCGGCGAGAAAGCAGCTTCCAAACCAAGCCCACAGCAAACGCTACCCCTATAAACGCGTAAAGATCGGCACGNNGTATTAGATGCGGGGACACTCAAAACTCTCAGCACAAAAGCCGGCAGGCCCTGGTTATCTCGCCCTCGCACCTTGTCTGAAAAAAAGTCACCGCCCGACCCCGCTGCCTCTAACCACTGCCGACCCAATATCAAAAAGTCTTGGTCAGGAGACAACCCGGCCACCGCGCCAGTCATCGCCACAAGCAAAAGCACACCTAGCCCGACCTTTCGCCAAGTCCATCCTTCGGTGCCTAACAAAGCAAAGGCAGAAAATACTTTCACGGTGCTCGCCCAGAGAGCCATTACTGGTTTTCCACGGTTAAAACTAAACAGCAAAAGGGTAAGAAGCGGCAAGGTCACTTGGCCATCCATAAAGTGGACTGCCCAAATTCCCCAAAACAACCCAAAAGTAAGGAGTAAAATACTTAATGAAACACGCCTGCAATAAGCCCAGTATGAGCTATAGCCAAGGCAATACAGCTGGATCAAAGCCCAAATGACTTTCGACGTCGCAAGTGAAAACCATCCAAAAGGATAAAAGACGAGGGCGATCCAGGGCGGATATTTAAAGACCATCGCTCCATCTCGAGCAAAGTCATAGAGACGTTCGCCTTTAACTAATGCATGTCCTGCTTGCCAAAAAACCCTGAAGTCTTGACCTTGATAATAGGTGTCTCGAAAGAGGGCGACAATCGCCGGTAGAACTAAAAAGAAAACTGCTGCTATTAAACTACTACGCGCGAGTCGGCGCATTGGTCCTGATGTAGTCCACTACGTCCGTAAGACTTGCGCCTGGTGTGAAAACCATGTGCACGCCTACTTTTTTAAGTTCCGGAATGTCCTCATCAGGAATAATTCCACCCACTAAGAAAAGCACATCATCCAAGCCCGCTTTTTTGATCCCATCCATAATCTCTGGGACTAAGGCATTATGTGCACCCGATAAGATGCTTAAGCCGATGACATGAACGTCTTCCTCAACCGCCGCATTGACAACCATCTCTGGTGTTTGATGAAGACCTGTATAAATTACTTCAAATCCTGCATCGCGAAGTGCGCGAGCAATAACTTTTGCTCCACGATCATGGCCATCTAAGCCTGGCTTTGCAACTAAGACGCGAACCTTCTTATCCATTGTAAGCAACTCCTGAGTTAGCAACTCCCACTTTAGAAACTCCCCGCTTCACGGTACTCACCATACACTCCTCGAAGAGTATCACAAATCTCTTGGAGGGTCGCGTACGCTTTCACAGCATCCTGGATAGGGCCGCAGAGGTTTTGGCCAGCTTGCGCCGCCTCTTTCACCTTGCGGATACCTTCGGCATAAGCTTGTGGTGAGCGCTTCTTTCTCAACTCAGCAAGCTTCTGCGATTGGGCTTTTTCAACACTTCGATCAATATACAAAGTGTTTAGCTTTCTCGCTTCTTCTTGCATTTGATACTTGTTTACACCGACCATCACTTTTTCTTTAGATTCAAGCTGTCGTTGAAAATGGTACGCGCTATTAGCGATTTCGCTTTGTGGAAAGCCCTTTTCGATAGCAGCCATAATGCCGCCCATTTCATCGATCTTTCGGATGTAATCGAGTGCATCTTTTTCAACCTTATTGGTGAGCGACTCCATAAAGTACGACCCGCCAAACGGATCGACCACGTTTGCAACACCGGACTCTTCCGCAATAATTTGCTGAGTTCGAAGTGCAATCATCACAGACTCGTCCGTAGGTAAGGCCAACGTCTCATCCATACTGTTGGTATGAAGAGAGTTGGTACCACCCATAATTCCTGCTAATGCTTGGATCGCTACACGCACAATATTGTTATACGGTTGTTGAGCCGTGAGAGAAACTCCGGCCGTTTGCGCGTGTGTTCTCAACATCCAAGACTTCGGATCTTGAGCTCCATAGCGTTCTTTCATGAGTCGCGCCCAAATTCGGCGCGCTGCTCGGAACTTTGCGATCTCTTCAAAGAAGTCATTATGCACATCAAAGAAGAACGAAAGTCTTGGCGCAAAATCATCAATCTTAAGGCCACGCTTAATTGTTTGTTCGACATATCCAAGTCCATCTGCCAGCGTAAATGCAAGCTCCTGAACCGCCGTAGCTCCAGCTTCTCGGATGTGGTAACCGCTAATGCTCACCGTGTTCCAGTTTGGATAATGTTTAGCGCCGTACTCGATTGTATCGACAACAAGCTCAACCGCTGGCTTCACCGGAAAGAGCCATTCTTTTTGAGCAATGTATTCTTTCAAAATATCGTTCTGAAGTGTTCCACGAACCTTTTCGTTGGGTACGCCCTGCTTTTCAGCAACCGCGAAGTACATCGCTAAGATGACGATTGCTGGGCCGTTAATGGTCATCGACGTAGTCACGTCTCCAAGCGGAATCCCATCAAAAAGTTCTTCCATGTCTTCGAGTGATGAGACTGCTACTCCGCACTTACCCACTCCACCTTTTGCTTTGGGGCTGTCGGCATCGTAACCCATCAACGTTGGCATATCGAAGGCGGTTGATAGACCGGTTTGACCGTGTTCAAGCAGAAGTTTAAATCGTTTATTAGTCTCCTTTGCGCTCGAAAACCCTGCAAACTGGCGCATGGTCCAAAGCTTTCCGCGGTACATATTGCGTTGGACCCCGCGTGTGTAAGGGTATTCGCCCGGAAATCCAAGATCGCGAAGATAATCAAAACCTTCAGCTTCCAGATCATCTGGAGTACTGAGAAGTGGAACCTCCATATCGCTGAGAGTAGTGAACTTAACAGGTCTAGGAGGAAACTTCTTTTCTGAATCTTTAAGTCTTTTCTCCCAATCTGCTTTAGCTTTTTTGATCAGATCGTTTTTAGAATCAGACATAGTTCACTCCCCCGCTCTCTTAGAGCGCTTAATACTTCCCAAGCTCCTGCGCTGCGATCACGATGCGCTGAATCTCTGAGGTGCCTTCATAGATTTCTGTAATCTTGGCATCTCTAAAATTACGCTCAACCACGTACTCTTTTGTGTAGCCATATCCGCCGTGGACTTGGATCGCCTTTGTCGCGATCCACATCGCAGCTTCTGAGGCTGCAAGCTTTGCCATGGCCGCTTCTTTTGTATACTTAGCGCCTGAGTCTTTTAATTTTGCCGCAGACCAAGTCAAAAGTCTTGCTCCTTGTAAGCGTGTCGCCATATCTGCAATGAACCACTGAATGGCCTGAAGTTTTGCGATTGGAGCGCCAAATTGTTCACGCTCTACTGCAAACTTCTTTGAAGCTTCGAATGCACACTTGGCGATGCCCAATGCTTGAGAGGCAATCCCAATACGGCCACCATCAAGCGTAGCCAAAGCGATCTTTAAACCCTGACCTTCGCTTCCGAGCAAACAGTCGCTTGGAACAAATACATCGTCAAAGAAGAGCTGGGCCGTCGAAGACGCGTTGATGCCGAGTTTATCCTCAAGCTTAGCGACCTGAAACCCTGGAGATTTTGTGTCCACGATAAAGGCAGTAACACCTTTATA
>DBAE01000190.1:225-5535 GCA_002291495.1 Bacteriovoracaceae bacterium UBA1018 | reverse complement strand
ACTCTCTCTGGAAAAACCTCCTGCCAAAGCGAGCCACAAAAGTCGTCCGAAGAAAAAACGTAAGGCTCGATAAACCGAGCGTGAGGAAATAGACTTCCTCATTTAAGAAGGGTATCTTTATTCTATGGATAGTCTGAGATGGGTAGATCAGGCGGTTAAAAAAGAATTTGATATCAACAAAAGGCTTCTGTCATTTGAAGAATACCTTTCGCTCTTAGCAGAAAAACCTGAAGNNGCTCAGTACGCGGTCGATATGATGGATCACTTTGGTACAACCGAAGTCACCAACGATCCCTCTCATTCGAAAGGAACGACTGAACCTCGTTTTAAACTCTTCGACCTCGATGACTCCGCTAGACGTGTGGTCGGTCACGAAGCAGTTCAAAACGCGATCTATCGAGCCTTAAAGACTTTCACTCGCCAAGGCGTTAACAACAAGCTTGTTCTTCTTCATGGCCCAAATGGAAGCGCCAAGAGTTCATTGATTCAGTCTTTGATGGCTGGAATTGAAACTTACTCTCACCTTCCTGAAGGTGCTCTCTATACTTACAACTGGATCTTCCCGGTGGAACGCTACACCAAAGGCGGCATGGGCCTTGGCAGCTACGACGGTCCCGTCGATCGTCGAACTGGAAGTGATAAATATTCGAGTTACGCAAAGATTCCTGAAGAAGAAATCGCTGCAAAACTTCCGTGCGATCTGAAAGATCATCCTTTTCTTTTAATCCCCAAAGAACAAAGAAAAAGCTTTCTTGAGCAAATGATCGGAAAAGAAAAAGCGCAGCGTGTTTGGGAAGGCATGCCTGCCTATCTCACTCAAGGTGATCTCAATCATCGATGCAAAGATGTTTACAATGCCCTGATGAATGCCAATGGCGGAGATTATCGCAAAGTCTTGATGCACATCCAAGTCGAGAGGTTTTATCTCGCTCGCCGCTACCGTAAGGGATTAGTGACGATCGAACCTCAGCTTCACGTCGATGCTCAGTATCAGCAACTCAGTTACAATCGTAGTCTCTCGACACTTCCGGCATCACTTCAGAGTTTGGGATTGTTTTCGCTTACGGGCGATCTCATCGACGGCAACCGAGGCATGATCGAGTACAGTGATCTACTCAAACGTCCGGTCGATACCTTTAAATACCTTCTCATCGCGTGTGAAACGGGCTCCGTCAATGTTGGGCACAGCATTGCTGCGCTCGATACTCTTTTAATGGGGACGACCAACGAACTTCAGCTCGATGCTTTCAAAGAGTTTCCGGATTTTACAAGTTTTAAAGCACGCATTGAGCTGATCCGTGTTCCGTATCTCCTGTCCGTCAGTCAGGAACGAGAGATCTATCAAGCGGAGCTCAAACAAGTTTCAGCGCAAAAACACGTCGCTCCTCACACAGATTGGACCTTGGCACTTTGGGCGGTGCTGACTCGCCTAAAAAAGCCAAACAGCATCAATTATCCGCCCAATATCAGCACGCTCATTTCCAATCTTGCGCCACTGGATAAGGCAAAGCTTTACGACACAGGCGAGATGCCGATTAATATCTCTCCTGAAGATCGCAAACTCCTTCGTGCATCCGTCAGAAAGCTTCGCGAAGAATACATGAACATCCCTTATTACGAGGGACGCATGGGCGCGAGTGCTCGAGAAATCAAATNNAATGCCTTACGCCTCTTTCGGTGCTTCGAGAGATGGAAGATTTCGTCAAGCGTATCAGCGAGTACGAGTTTTTAAAACAAGACGTGAAAGACGGCTATCACGATGCTGTCGAGTTTATTAACGTCGTTCGAAATGAGTACCTGGCTAAGATCGATCAAGAAGTTCGAAGTTCGATTGGACTGTATGATTCCGTACAGTGGGAAGACTTCCTCAAAAAATACGTTCTCCATATTTCGCTCGTTCTTAAGAAAGAAAAGATTAAGAACCCGATCACTGGCAAAATGGAAAACCCAGATNNGCCTTTAGACAGAACATCATCTCTCAAGTCGGAGCTTGGGCATTGGATCATCCGCGTGAGCAAGTGATCTATGCTAAAGTTTTTCCTCAATTCTGGCACAAGCTTGAGAAGCATTACTACGAGAGCCAAAAAGCGCTTTTGACCAAGATGCATGATGCCCTTATCATCTACGGCAGTCAGATGGACGAAGATATGAGCGGCCGAGATGAAGAAGGAACCAAGCTCGCTCGTCAGACGGTCGAAAACATGGTCAAACAACGCGGCTACTGCGAAAACTGCGCGAAAGAAGTAATCATTTTCTTGATGAAGCAGCGGTACTAGCCCAGAAGTAGGCCGTACCTTTGGGTAGCGCAGTTGCGTCATTTTTCCTGCGTCACGGGTTGAGGGGCCTCTTCGCACCCGTTCCGAACGGCCAAAGACCGACTAGATCTGGCGTCTTTTTGATGCTATGGACTAAGGGCTCATGAGCAATATTTCGCATCAACTCACGGCTGACCACTACCTAGTGACTCACAATGTTGGCCCAAATCAGTCTGGAATTAGACTCGACTCCTTTTTAAAGGGTCGATATCGCAGGCGATCCCGTGAGCAGATCAAAAAGGCGATTGATTCGGGTGCGATCACCGTCAAACGCGATCAGGGTCCACATCTCTCTGTAGGCCGACTCAAGCCTAGCTCCCATCTTGTAGCTGGCGATGAAGTTCAAGTTTTAAGCGAAAAGAAGGTCGAGCCCGAAGTCGACTTTAACTACCGGATCCTCCACGAAGATCAGGCCTTATTTGTCATCGAAAAGCCTGCTAACCTCCCAGTACACCCTTCAGGCAGATACTTTTTTAATACCCTGCTTACCCACCTCAAAACTCAGGGTGGCAAAAAGGCCCTCAAGTATGAGGAGATGTATTTCCTCGTTCATCGCATCGATAAAGAGACAAGCGGGGTCCTGGTCTTAAGTAAAGACAAAGAGTCTTGCGCAAAACTCACCCAGCAATTTGCTCAAAGGACGACCGAAAAAACTTACCTGGCCATCGTCCACGGCATTACCCCCGAACAGTTTGAAGTCAGCCTCCCGATGGCGCGCTCAAAAACGTCGCTGATCGGACTTAAGATGGAAACGATGCCGATCGAACAAGGTGGCCTTACAGCTCACACTGCTTTTAAGAGATTGGATACGGCAGGAAATTTTTCCCTCCTCGAGTGCGCTCCTAAGACAGGTCGCCAGCACCAGATCCGAGTACACCTGGAGAGTGTCGGCCATCCCATCGTCGGCGATAAACTCTATGGGATGGCTGAGACAGAAGCGGTTCGGTTTTATGAGCGCAAACGCTTAACCCCAGAGGCTGAAGCACGCCTCATCTTGCCTCGGCATGCTCTTCATTCAGCGGGGATCAAGTTTTGCCATCCTCTTACCGGTAAACGTGTTGAATACACCTGTGGCTTGCCTACGGACCTTAAGGCTTTTTTTGAAGCCCAGAGGGACCCTAAAACCGCAGTCTCCCAGGCGGTGATCAACCTTCGAGGCGATTATATCAACTCCGGCAATGTAAAATTTACCCTTCCGAGCTCCGCTATTGAAAATGCCCTTCAAAAAACAGTCCTAGAACTCGAGCAAGAAGAGCTTTTTGAGGAAGAACTCGACCTCGAAATTATTGAAGATTAGCTAGCCGCATGATACGCCGCATTCATGAGGTCTTGGCTAATTTCCACCTTATTGGGCATGAGTTGCGCTTTGTCTGCATGGCAAGCAATGGCAAACCCGTGCGCGCGATCTCTCGAGCACGTGCCCATCAAAAACATCGCGCTATTTCCCCTCGATACCGGTCAGATTACCGCGTCAGCAGAGGCATGGAACGCCCTCATCGAAGACCTGAAAAGGATCGATTTTGATACGCCAAACCCTACGCTCATGTTGACCCAATACCTTCAAAGAGGAGCGCCTTCAGCTACCCTCCAGCTCCCAACCCCTCTTCAGTTCACAGTTCTTCCCGAGTTAATTGAGGGTTGGAAAACGTTAGGCTTTATTATTGATGGTCGTTTTGAATTGCCCGAACCTGCGCAGATCATTGAAAGGTTTAACTCCGTTTCGAACATGGAAGCATTTGTTCCTCAACTGAAGGTCGCTTCAGAAACAATTCTATATAGTCACCAACTCACTCAGGGCAGGGTTCCACTTGTCGATATTCACGACTATGTTTTTCATTTACCTATACTGAGTATCAAAAATTCTAGAGATTCAATTCGTTTCATGGCTTTTGAACTGGCGCACACGCAAACCGACATTGGCTATAGTTCGCTGAATGTTATTTTTGAACAAGGTATGAAGGCCAAAAATGGGGTTTTTACCGCCCAATTAATCCTAACTTTGTCCGGCACCCAATGGGACTTTTCCGATGACAATACATTTGAAAATTTTCTAACCCAATGTGATGCGTTTATTCAAAGACTAGGCCATAATCTGAATCTTACTGAAATGTATCCACACTATAGTGTCTTTGCAGTTATGACAGATGCACAAACGATGTGGTTTACAGGACTTCTCGCATCGCATCTAAAACTTTTAGACCTATTGGCCAGTGACTATTCCTCACGTTACGGTCTTTCTAATCCAAGTGAAAAACTTGTCGTTCGCGCAGAACTAAAAACAAACCTCGCACGCTTAAAAGCGTTTGAAAAATTGATACCCAATTACCCAAAAGACCTGATCGATAAGCTGGAAACTCTATGAAAGTGATCTCGATCTTAGCAGCTCTCATTTTTGTATTAACTGCCGAATCTCATGCAAACCCGTGCGCGCGATCTCTTGAGCATGTGCCCATCAAAAACATCGCGTATTATCCGCTTGAGTATACTCAAAACGGATCAAGCAGTAGTGGCTGGCAAGTTTTAATCGATGCAATTCAGAAGATAGATTTTTCTAAGCCTAATCCTACCATTTCCCTTTCACACTACTTGGACCGCAACAACTCAGCCTCTGACGCGAGAGAAATGGGACGTACACTCACCTATAACGTACTTCCAGAACTGATCGAGGGGTGGAAAAAATTAGGCTTTCTCAAGAACAATCGGTTTGAACTTCCTCACCCCGAAGAAGTAACTGAAAAATTCAATTCATCCACACCGATGNNTTTCGGATGAAGCGTCCGTTTACGCAAAAAAGGTTTTTGAAAATGAAGTTCCAATTGTTGATATTCATGATCTAGTTTTTCATCTCCCGCTACTCAGTGTGGAATCGTCACGAGAGTACATTCAGTTCATGGCCTACGAGCTCTCGATTACAAATGTAGATCTCGGCAACAGTTCACTTAATGTGATCTACGAACAAGGCGGCAAAGAGATGAATGGTGTATTTGTCGCCCAC
>DBAE01000190.1:0-173 GCA_002291495.1 Bacteriovoracaceae bacterium UBA1018 | reverse complement strand
TTTATTAAAAGACTTGGAAGCAATCTCCGCCTTTCCACGTATTATAGCTACTATGGCCTCACTAACGCGATGAATGATCGACAGACCATGTGGTTCACAGGGCTGCTTTCGTCTCATCTTAAGCTCCTAGATCTTTTGTATAGCGAGTCACCGACATTTTACAATCTGCGGGA
>DBAE01000025.1 GCA_002291495.1 Bacteriovoracaceae bacterium UBA1018 | reverse complement strand
GGTTTTATGGAGGGTTAAGTTATGTTTTTTAATAAACTCACCATTGCAAAAACTTTTTCGCTCGGGCTGATGTCTCTCCTCATGGTCAGCTGTATTAAGATTAATGAAGGCCCGATTACTCGCGCAAATCCTGAGACTTCACAGAATGGGTGCCTCGCAAATGGCCGCAGTATTATTCGTCGATACTTTGAAGGCAAATCGAGTCGAACCGAGATCGAACAGCTGGGTGATTGCGCCGAAACCAGTATTCGGGATTTCGCAGATCTGACTCGTGGAGCTCAAAAGGACAAGTACACGCCCTACGAATTGAGAAACTTTCTGCACCGCTACTTCGTTGGAAAGAAGACTCGCTTCTCCGATTCATTTGTCGAAGAGTTCATGTTGCTGAAGCAGGCAATTATCGGTGGTAATACGACCGACTTTGATCTCAATGACCTGAATCAGCTGATTACTATCATTCGCAGCGTGAAGGATCAGCTCCTGAAGATGCTTCCTTATATGCCCCTGGATGGCGAGGAATTCATTGCTTATCCAGCGGCACACGTGGATCAGGTCGCAGAACACCTTGTTGAAGCCGCAAAGGCGATAGGTGCACGAGTTGAACATACTCAGGTTCCGTATTCATTTGTGCGACTTGAGCGTTTTCTGAATGAGTTAGAAGGCGCCTTTCCAGATGCTTCAGCGCCAAATCTCATTCGAAATAAGATCACTCTGATTCAGATCCTCAAATCGATTGTCGTATCTGCAGACCCCAACGCCATTGCGCCTCATGATTGGCCTCAGATCTTTATTCAGTCTGCGAAGACCTTTTCAATTGCGATCAAGCTGAGACATCTCAGAGGTCATTACAGTTCTGTCTACGCGGGAGAGGGACGGGCCCGGCTTGTGGCGATTGCCCACGAAACTGAAAGACTTCTCCTCGATGTCATCCATCAAAATGGTGGAGTAGTAACATTCGAACAGATCGAGCCGCTCGTCGATCATATTGCACTCGGGGACCTCCAGGTCAAAAGAAAGACTATCAAAGAATTTATCCGACCTTTGTTTCAACGAGTTCTTGGTGGAACTGAATCGAAAAGTTCACAAGGGCGTGCCGCCAAGGGACTTACAGAAGGTCTAGTGAAGCGAGTCATGACGGCCGTTGAAGAATGGTCAGAAGGTCAGCGCTACCTCGAAGGCGTCTATGCCCTTCAGAGCCGCACACATACTTCCTATCCGTATGATCGACTCTATCCGGACGAGTTTAACCGAGTGAGCTATGAGGATGCTCTAAGCCAAACGGGTGAAGTCACAAAGCTTGGAAAATCGATGGCTGCGGATCTTTCCAAGATGATGAATGAGCCACGATCGGTGTTCGCCGAAAAAGGAGAGGAGATTCGGTTCCCTTCTCCTGAGCACCGCGTGACTGGCAATTTCATCAGACGCCGCTCCTTTGATAGTATTTCGCAGGCGAATTGGATCCGAAGAGCGCTCAGTCTCGCCATGCGGGGTTATACCGGTAATCCGGCTATCGGAAGCAGTCTTGGGATTACTCTCGAGGAGTTCCAACTATTTTCCAGCGACGTCTGGGGTTTGATCTTGGATTTTAATTGGGCCAATCCTAGGAAAGATCCGATTGTTGAAGGAAATAAGAGATTCAGAGAAGCGAATCTTTTTAGCCCTGCTGCAAATGGTGATTCTTACATGAGTTTAGATGAGAGTACTCATCTCATTCAGTTTTTGATTTCTTCAAAAGAGCTTTCGGTGAGGCTTCATGAGTCGGTTGTTCGAATATGCCGGCTACTCCAGCCGAGTAATATTGGGCCGAATGACTATTTTGGAAAGCCAACCGTGCATCCTGATTGTTATCGGTCTGTGGTTTTCTCTGATAGTCCTAGGGGTAGTCATTCAAATGATGATCTTTGGAAGTACATGCCGGCGTTTGCTCATCACTTCCGAAATCTGTCTTCAGCTGAGCGCACGGAATTTATTCAGAAGGTGGAGGAGGCCGTCCGACTTCCTGGAGTGAAGCCAACTGACTTTTTCGATTCAGGTGACTCAGAGACTCTTGGAGTAATTACTCACTACATGGAAGCGTTGTTCACTCGATACGATGAGGATTTTTCGGGGGGGCTAGACTATCCAGAATCCCGTCGCGCATTTCCTCAGTTTAAGAAAATTCTCACCGAGGTCAGCGGCTTCGATCGAGGTCGACCGTCTTCTAAAGTAGACGACAAAGTAGAAGCTCTATTTACGTACCTTCTCAATTATGGAAAGCCGCCAGTTACAGATGACATGAACTTTTGGGACAAAATTGCGGGCGGGTACTCCTTTATTTCGTGGCGTATAGAAGGCAAAAGACCAAAAGGGAAGAAGTACTGGGTGTTTAACAGTACCCGTACCAAAGTCTTTGAAGTTTTTGGTCAAATCGGAAAACTAGCTGATAGTACTCCTGTTCAAACCGATAATGCTAAGCTCATCGAGAAGCTTGAAGAGTCCTGGCAAGGGGCAGCCATTGATTAAAATGAAGCCTATTAGAAGTTTAATCTACTATCAAAATTAAGCGTATTTTTCGGCGAGCGAGATTAAATTATCTGCATCAAATGGTTTAGGGATAAAGCCATCCACACCGAGCGTTTCCAGATTGTTGGAATAAGTGTCAGCTGAGAAGAGATAAATAGATGTGTGTGGAAGCGCGTAAGTATTTCTCAAACGCTGAATCAATTCTAAGCCGTGCATATCGGGTAAGCGGCCATCAACTAAGATCAAATTAGGCAAACGATCTGTAGCACTTAGAAAATCCAGGGCTTCTTGGCCGTTTTCGGCCCAATTGACACGAACCGAGACCATCGAAAAAAATGCTTGAAGAGCCGTACGAATAGCCGAGTCGTCTTCAATGATTAATATCTTAGCATCCGGGGTAATCACCATTATGAGATAAGTATCAAAACTCAGCAGTGTGAGCAGTAAGAAAGTCGCACTGACTCGGTGCGCATATGATTACTTTTTCGTCACTATTCCATACGTAATTTGTGATTTCGCCTCGGTGAAAATTTCATCGAACATCTTCTCAGTTAATCGTCCCGTAAAAGTGTTTTGTTGGCTCGGGTGGTACGACATCAGCACAGTTTTACCGTTAAAACTTACTTTTCCGCCGTGAGAAAACTTTGGTTTTTTACCACCCTGATGCCAGTCCTTTCCAAGCAGCTTCCAAATTTGATCGTACGCGATTTTACCGAGCACAAGAATAACGGGAGCGTTCTCAAAAATTTTGAGTTCTTCGATGAGAAAGCGAGAACACAACTCTGTTTCTTCGGGGGTAGGCTTATTATCGGGGGGAGCGCACTTGACCGTACAAGTGATGTAGACGTCTTTTAGTTTTAACCCATCTTTTGCGCTTGTAGCGGTTGGCTGATTAGCAAAGCCAACCTTATGGAGTGCTCGATATAACCAGTCGCCCGACCGATCTCCTGTAAATATTCGTCCGGTTCGATTAGCTCCATGAGCGGCCGGCGCTAATCCTATAATGACTAAACGTGCCCGTGGATCACCAAAGCCAATAATAGGTTTACCCCAAGACGTCTCAGACAAATAACTCTTACGTTTTACTTCGGCCATCTTGGTACAATGGTCCCTCAGTCTAGAGCATTGGCCGCACGCGGTAATCTTTTGGTTCAGTTGCTTTAAACTCATTTCTGACACGACCCAGTTCTAACATAAAATTGAAGTATGATATCGTCTGAATATGCTGATTAGCCGCAATGAACTGGCTTTTGATTTTAAGNNGGATCGCAAATTTCTGAAATGGGTTTTTGATCAGTTTCTCTACGGAGAGGTGACTGGGATTCAATGTGGCTACTGGCTCTTTCACGCTCCTCATCTGAATGCAGCTACATTTTTGTCTAAACAGGCTGGCGAAGAGCTTTCTCACGTAAGAAAGATTTTACGCATTTTTTCAATTCTTGGAGAGAAGCCCGGTCCGGCTCACCCGGCAATTCGTTTCCTTTCTACGGGAATGATGGGCGGATCTTGGGGCGAGCATGTCACTCTCGAGATGGCATTGGGCGAAGGACTTGTTTTGACTGCCTTCTATGCGCTGGCGGATACGATCGACCAGCCTGAGATCAAAAAGATCCTTGAGTCAGCAATCTTAGAAGAGGAACGGCATGTAGTTTTTGGAGAATCCGAAACTCAGAAATGGCTCAGTGATCATCCAGAAGATCGAAAGTTTTTACTGGCACAAGCTTACTTCCAAGTAGTTGCGCTCAGGTTTTTGCGGCGATTTATTGCCAAAAAGCTACAAACCAAAAACAAGAATCACCCTGTACTTCAACGTTTTCCAGAGTTTTTTACGCATACGATTCGTCAGTTCGAGACCCGAATTGAGCGCCTGAAACTTTACGAAGGTAAACTGACTGAGATGAGTACCTCACAAGTGCTTTCGCTCTTAGTTACATTTCCTTTTTACTTTATTAAGGGCAAGCTAACTCGAAAAGGAGCACTCTTAACCAAAATTTACTTACAAGATCCAGTCGTTAAAAATGAAGCGCAACGACAACTGGAACGATCTACCTCAGTGACTGTTTAGACCGGTCATGGGATCCTTGAAGGGGTAAGTTTTCGGGTCGAGTACTTGGCACCTCATTGACTAACGTTCTGATTAGATCCGAGGCCCAATGAAATGCATTGTTCGATGCTACTTTTTCTCGCATCCGTTTCATTCGAACGTTCTTCTCTTCCGGTGAAAGTCGAATCGCGGAGTTGATAGCATCAGCAATGTCTTCAATAGAGTAAGGATTTACAATGAATGCCTCATTCATTTCAGATGCTGCACCTGTAAATTTACTCAGGATGAGCGAACCCCGATCTGGTCTTTGACACCAGATATACTCCTTAGCNNGTTCATACCGTCGTGCAAGGCGGTAACGATGCACACATCACCTAATTGATAAAAGAGTTGGATCTCCTCCCAGCCATGATGTTCGGCTAAAAGAATTACAGGCAGGTATCCAGTTTCGGAATTTCCGAAACGATCATTTACCTTCTTCACCGCCAATTCAACTTGCTCAGCTAGAAGTCGGTAGGCCGGAATGTGAGTGCGGCTAGGTGAGCCAATTTGAACCAGTGAAAACTCTCCCACCATATCCGGATTTTTTTCTAGAAATCGCTCAACGGCCTCGACCCGCTCTACAATTCCTTTTGTGTAGTCCATGCGGTCTACTCCGACGCCCACGTATCGAGCTTTAATATTATATTTTTCTTTGAGCTCGAGTCTTTGTTCGTCAGAAATAATCGATACGGGTGAGGTATCGATTCCAATTGGGAAGGGCCGAATCAATGTTTCATGGTTGTCCATCGTTACAGAGAAACGCTCATAATCGATGCGTGCTTCTAAGTATCGATTGCAACTCTCGAGAAAATTATTGCAGTGATACTGTGTTCGAAATCCTATGAGATCGGCGCCGAGCATCCCATGCAATAATTCTTTGTACCAAGGACAGATTCCAAATGCTTCTGGGTTAGGCCACGGGATATGCCAGAAGATCCCGATCTTGGGGGTTTGAACATTTTCATTGTTCCATGCATTCATTTCGACAGCACGGTTTCGCAGCATCCGAGGCAGCAAGGCAAAATGATAGTCTTGCACTAGAATAAGCGATCGATCGTCCAAAGCGCCAGGAGGGGTCTCCATGGCAAATCTTTCGTTTACTTTCCAATAATGCTGCCAATCAGAAAGCCTGAAGGTTGGACGATTATGAGCCAGGTGACATAACGGNNTTTGCAAAGCCATAGTAATAACCTTCTTCTTCTTCTTGTGACAGCCAGATGCGTTTCAAGGTGTAGCGAGGATTATTGGGTGGAACTGCCACCTCGCCTTGTGCATTAGACATTTCTTTGTCTGCATTTCCACTTCCATGAGCTACCCACAGACCACCCGATTGTCTAAGTACGGGCTCTAAGGCGGTAACGAGACCACTAGCGGGGCGAAACACCTCGATCTTTTCGCCTTTCTTCTGATGAATATAAGGTTCACGATTTGCCATCACAACCAGGCTGCGTCCTTGTAACGTTTTCTGAAGATTGCTTCGTAGTGGATTAAGTTGCGCTTGATTTCCTGAATCTTGCCCATTTGCTGCTGCCGCGGTTTCTTCGGCTTGTCGTAGCATCTTTGCTCGAATAGTTTTTCGAAGATTAGAAACATAGGTGCGCAATAAGGATCTCAGCTGGCTTGCAATCAAGAGCAAGATAAAAAGTCCCACGATAAAGGTGAGGACTAGAGTCCGTACGAAGGTTTCGATCCATCTTGATTTCAGGTAGGAAATATCTTGGATCAGAACCAATGTTGGAACATTGCCCACCGACGCTTGCTCTGGAGTAGATGTATAATAGAGGTAGTTTTTGTCCTCGGTAAGTGTCTCATCTAAGCTCCCAACTCTTCGGCAAAGTGAATCACTTGTACTTCGGGCCGGAAACTCTTCAGTCTTTTTTGCGGAAAGCATACAAATAGAAGTCGGAACTGACGTTTGCTTTTCTAACCTCTTCGCGAGTTTGGTGATCTGCGTTAAGCGACCTGCTTTGTAATGACCTCTTACAGATTCATCTATTCCTGTAGTCAGGGTTGATGCTCGAATACGCACGTCATTGAGTTGTCTTCGTTCCTCTAAAACGCTCTGTACTGCCGCGACAGAAAAAGCTCCCAACACTAAAGCAAACAGAGGAATCAGCGAAATAGGATGTGTGCGTTTCATGGTGCGACGCAAAGCTTGCAACCGGTGTGCCTCAATATTCGATGGATTCGCTCTTTGGCCTCCCGTTTGCTTGATAGAGGTGGGGCTTTTCTATTGAGATACGACACAGAATGTAAAGTGGGGATGAAATGTCACAACTAGATTACGGAATAATAGGGAACTGCCAGATATCAGCGTTAGTCAATCGACAGGCAGATATTGTCTGGTGTTGTATGCCTCGATTTGATGCGCCATCGATTTTTGCTTCCCTGCTGGATTCAGATTCGGAAAAAGNNATCGAGAACTGGGATACTCGACAGTTTTATATGCGCAATACCAACGTGTTAGTTACCACCTTTACTGAGTTGTCAGGAAAGTCTCAATTTGAGGTTGTCGACTTTGCACCACGTTACGAAAAAAATTACGGCTATTATCGTCCTCCTCATATTGTGCGAATAGTTCGGCCCATTAAAGGTAATCCTCGTATCATTATGAAATGTCTTCCTCGTATGGACTATGGTCGGGAGACACCAAAAATAGTTCCTATCTCATCTGGCATCTTATATGAAGGCCAAGGCACTTCCCTCTATTTGAGATCAGATGCGTCGACTTCGTACGTGATTCAAGAAACTCCATTTGACCTCAAGGAATCGAAACATTTTATTCTTTCTTATGGAGAGCCTTTTCAGGGACCTCTCAAATTTGCCATCGAAGAACAATTGGATCGCACCATTGCTTATTGGAGAGGCTGGGCCAAGCACTGTAATATTCCGTTTGAGTTCCAAAACGAGGTGCTACGGTCTGCATTAACTCTCAAGCTTCACATTTATGAAGACACGGGCGCTATTATCGCCGCAACGACTACGTCAATTCCGGAAGGCCCCGAGCCGGGTCGAACATGGGACTATCGGTATTGTTGGCTGAGAGATGCGTACTTTGTGATCACTGCGCTTAATAATCTCGGTCAGTTTGAAGAGATGGAACATTTTATTCAGTATCTTCAAAATATCTGCGCGTCAGAACCATCAAAAAAACTTCAGCCTGTGTACGGAATCGCAGGCGAAAAAGAACTGCACGAAAGAGAACTTCCTTGGCTCTCCGGATTTAAGGGACTAGGGCCTGTTCGTGTAGGAAACGCCGCTTATAAGATGGATCAGCATGACGTCTACGGCGAGATGGTCCTCGCAATCACACCTACATTCTTTGATCGTAGATTGGATAAGACAGATCATCAGCTGGCTCTGAAAAATGTGGAACAGCTGATTGAGCAAGCGATTCACAGTTTTGATTTACCGGATGCAGGGATCTGGGAATTTCGTGGGACGAAACAACATTCAGTCTTTTCGAAGTTGATGAATTGGGCTGCGGTAGATCGAGGGATTCGTATCGCAGGACACATTGGGCGTCACGATCTGGTAGCAAGCTGGAGTCCCGTACGAGACAAGATGCGGGGTGAAATTGAGCGTCAGGGATGGAATGATCGTGTAGGATTCTATGCTCAGAGTTATGGCGGCGATAGTGCCGATGCATCCAATCTTTTGCTTCCAGCCATCAATTTTATCTCATACCGTGATGAGCGATTTCAAAAAACAATCGATGCTTATGATCGCATGTTGAGAGTAGGGCGAGGAGTTTATCGCTATCGAACTCCTGATGATTTCGGAATTCCAAAGACGACGTTTACTATTTGCGCATTCTGGATGGCAGATGCGTTTTGGGGTGCGGGTAGAAAATCAGAAGCTCGTGAGATGTTTTCGACATTGATTCACCAAGCAAATCACGTGGGGCTATTGTCTGAAGATATGGATCCTGAATCCGGGCAACTCTGGGGAAATTTTCCTCAGACCTATTCACATGTCGGATTAATTAACACGGCGATGAGGATCTCACAGGCTTGGGAAGATGCTTTTTAGTTCAATAGTAATTTAATAAATGGGGGAAATTAAAATGAGGGTTGTAACTTCAAAACGCATGGTGGGATTGTTAGCATTAAGCACGATTGTTCAATTTAACGCGAGTGTAATGCCGCAAGCAATTGCGGCAACACAGTCCAAGAGTTCACAAGCAAATACCGACAGGGAAGTGAAAATATTTTCGGGCAAAATTACCTCAGTGCTTTCGGATCGAATTGAAGTCAGCGGAGCAAGATCTAGCCAAGGATTTATGATCGATCGTTCAAAATACCCGGGCATAAATCCTCAGAAAGAATTTCGAGTGGGTGATGACGTAGTCGTGAAATATGTCGGAAATTACGAGGTGGTTTCAATCGCTCCAAAAAATTCGAAGGATCGTGCAGGAAGAGCAGCTCCCCAACCCACACAGGCCACAGAGGATATGAATGATGCGAAACAGGTGGTAGATGATCGCGCATTTTTCCGAAGTTAAAGCGAGTGGCATTTGAGTTGCAAATCCAGCATTCCGACGAACCGAACTAGAATTTTAAATGGAGGCTCTTTTCATGAAATCTTTCGCAAGAATCTCAGCATTGGCAGGCGCAGTAGCATTGGCACTTTCTCCAGCAGTAGTATCNNAAAGCAGGTCAAAAAGCTGGACAAAAAGCAGGTCAATCTGCTGGTCAAAAAGCTGGACAAAAAGCTGGACAAAAAGCAGGTGAAGTAGAACAAAAAGCAGGTCAAAAAGCTGGCCAATCTGCTGGTAAAGTAGAACAAAAAGCCGGACAAAAAGCAGGTCAAAAA
>DBAE01000048.1:6289-6524 GCA_002291495.1 Bacteriovoracaceae bacterium UBA1018 | reverse complement strand
GTATTAAGCGGGTGATTAAGATCGGGGTAGAAGATCCCGAGACAACTATCTTGAATCTGACTGATCAGATTAGAAAAAAATACAAAATACGATCTAACACTGGTGCCGTGCGTTTGGGTTCGTTTGAAGGTATGAAATATTATCTTTGGTCGAGGGATGATTTCGAGCCAACTGCAAATCAGATTGCTGCCCAAGAAATCAGTCCAAAAGCTATGGTCGGAAATTCAACGATCTA
>DBAE01000048.1:4491-6279 GCA_002291495.1 Bacteriovoracaceae bacterium UBA1018 | reverse complement strand
CTCATCAATCTCATTCATGAACTCGCTCATGTCAGGTTTTCTACTTTTTTTGATCGCTATCTCCCGATTATTGCTCTCAAGTTTTCGAAGTCTCTTATAGAGCTCGACGAAGATGGCAAGTATGCCGTTAATCAGCAGCTTTATGACTTCCTCACGGAGCGATATGCCATGCAAGTCGAATGGGCAGTACTTAACTCGACCTATGGCTATTACTATGATGAGTTTCCAGAAGTTTACGAAAACTGGTGGGGAGTCGAGTATCCAGCAATTGTTCGGGGAGTGGTGATGGTGGTGAATTACCGTTATAAGATTACCGATCCAGAGGNNCTTTATCGGACGTCTTGTTGAACGGAAATAACAACCGTTAATAATGCACTTTTAGCCGTTCTTGGCCGCCTGACCCAGGACGTAATGCATTGCGCCGTGCAGCTTGAGAGCAAAATCTGTATGTTGAAGGGTAATGCCATTATTCACAAATCGTAAGTTTGAACTACATACACCCTTTCAACCCACTGGAGATCAGCCTGCTGCAATCGAAGCACTTGCTCGTGGAGTGACAGAGGGTAAAAAATCACAAGTGCTACTGGGTGCGACGGGCACGGGTAAGACCTACACGATGGCCAATCTCATCGCCAAGACAGGAAAACCCACGCTCATTCTCTGTCACAATAAAACCTTGGCAGCACAGCTCTTTTCAGAGTTTAGAGAGTTTTTTCCAAGTAATGCCGTAGAATACTTTGTTAGCTACTACGACTACTATCAGCCCGAAGCTTACATTCCGTCGACGGACACATTTATCGAAAAAGATTCTCAGATCAATGATGAGATCGATAAGTTGAGACACTCGGCGACACGATCGTTGCTCGAACGTAACGATGTGATTATTGTTTCATCGGTTTCATGTATTTACGGTTTGGGATCACCTGAAGCCTATGAAGGCATGCTTCTCTATTTAGAAGTGGGCCGCGAAATCAAGCGCCAGGATGTTTTAAGAAAATTAGTTGAAATCCAGTATAAGAGAAATGATGTCGACTTTCATCGAGGTACCTTTCGTGTTCGAGGAGATGTTCTCGAGATCTATCCGGCATACGAAGAAGAAAGAGCCATTCGAATCGAATTTTTTGGCGACGAAGTTGAGTCCATCTCCGAGGTAGATCCTCTTCGAGGTGTGAAGCTCTCGAAACTCCCTCGAGTGACGATCTATCCTGGTAGCCATTACGTCACGACGCTCGAAAATCGTAAGTCTGCCATTGAGAGTATCCGAGTCGAACTTCGCGAACGTCTCACTGAATTGCAGAGTTTAGGAAAGTTAGTAGAGGCTCAGCGATTATCTCAGAGAACACTCTTTGATTTGGAAATGATTGAAGAGTTGGGATTTTGCCAAGGGATTGAAAACTATTCGAGGCATCTGACAGGAAAAATGCCAGGTGAACCACCTCCAACATTGCTTGAGTACTTTCCAAAAGACTGGCTCTTGATCGTCGATGAGAGTCACGTGACGGTTCCGCAGATTGGGGGCATGTATCGAGGTGACCGTGCTCGTAAGTCAACTCTGGTTGAACACGGATTTAGATTACCCTCTGCTCTCGATAATAGACCTCTGAACTTTGAAGAGTGGGAAAGTGTCTTAAATCAGACCGTCTATGTTTCAGCTACTCCGGGTGAGTACGAGCTGACTCAAACAGGTGGCGAAGTGGTGGAGCAGGTGATTCGTCCGACTGGTCTTTTGGATCCAGTGGTTGAGATCCGTCCGGCGACCACTCAAGTTGATAATCTATTAACCGAAGC
>DBAE01000048.1:0-4462 GCA_002291495.1 Bacteriovoracaceae bacterium UBA1018 | reverse complement strand
TAAAAAACTCGCTGAAGACCTCACACGATTTTATCAGCAACAAGGTATTAAGGTTAAATACCTGCACTCGGATATCGAGACTCTCGAGCGCATTGAGATCCTGCGAGACTTACGTCTGGGCGTATTTGACGTACTGGTTGGGATTAACTTGCTGAGAGAAGGTCTAGATCTGCCGGAAGTTTCACTTGTAGCTATTTTAGATGCGGATAAAGAAGGCTTCTTAAGATCNNGTACACGTTCACTCATTCAGACAATTGGACGTGCAGCTCGTAACTCCGAAGGATCAGTAATTCTCTATGCTGACAAAATGACCGACAGTATGCGCCGAGCTATCGACGAAACTGCTCGGCGTCGTAAGATCCAAGAAGAGCATAATGAGAAACACGGCATCACACCTAAGACCATTGTTAAAGCGATTCGTGCTCCGATTGCTCCAAGTGAAGGGGATGAGCTCTACACCGGAAAAGGCCGGATGGATAAATCGGCCTTAGCAAAACGAGCGCTAAACACGGGTGCGGGTTCTAATCATGGCAGAAGTCTTTGGAGTGCGGCAGAATCAGCCGCGGCCGTCAGTCAGCTCGATATGGTCGATCCGAACTCACGTATCGCCGAGGTACAATCGATTGCAGGGGAATTCTTCACTAAAATTGAAGAGCTACCCAAGATCCTCTCCAAGATGGAAGTCGAGATGAAGGAAGCGGCACGTGCGATGCAGTTTGAAAAAGCTGCTGAATTAAGAGATCGTCTGAAGCGGCTTAAGGTGCTTGAGCTGAGCCTTCGGTAGTTTGACTCCTTTTAAGAAAGTGGGATCTTCTATGTCCAATCGCTTGGAACGCGAATCGAGTCCTTATCTCCGTCAACATAAGAACAATCCAGTGGATTGGTACCCATGGGGCGAGGAAGCACTCGAAAAATCGAAGCGAGAAGATAAACCCATTTTACTCAGCGTTGGATATTCGGCTTGTCATTGGTGTCATGTCATGGCGCATGAATCATTTGAAAATGAAGAAGTCGCTCGACTGATGAATGACAATTTTATTAACATNNTTGACCATATTTATATGGATGCGGTCCAGGCTTTAACCGGCAGTGGAGGCTGGCCTTTGAATGTTTTTTTAACGCCTGCAGGAAAACCTTTTTATGGGGGTACATATTTTCCTCCCGCAGATGGGTATGGTCGACCTGGTTTTTCGCGTGTGCTTGAAGCTCTCTCCAATGCCTATCGAAATGAGAGGCACACCGTTACCGAAAACGCGGAGAAGCTTACCGACGCGATTTCGAATTTAGAATCCGTCGGAGAGACAAGCACTCGAGGACTTCCTGAGATCAAAAGTCTTCAGGACATTGGACGAAAGCTCATCGAACAAGTGGATTGGCACGAAGGTGGTCTTCACGGAGCTCCAAAGTTTCCCAATCCAATGATCTTTACCTATTTGTGGCGATTGGGCCTCGCGACCGGTTGGAAAGAAGCGCAAGAAGCGACCCTTTTTAGTTTAATAAAAATGGCCAAGGGTGGGATTTACGATCAGCTAGGAGGCGGGTTTCACCGATACTCGGTGGATGCAGAATGGAGTGTTCCTCATTTTGAGAAGATGCTTTACGACAATGCATTGTTACTCAAGCTTTACAGCGAAGTCCTTTTGACTCATCGTGGGTCACCAGTAGTCAGTCGTGAAAATGAAGAAGACCCAAGCGTCTCGCTCCTCACGTCCGAACGAGAACAGCTCTTTTTGGATGTCGTTCGAGGAACAGTTCAGTATGTGCTCCGTGAGATGACTTCAGCAGAAGGTTTGTTTTACGCTGCACAGGACGCGGACTCTGAAGGTGAAGAAGGTAAATTTTTTGTCTGGAAGCCAAGTGATCTTGCACCGATCTTGTCCAAGGACGAAAAAGAAGTGTTTGAACTCTATTACGGAGTTTCTGAAATCGGTAATTTCGAGCATGGGGCCACGGTTCTTTATCAATCCGCCACTCTCAATCAAGTAGCCCTAAAATTAGGCAAGACTCTTGTCGATGTGCAGACCTTACTCAAAGCTGCGAGAGAAAAAGCCTTTATTCATAGAAAGACTCGAATTGCTCCAGGACTAGACGACAAGACTTTAGTGAGCTGGAACGGTCTGATGATTAGTGGTCTTGCATGGGCAGGCGCCGCTCTTCGGAGATTTAAATTAGAAGCGGAAGGTAAAGCTGCGCTCGACGCAGCTGAACNNAGCTTATGAAGCTGTTCTTGAAAAATGTGTTGAGGGTCAACGGCTCAAAAGCGTCTACCATAGCGGAAAAGCGAGACTTAACGCTTACCTCGATGACTACGCTTTTATGTCGATGGCGGCGCTCGATCTTGCTCGCTTGTCTGTCGGTAATGAGAAGAAGGCGAGTCAACGAAATGATCAAGCCTACCAATGGATCCAGACGATCATTCAGCATTTTAAGGATGATCAAGGGCCCGGATATTATTTTACAAGCGATGATCATGAACAACTGATTCAGCGGCCAAAAACCCTGCACGATCAAGCGATCCCTTCCGGGACGGCGGTGGCCCTTGCGGCGATGAATGTCCTTGCTGAGACTCAAGTCTCAAGTGGCTCCATCAGTCAGACACAGGAAGTATTAAAAGAGCTACAGTCTCAGTTTTCTCAAATATTTCCGCTGGTAGAGAATAGTCCTTATGGGTTTGGCGAAGCGGCAAACTCAGCGCTTCTCATGGCCGTCGGGCCAGTTATAGTTGCAGGCCCGCAGATTGTGAGTGAGCTCGCTCATCCAGGAGTGTTCTTTCATGAAGGAAAGGACTACCAGGTTTGTCATCATCAGGTCTGTCAGCGAAGTTCAGGGCAAGAAGAGTGGATTCAGATGGCATCGGCCGCACTCACGCTTAAAAACTGAAGGGGATAGGATTATTTTCGTTGTGCTGATTTCTCGAGCAACTCGTATGCTGCGTTGATCTCACTCATTTTTCGCGTCTTGTCCTTGAGCTCCTCATCGGCAGTGTTCGCATGATGAAGGTCTGGATGATATCGTTTCGCTAGGCGACGGTAGGCGTTCACTGCCTTGTCGGATGGGGCTCCTGGGTCTAAACCTAAAATTTGATAAGCACGAATAATCTTGGGCGTAAGTGGAATGATTGGCTCATTTTCGTTTTCACTCGATTTTTGCGAATTTTTACTCCCTGTACCGTCGGAGAGATTGCCGGATCTAATGGCTTTGAGCGCAGTGTGAACCGTAGTTTTCAGTTCCCGAATATTGAGTTGTCCTTGCGGTAGCTCCTGTAAAAAGTCAAAAACGGCGTGATAAGAGTCTTGTGCAAGAAGGACGAGCTGAATCCGATCTTGAGGGAGGAACTTAAGCTCAAGAATGCGAGACTGGTCATTCAGAATAAAGTGATACTGAAAAACGTCCTCGGAGCCAGGAGCATCGGGAGAACCAATGCGTAATTTGATCAGCGGACATTCAGAAAATCGCAGTGCATTTTTGATCGCTTCGTGGATCTGCGACCGAAAAGAATGGATCGTGATAAAATTTTGCTCGATCTGCGAAAGACTAGGCAACTCAGACGAAGAACCGTAACGTCTCAGGAGATCGATCACTGAGTTTTTACCGATAATAGCGGCCATCTGGAGCGCAGTGATACCATTAGGGTCGGGGCGATCAATTTCTGCTTTGTTTTCTAAAAGAGTCTGTAAAAACTCGATATCTTCTTCCCAAACTGCGCCGTTGAGTAAACTCGTTTCCGAACGAGAAATGACTCCGTTGACGTTTGCACCTGCTTGTATCAAAAGTTTAATTCGAGCAGCTCGATCTGTGGCTGCACTCCGGGCTGCCCAGAGCGGATGAACTTCATATTTGTCATGGGAGCGAAGCATCGCTCCTTGAGCTAACCAAATTCGAAGGTGAGCAAGGGGTGCGAGTTTGATCGCTGCGATAAACGCCGACTGTGAAGTATTTCGATCGATGTAGAGGGGATCGACTCCAATCTCGAGAGCGTCCGAAGCTGAAATGAAATCCAGAGCCTGAAGGTGTTTCAGGTAAATCTTCGTTCTTTGGGCAGACGTCAAAAATCGATAGCCTACCACCCGGTACACTGAAGCTGCAAAGGTTGGAAATGAAGAGATCGGAGTTCGTGCCATCCTTAGTCTTAGGATAACATCTATTTCTTTGGTCTGGCGAGCTCAAATACTTCGCGCGTTTTTCCCCACTGAGCACCTCCGAGCCGAGAAAGAGGCTGATATTTTTGAATATCGATTTTCCCTTCAGTGAGAATTTCGTCGGCGACGTGGGTACAAAGAATTCGGCCAATGACCAAAGTCGAGGCGTTTGCGTTCTGTGGACCGATCTCTACGATTTGTTCCACATGGCACTCCATCTGGATCATGGCCTCTTTCACTCGCGGAGGCTTTACAATCGTTGAAGCGACGGCAGTAAGGCCTACGCTGTCTAATTCACTCTCGTCATGCGCATAGTCATAGGC
>DBAE01000164.1 GCA_002291495.1 Bacteriovoracaceae bacterium UBA1018 | reverse complement strand
ATCTTGTGTAGGGAGCACTTTATCAAAAAGCACTTTACCTTCCCGCTTAAGCACGGCACGAACTGGCGTATTTGGCGGACTCACTTCCCAATTCAGAGGTACATCCACGGTCAAAACCTTCGAGCTTGGAGGCACACTGAACGTTTCCAAGTTTTTAGGTCTAATGATTCGTGCCTGGATCACCGCAGGTGCTGGGCTTGGCGAAGGAACCGGTTCTGGAGTTGCAGTCGGGCTTGGAATTGGTTGAGCCGTAGGAATAGGTTGCGAGACCGGAACCGGTCGTCCAACTTTAAGTTGCTCTCTTTGATTGTTTGCAACTGGGATTACGCGGTCTTTCGACTTTAAGGTCATGTTGCCTGAACCGGTCACTTGACCGGTTAATACATTTACCGTTGCGGTACGGGAAACTCCACCCAAAGAAAATGTCTCATCAAAACTTAGCCGAACCATGGAGTTTGGTCCCAGCTCGATTGTTCCACCTTGATCAAGAGCAATAGTGGCTCCAGCATCAGGTCCGGTCATGATCGTGTCTGCGCTATATAGGTCGTTTGATTGATTTATATTTTCAAAGTCAGTGTCGGTTCTTTTCTGGCGGCGAACATTTCCAAGCTTTTTACTAAGAAGAGCTACTTTTTCGCCTTCAGGCTCATCTCTCCATCCAAGCACGTAGTTGCGCACTGGGATACCCAATAAAAATACGGCGAGCGATGAAACGAATACAAGAACGGCAAAAGCGAGAACGATGAGCTCCCACTTTTTGTATCGTTTTTGATTTTGATCCGTCTCGCTCATCTCATCTCTTCCTTAGGTAGTTGCTTGACTAGGAAGCATCTTGATCACTGCCAAGGTAACATCGTCATCAAGATCTTTGCCTTCATTATAATTTAAGAAGTCTGACACAACTTCCTCAATCACTCGTCGAGGCCCATCATTCAAAAAGGCCTCTACTAACTGGCGTGACTTTTTCTTTCCGTACTGAGTGCCTTCAACATTTTTGCCCTCAAGCAATCCATCCGTATAAAGGAAAAGAATATCGTCCGGAGTGATCTCGACCACCTTTTCCTCGTAGTCACGATTTTCAGACTTTTCGCCCAAGCGCATCCCGCTCGCCGTTAAGCTCTTCAGAGTATATTTCTCTGCTCCCTTTTTAAATAACCATGGCGGATTGTGACCAGCGCTTGAGTAGGTCAAAGTTTTTTGTTCGAAATCAACGACACCTACGAAAAATGTCATCATGATCTGCCCCGAAGCAGCTTCAAATACGACACGATTTGCGTACGAGAGCATTTCTTGAGGCGAAAACTTAAAGAAAGACTGTTCTTCGGCCAACCTTTGTAAAACGCTGAAACAACTTCTTGCCGATGCCGTAATCAAGGCGCTCGGAAGGCCGTGTCCCGTCGCATCCGCGATCATAAAGCACATCTTTTTGCCGACTCCGAAGTATCCCCACCAGTCACCACCGCACTCGGTCGCCGATTGGTAGTGACTAAAGAGATTTACAAACTCATTTTGAAATGCCGGAGGAGGCAAAAGTGTTTGCTGAACTGTCGAAGCGATAGCAACTTCATTTTCTAAGTGGGCTTTTCGGACGCTTTCGCGCAAGAGGTCCTGCACCTTTTTAGACATGACGACAAAGCTATCGGTAAGAGCGCCGATTTCGTCATTACTGTCCGGAGTAAGGTCTACGTTAAAGTTTCCCTGCCCAATTTCTTTAGTCGCTGCATAGAGGCGCTGTAGTGGCGCCGTCATTGCTTTTGAAAATAGGATTGCAAAGATTACGGCCGCACTGATCGCCATCAATCCTAACAGGACAAACTGTTNNCCATTCGGTTCGAGTTAATACAATCAGGTCAAAACCCGGGCGACTAAACCCACCTAAATATTTGATTCCGTTTTCTTCAAACTCTTGGGTACTCGTAGCCACTTGGCTGGTGATCGCAGCCCGAAACAGCGAATCACCTTTCACGTCCGTTGGAGTATAGATGAGCCCTGGATCAGTTGAGAATAAGACCGTCCCATCACGATTAACTAAGTTTAGCTCCGATGCTTTGATTTCTTTCGCAAAACCTTGCAAACTCACCGCTGCTATCGCAATCGGCATACCGGTGGGATTATCTTTCAGTTTTTGATCAGCCAAGACCACGCCGATAGCGGCTGGCTGCCCCAATCGAGAAAGATTAAAAAAGTAATAGGAGTCTTTGATGAGTCTCGGCAGAGCTTGCTTCATCTGCCCTGGAGAAATACTGAGCACATCCGACTGAAGTGATAATTTTTTGACGAGGTCTTCACTGTCCGACCGAGCGACAACCTTTAATTCCCCTGTTTGAGGATTGAGGAGATAAACAGCGGCAGAAAAAACTTCTGACTGATTGTTGATCAAAGTCTGCGCTGAGGCGCTCTTCTCTGGCGTAACAGGCAATAATGGGTTGATATTACCCAAGTAGGTCCTCAGAAAGTCAAACGCTTGCCTGGACTTCTCAGAGATCTCTCGTCCAGTCAGGAAGGCTTCGGTCGACTGAGCTTGAAACGTATAGATTCTTTTGTCTTCAGTCAGCAGAACAATCGCGGAAGAATTCAGGAATCCGATAACCAAAACGAAAAGGACAAGTAAACTTAACAACAGTTTTGTTCCCAAAGAGAGGGATATTCTAAATTGCTGTTGCTCCATCTCTCGATTTTCACTAAAATTNNAATTCAAGAAATTGATTAAAAGTCTTTCAAAAATGGAAAAGTACTCATGATAAACGTCACAAAAGAATCAAAAGATAACGCCATTGTCGCACGCTTCTCAGGCTCGATTGAAGAGTCGGTCAACTTTGACCAGTTGGTGGGACCGGTAGGCACAGAACTTCACGTGAGCTGCAAAGAAATCTCGCGGATCAACTCTGCTGGCGTCAAGGCATGGATTAAGTACTTCCAATCCCTTCAGGCCAAGGGCACTAAACTCAAGTTTTTTGAGTGCTCAACTGCCATTGTCGAGCAGATCAACCTGATTTCAAACTTCACCTGTGGCGGCGAAGTAGAGTCCATCTTTGTTCCTTTCTCTTGTACTAGCTGCAAAAGTGAGTTGATCGCCCTTTTCAGATGCGAAGATCTGAAGAAGCGCGGCTGCACAGCACCTGAACTCAAATGTTCCAAGTGCTCCGGAAAAGCAGTTTTCGATGATATCGAAGAAGAGTATTTTGGTTTTCTGACTCGTTAATTGAATCANNATCAACATCATAGCTAGAAGGAAACGAGAACCCCATTGGAAAAAACACTTTTACTGATCTCTACGAACCCTGAAGACAAAGAGTTTGCAGAGACTGTAGCCGCAACTGCGGGATTGAATTTTAGGCCCTTCCCGGATGCGAAAGAGGCCATGGGGTATTTTTCTAGTACCGCGGATCAAGTGCACATCTTTGTCGATGCAAGCAATGATTCACTTTACACAGATTTTGAATTCGCGGTTGAGTCAGCGATCGGGCTTTTTTCAGATAAGATCAACGTCAATTACATTCACTTTATCAGTTCTGAAGACGTGCACATGCTCGGCAAGCTAGTACAGTCGCCACTTTTCGGAAACTTCATCTTTCGAAATTATGGATCACCCAAAGAAGCAGGCGCTCACTATGGGAGAATTGTCAAAACTGCACTTTCTGAACGTATCTTCGGACTGAAGAATATGGTGAGTCCTGAGGCAAAGGTACAAAACCTAAAGCTTCAGTTCTCAAACCAGAAGCTCGATGCAGTCGAAGCCGTCAAAAAGTATCTCCTCGCTGCTAAGTTTCCGACCCGCATGGCTAGCGTCATCGCAACTGCCGTCGATGAGCTCATTATGAATGCCTGCTTTGCAGCTCCGACTGACGAGCTTGGTAAGCCACTGTATAACTCGACGGCACGTACCCACGTCATTGAGCTGAAAGATCGAAATTCAGTCGAACTCTTTATCAGTTTTGACGGCGCTTACATTGCTGTAACCGCAGTAGACCTCTTCGGCAGCATCGACAAAGGTAAATTGCTGACCCACGTTTCAAAAATCTACGTAGGTGAAGAGTATAAGATTAAAACCACTGTCGCAGGTGCTGGATTAGGACTCGCCACTACTTATCGATCAGGCGGAAGTTTTATCTTTGCTACTGAATCCGGCACCCGCACCGAAGTTACTGTCTTTTTTCGCAAATTTGACAGCTATCGCCAATTCAGGGACCAATTTCGTTTTATCATGACCCAGTTTTATTTCTAGACTCTGGTCAACCGCTCCCCTTCTGACGTAAGAATAAGGCCTATATGCTACCCATTATTCTTGCTTCTACTTCCCCACGACGAATTGAACTCCTGAGTCACGCCGGCTACCAAGTCATCACTCGGTCCCCTGGCGTAGATGAGATTGAAATCAAAGGAGAGTCTCCGTCCAAGATGGTCGTTCGTCTTGCGCTTGAAAAGGCCTCAGCAGTCCAGCAAACCATCGAAAAGGATGAGTATAAAAAAGTTCTAATCATTGCTGCTGATACCACCGTAGTGGCTCCTAATGGAAAGAAGGTCCTAGGCAAGCCTAAGAATGAGAAAGAAGCCCAAAAGATGCTTTCGACTCTAGCAGGCGCTACCCATACGGTGCTCACTGGATACTGCATATTACAAAGCGAAAAAGGGAAAGTTACAAAACGTCTCACTAAAGTGGTCACCTCCAGAGTGACTATGAGAAAACTCTCAAAAAATTTGATCCAAGGATATGTCACCACGGGAGAGCCGATGGACAAAGCTGGAGCTTACGGCGCACAAGGCATTGGAATGACCCTGATTGAAAAGATTCAAGGCAGCTACACGAATGTCGTTGGGCTTCCCATGGCTCAACTCATTCAGGACCTCGAAAAGATATTTAAAGCCTATCCAAGCTGGGTAGATTGAGCCGTGACGATTTCCGAAAGGTATAAAAGTATACGCGACAGGATCGCCCAAGCAGCGGCATCAAATCTTCCAACTTTAATTGCAGTGAGCAAAACACGCCCCGTCGAAGATATTCTTGAGCTCTATCATCTTGGACATCGCGATTTCGGTGAAAATTACGTCCAGGAATTGATTGAAAAGTCTCAACTTATTTTGGATCAGGGGATCTCAGATATCCGTTGGCACTTTATAGGGCGCCTGCAAAGTAACAAAGTAAAACTCTTAATCCCACATGTGTTTGCAATTCATGCAATTGATTCAATGAAACTTGCACATGAAATTTCCAAACATATGATCTCGAAGCGTCCTCATGAAAAGCTTCTTGGATTTATTGCAGTGAATATTGATCAAGAACCTTCAAAGAGTGGGCTACCTACGGATCAGGTTATTGCGCTCGCTCAAAGAATTTCAGGACTCGAGAACCTTCAACTGGGTGGACTCATGTGCATACCTTCACCTGAAAAGGATCCACAGATCGCATTTCGAAAGCTTAGGGCACTTGAAGAGCAATGCCATCCAAACACAAATGGACTACTATCCATGGGCATGACAAGCGACTTCGAAACTGCGATTCAAGAAGGTGCTACTCATATCCGAATCGGCACGGCCATCTTTGGTAACCGTTAGTTTATTTGAGAGTTGTATATCCGGCTATAAAGCCTTTTTTTCCAGAAGTTTCGACAATATTTCCGTGATTAACAATAACTAGATCAAAATCCCACTGTGCGATTTCATCCAAATTTTTCAGAACTAATGTTTTGTCTCTTACAAACATCAAACGAAAGATCCGGCTCATCCCGAACCGATTATCAATCTGATTCCAGCGGAAAAATGATCTTTCAATCCAACTTTTAGGTGACGTCATATTAAACATAAGATCTGTTAAGATCAAAGTCTTTGAAATGGAATGATATAAGACATACTCTTCCAGTAACTTTAGGCCATCCACTGCCTTACAGATGAGTTCGCCGCCTGGAAACTCCTTCAAGTTATCCAAGCTTCCATCCACCTCTACTCCTTTTTTTCGAAATTTCTTAAATACGCTAGGTGGGACTAAAAGCTTAGCATCTGGATACCTTGCCTTATACACTGGCGCTTCGTCTGAATGGAAAGCATTGGGCGCTACAATCCATCTGACGTGTCCAAGCGCATCGATCTGAGCATAGTCTTCTGGCTTAAGCTGAATCGCACTATGAACCACAAGTTGATCAACACCGATACGGATAACCGTCATGCGGCGCCGAAATGAGGTCTTGTACCATTCCCCATCTAAAGTCCAAATGTTTGGACCGCGCTGAATAAGGGAATCATAAGGCTGAAGTTCAGACATTTTGTTCGGGCTCCTGTTTGAGATCAACTTTGCAACCAGCTTAGTACTTCTCGCCAGATCGTATTCNNAATCCAAAATGACCAATGCTAGTCATTCCAAATTCAGAAGGCGCAACTATTCTTCTGACAACTTTTGCCGACACGTACTTATTTAAAAGTTCATTCACAGCTCGGGGTGGAGCAAATAGGTCATCTGTAATACTTAGAACCAAAATTGAGAGGTCCCAGCTAGCATAATTTTCCACTTCATCTCGACTAAGTGTAGGAAACAAGTACTGCGGATTTTTACACCACGATGCCCACTCGAGCGCGACTCCTTTGGGTAAGTCCTCACCTAGTCCCACATAACGAGACGGAAAGTATCCCATTACGCCACTGAGGGCCGGTAACAAAACGTGCCAGAAACCAAACATGAGAGGTTGATGCTTGATTGGATAGTGTTTCCAGTATCCATTTCCACTTGCGACAATCAGAGCGCGCTTTACCCGCGCGTCTTTGAGCACACCTAATATCTGCCCACCAAACGAGTTGCCTAGGTAAATGATTTCTGCGGCAGGAAAGTCTTTCTTGACCCATTCGACGACTGCCCGAGCATCGAGCCTCGCCCAGTCCCACATAGTCGCGTGAAAGCCTTTTAGGCCTGCCTTTGGCCTCGACTCGCCAATTCCTCTATAGTCGTAGGTGACGCATGTTATTTGGTGCTCGGCCAAAAACTCGCAAAAGCTCTTATAATAGGTTTGTTTTACACCCGTGGCGGAATGAATGATGAGGACCTTAGAGGTGCTCGTACCAAATAGGGTCGCCCCAAGTTTAAAACCATCTGCTGCTTCAACCTGAAATGGATTGCTCACCCCGTGAGCTTAACCCTGGAAATCGGACTGATCAAACAGCGTTCGAAGGCATGCTTCCGATTAAGCGCAATAGGCTATCCCTCTCAAGAGGCTTACATACTAAAGCATCTGCATATTCTACCCTTTGATAAGGATAAGCAGTAATTACCACTACAGGGACGCCCGCTTCTTTTAGCTTGGACTTCTGTCGCTCAAGAAATTCCCAGCCGTTCATCATGGGCATCATGAGATCCAACAATACCACTGAGGGCGGCTTAATTTGACTTAAAAGTTTAATTGCATCATTCCCGTTGGTTGCACTAATGACTTGATATCCTTCGGCCTCGAGCGTCTGACGAAGGGAAACACGAGTATCATGATCATCTTCAATAACTAATACACTTTTCAAAACGAACTCCTTAATGTGAAACAGTCAGCCATTGCAAAAACTATCCCGGAGCCTTTCAATCTATGCCTCGTATCGGCTAAAATTGAGCTGCATTATGAAAAAGTCATCTCGGTTGACCGCAAAGGTTCTATTTCCATTCTTCTGCATAACAGGCTGTGCAACTCAGAGGCCTATTCCACAGATTGTTTCTGAATGGGGACCCGTTGATCCTAGGCCTCAAGCGGTCATTACGAAAAAGCACCGATCGGATCACTCGATTCGAACTGAACTTCTGGCTGCACTGGCGGCTGATCCTGGACTTGATGTTTTTGATTACCGCCTCAAAGTTCAAAAAAAAGAAGTCACTATTGAAGGCACTACCTCTTCCGAGAGTGAAAGAGACCGTGCTCTTGAAATCGCCCAAAATATTGATGGGGCAAAAGCGGTTCATGACCATGTAAAAATTAGAGAATCACACCAAAATGATCTAGATGAAATCACACAAAATGAACCACTTACTGACGCCCAGCTCAGACGCGATATTATAGATCGCTTGATCAAGAATTCGGGTTTTGCTCACACTCAACCTCGGGTCAAAGTCAAAGACGGCCGCGCTATTTTGTTAGGCACAGTTCCTTATTTGCGATCTAAGGTCCTAGCCGAGGAAATCGCCACGAAAACTCCCGGGGTAACATCCGTGACAAATCAACTCCGAGTTGACCCCTCTATCGAACGACCTGATCATCTTCTGAAAAAGGACATAGTCGGGGCGCTATCTACGGATCCTTACTTAGATTTGGAAGAGGTCAAAATCTCGGTTAGGAACGGTGTGGTTTACCTGTCTGGTAAAACTGCGTCGCTAGACGAGAAGCAAAACCTCATTACCGGCATCTCAGAGATCTTAGGAGTAAGGGCTATTCAAAGTAATCAGTTGGCCCCTACTTCTGCCCGAGGCTAACAGGCTTAGCCCCATTGCCTTTAAAATAGAAGTTAGCTAAAAGGCTACAGTTCGACACACCCCCTCAATAAGGAGAGCCTTAGGTCATGCATCGAGGAGATCCAGTTAATATACTTCTGGTAGATGACCGCGAAGAAAATTTGCTGGTCCTAGAAGCTATCCTCGAAAGCAACACGTCGTACCGACTCTATCGTGCTACGAGTGCTCGCGAAGCAATTGAGAAATTTAAGCAAAATGACTTTGCTGTGGTGTTACTCGATGTCCAAATGCCTGAGATGGATGGATTTGAGGCTGCGCAGTTAATCCGAGAGCTCGCGCCGTCTAAAACCGTTCCGATCATTTTTGTTACAGCACTAAATGACGACAAAACTCACGTACATAAAGGATATGCTTCAGGGGCAGTAGATTTCCTATACAAACCACTCGATCCAATCGTCATCCGCTCCAAAGTAAGTGTATTTGTAGAGCTCTATCGGTCTCAGCAAATCATTCTTCAGCAAGAAAAGCGGTTATCGCAAATTCAGAAGCGGACACTTGAAGAGCGACTTGGCACTGTCGTTAACAGTGCACCCATTATTCTCTGGGCTCTAGATAAGGACGGGACCTATACGCTTAGCCAAGGCAAAGGGTTGGCAGCGGCCGGATTTAAGCCCGGGGAGCTCGAAGGCCAATCATTTTATGAAGTGTATGAAAATGCGCCGCAGCTCGTGGCTAAGGTTAAGTACGTACTCGATGGCAATCCGCTTACTTCAGAAAGTGAGTACTTGGGTCTTTGGTACCGTACGGAATACTCTCCACTACGAGGTCCCAACGATGAGATCCTTGGATTGGTAGCTGTTTCGTTAGACATCACTAAACAAAAATTAGCTGAAACTGAGCTTCGAGAAGCGGCCGAAAAGACCATGCAGCTCAACGAAGAACTCCAAAGAGCTGTCCAGGCTCGTGATGAGCTCCTATCGGTAACAAGCCATGAGCTCCGCACGCCAATTACGTCGATCAAACTCCAACTCGAAATTGCTAAGCGTGGATTTCTTCAAAACCAGGCTAAGACTATTCCACCTGAAAAAGTCCTCAAGTCGTTAGATTCATCTTTGGGCCAAGTTAACAAGTTGACGGCACTGATTGAGAACCTTTTGGACTTTTCTCGAATTTCGGGCGGTAAACTGACTTACAATTTTCAAGATACGGATCTTACACCACTGATCGAAGAAGCGGTTGATCGATTAATTGATGCGATTCAGCTCGCAAAATGTGAACTCAAACTGCATTTGCCAAAATCTGCTCGAGTCACCTGCGATCCGATAGNNTCGTGATCAACTTGATTACAAACGCAACTAAGTATGGCGCTGGCAGTCCAATCCACATCGAAGTAGACTCACGTCCATCTACAGTCGTCATTCGCTGTACAGACTTTGGTATGGGAATCGAGAAAGATAAGCAGGATAAAATCTTCGATCGATTCGAACGAGCAGTATCTTGCGACAACGTAAGCGGTTTTGGACTTGGTCTCTATATTAC
>DBAE01000244.1:6760-18154 GCA_002291495.1 Bacteriovoracaceae bacterium UBA1018 | reverse complement strand
ACTCAAACCCGATGCACCTCACGCTATCGCTTAGAGATCCATCACCTAAAACCCTACGGCTTAGGGGGATCGCACGACACACAAAACTTGGAGCTTAGGTGCCAAGCGCATAATCTTTATCAGGCGATACGAGATTATGGCTTCGCTAAGGTAACGACATACTTAAGATAACCCAAGATGAGTGTCCAAAGTTTAGGCACCCGATTGTCAAATTAATAGTGTGTCGATCGTGATACACCTAAAATCAAAGAGCTTTTTGAAATCAATGGCTGGTCTTACCCTTGCAATTACTATCTACAACGAGAGTTTAAGGAGATAGGTAGTATGAAAAACAAATTTTTAAAATTGATTCCAGTATTAGCGATTCTAAGCGTTTCTACATCTGCTTTTGGATCTGAAGAAGATACCTTCAGAGATATTGCTTCAGCTCAGCCTGAAGAAAATATCGAAAGTGTAGTGAAGTCCACGAAGGAAAAGTCCACAGTTGAATCGATGAATAAAGAAACTATCGATACGGACCGAGCTATCGAATTACTTACTTCGCATATCTAATAACAGTTATCAGGCCCTATCTAATCAAACTGAGTTCTTTTAGCCTATCCACGTCTCGCTCTCAAAAGTCCCACCACCAATCGGTGTAAATTTAGTCTTGCCGATCTTCTCTATCAGTGCCTGGGATTTGAAATTGTCAGTTGCCAACGTACCCACCATCTTTTCGATCCCTTGAGATCGTGCAGTTTCAGCCAATATATTTAACATTAGTCCGCCCAGGCCCTGCTGCTGAAAGGAATCAGTGACGATGATTGCCCATTCGGCTATCTTTGGATCCGAGGTGTTTCGAATCCAGCGCGCGATTGCTACACCGCAAATGGGGCCATCCTCAGGTAGGGTTGTTGCACCGATTGCATAATGGTTTTTACCGTCGAGCTCTGTTAGATATTTAAGTTCAGAGTCAGAGAAATTGGTACGGTAGCTCAAAAAACGATGTCGATTGGACTCAATAGACAGTGTCGTTAGAGATTCTCGAATTAAATCTCGGTCTTTTGGCTGAACGCTACGCAACAAGACTTGTCTACCGTCTCTGAGCGTGATTTTCTCAGAAATATTCGGAGTCGACTGAAGTGCAGATTTATCCCGAAGAAAGGTCATAAAAAGTAACGAGCTATGAATACAAATAACAAGCCTTGGTTGAGCCACTATCCTGCAGGTGTTGCGCCTGAAATTTCACTTGGAAGCTACCCGTCTCTGTTAGAGCTCATCGAAGAGAGCTGTACAAAGTATGCGGATCTGCCTGCGTTCACCAACATGGGATATAGCATTACTTTTTCGGAGCTTCGTCAACTCTATGATAGTTTTGCTGCATTTTTGCAGAAAGAACTTGGCTTAAAAAAAGGGGACCGCATCGCGATTCAGATGCCAAACCTCATTCAGTACCCGGTCGTACTTTTTGGTGCCTTAAAGGCTGGGCTCGTCGTGGTCAATACCAACCCGCTTTATACCCAACGAGAAATGGCGCATCAATTCAAAGACTCAGGTGTCAAAGCAATTGTAATTTTAGAGAATTTCGCTGACAAACTCGAAGCCATTCTTAAAGAAACTCAGATTGAGCATGTCATTATGACTGAGATTGGTGACGCACTTCCCGGATTTAAGCGCCTTCTGACAAATCTTGTGGTGCGATATGTTAAAAAAATGGTGCCGTCGAATAGTGTTAAGTGCATTCGATATCGAGATGCTCTCGAGCGTGGCCGCCATAATACCTTTCAAAGAGTTCCGCTTCAAAGAAGTGACCTAGCATTTTTGCAGTATACGGGAGGCACTACTGGCGTTTCAAAAGGTGCGATGCTGAGTCATGAAAACATTCTAGGCAATCTTTTACAAATTTCTGAATGGCTCAAACCAAAACTAGAAACCGGGTGCGAAAATTTGATTTCCGCGTTGCCGCTCTATCACATCTTTTGTCTCACAGTGAACTGTCTCGGTCTTCTGAAGATCGGGGTTAATAATATCTTGATCACCAATCCAAGAGATATCCCGGCCTTTCTAAAAATTCTGCGTACGAGCAAGCCAACAGTGATGACTGCGGTTAGTACTCTGTTAGGTGGGATGTTGAATCACAAAGACTTCGACACTGTCGACTGGAGTACTTTGAAAGTAACGGTCGCTGGAGGTATGGCTCTCAAGCAATCCGTCGCAGAAGAGTGGAAACGTAGAACTAAAACTCCAGTGATCGAAGGCTATGGTTTAACTGAAACCTCTCCTGTCGTTTGTTGCAATCCGTTGGATGGACGAGATCGCATCGGAACGATCGGGCTTCCAATTCCTTCGACCGAAGTTAAAGTGATTGATGAAAATGGATTAGATCTACCTCACGGAAAAGAAGGTGAACTTTGTGTGAAAGGTCCACAAGTGATGGTTGGATATTGGGAACAGCCCGAAGAAACAGCCAAAATTATGACACCAGATGGTTGGCTTAAGACTGGTGATATTGCGGTCATGAGTCCAGATGGTTTCTTTAAAATTGTCGATCGTAAGAAAGATATGATTCTAGTTTCTGGATTTAATGTTTATCCAAATGAAGTTGAAGATGTTATTATGAAACATCCAAAGGTGCTTGAAGCAGCAGCGATTGCAATGCCGGATGAACATTCTGGTGAAGCGGTTCAGCTCTTCATAGTTCCTAAGGATCCGTCTTTAACGGCGGAGGAAGTAAAAGCGTATTGCCGCCAGAACCTTACTGCTTACAAATGTCCGAAGGCGATCGAGTTTCGAAAAGAATTGCCTAAGACTAATGTCGGTAAGATCCTCAGGCGGATGTTAAGGGAACCACAAACATCTAATGACTCGGCAGGACAAAGGTAAACCCGAAAAAGAATCGTTAGCGATTAAATCAGGAGTTCGCTCGCGTATTGAAGCACGGATGCAACAGGCCGAAGAGGAACGAAAACGAGAAGTACTCAAGCGCCGCTTGGAGTTTGCTCGTGGCGGTGCGAAGTACTTTGAGCAAAAGCAGTACGTTGAGGCGATCAGGTTCTATCACTCCTATCTTCATGTCCTTGAAGAGTGGAAGGGCGTAACCCAAGGCAGTTTAACGCCCGCTCAGTTTGATCTTAAAAAAGAGATGCCAGAGCTGGTGCTTATTAGCGGCGTTTATTGGGATTTAGTGAAGCTCTATGATCAAACTCGGTCCAAGGCTAAGTTCAATGACTTTAAACATTACTTAGATAAATATGTCTTATTTTCTAAGGGATTTCCATATCAGCCGATGGCCACCGAAGCCATTCGCAAATACCTAGCTAATGGAAAAGCCTTTCATCGGAATGAATTTAAGGCAGCTTATCAGACCTTAGGTGGTCAAAAGTGTTTCATCGCTACTTCGCTAGTAGATGTATGTAATCAAGATACCTTGCCAAAGCTTCGAAGTTTTAGAGATACGAAATTGCTAACCAATGTCCCTGGTCGTGCATTTGTAAAAGTCTATTATCAGGTCGGTCCAACGCTCGCAGATATACTCAATCGATCGCCGCAAATACTGCGTAAATCGATAGCCAAGGGTCTGGATCTTTTTGCTCAAAAGATTCATAAAAACTAGCCTAAAAACGCTATATTCGCTGTCTAGACGTGTCTTTTGAGACACATTCTGCGTGAACAACATTTATGTCACAATTTTAGATGTGGAGTGTTTGCGGAGCGTCTTATGGCAATGTCGACTTATTTCAGATTTCACATCATTTCGTTGAGTGCGTTAGGGATAGTCATGTCTGGCTGTCTACCTGAGCGTGAGACTTCGCTTGCTGTTAAAGCAGTTCGGGACTTGGGTTCTGATGCGGTTTCCACCCCAACCCCGTCTCCGGCGCCTAGCGCTACGCCAACACCAACTCCTGCACCAACTTCTACTCCGACNNTCCGACTCCAGCGCCGACTTCTACACCAACGCCGACACCGACACCAACGCCAAGTCCTGCCCCGACTTCTACACCAGCGGCGTCTCCGACTCCGTCACCTTCTCCAACCGGCATGACCGCAGGCGAATTAAATGTATGGGATCGCAGTTCTGGCTACGATGCGGCCGTGTTTTTGCCAAAAGATTATGGTTCGGTGAACGGAAAAGTTTATCCCCTGGTGATCTCGTTGCACGGGGTTGGAGGGACAACGCTGAACACAGCTCATACGGCGGTGGCCAGTAGTCCCGAAGGCTTTATCCGTCAGTTGAGTCAAAGTTCATCACTGAGAGATAATTATACTGGGATAGTCATCGGTCTTCATGGACGTGCAGCAGGAGTAAGTTCAGGAGACACGTGGTGGAACGCATCTCTGGTTCATAGTCTTGTTTTAGATGCTATCTCCACCTTTGAAGTCGATCCAGATCGAGTCGTAGTGACAGGATTGTCCGCCGGTGGTTCAGGCACTAACGACCAGATCGCCAGTTACAAATCCACTTATGCTGGAGCCATGGTCGTCGCTTGGGGCCCTCCAACGCAAGTTTGTGAGCTCAACGAATTCCCGCTCTGGGCATCAGGCAACTCAGACGATGGAACGTTTAACGCGTACAACTGGAGTCATGCGGCTTTTGGAGGTGATCCCGGTGGATATGCCCAGAAGTTAGCAGCATGCGCCGGGTATTCCGGAGAGTTTCAAATCGACATCGGAACTAGCGGCGGCCACTCAGGCTGGGATACTTTCTATGCCCGTTCTGATGTTCAGACCTGGTTAGTTAACCAAACTAGGTAATTAAACTTTACCCTATTGAAGGACCGTACCGATGCGTGCCGGTCTAAAATTGAGCTGGCCGTCTTTGAAATCAATCCAAAGCGAAAGCCAAATCACTTCAGCGCGCCCTTTTACTTTGTTCATAGGAACGAAGCCCCAGAAGCGGCTGTCATTGGAGAAGTCGCGATTATCTCCCATGACAAAAAGATTATCTGGTGGAACTGTGATCGGACCAAACGTCTCACCCAAAAAGTTATTCTTGTCGAGCATGATCACATGATCTTTGCTGTTCATCGTCTCTGAATACAAATCCAGGTTGTTTCGAGTGTATTTAGGATCGTCTAACTTTTCCAAAATTTCGTCACTTTTAGCACCAGGAAGCGGTGCGCGAGGTACGGGTTGGTTATTGACGTATAGTACCTTGTCTCTCAGCTCGATAGTGTCGCCTGGAGTGCCTACCACGCGTTTGATGTAATAATAGCTCTCATCTTTAGGATAAATAAATACGATGATATCGCCGCGTTTAGGTGGATCACGCTTCACCACGTAAATCGGATCGCCAAAAAGATCTGAGAATGGAATTTTTAAGCCGTACGCAAACTTATTCACGAAGATATGATCTCCGATGAACAAGGTCGGGATCATTGAGCCAGAAGGGATCTTAAATGCTTCGATCACACTTGAACGAATCATGAAAACGAGCAGGAGAGCTAGGCCGAGAGAGGTGATGTTTTCGATAAATGCGCTTTTTTTGGTGCGAGCGGGTTCACCCGGACGCGTTTCGGTATGTTCTGCCATAAGTCCCTTTTTCTCTTGCTTCGACTTAGTTTAGGATACCTGGTAACGTTTAAATTAAAAAGGTTAGTTTCGGAACGGAAAACGAAATCCCCATGAAAACTCTGGATCGTTACATTTTTGTAAGCTTTCTCAAAAATTTCGGTCTAGCCGTGCTGTCTTTGACCTGTTTGTACGTTTTCCAAGCCCTGCTCGGCGAACTTCTAGACCACGAATTTACGACAACCCAGATCCTGATGTACAACGTCATGAATATTCCCGCCATCATTGTTCAGATGACGCCCCCCTCTGTGCTCATTGGAACGGTACTTACGCTTTCGGGTCTAAATCGCACTAACGAGTTGGTTGCCTGTTTTTCAATCGGCATTGGTCTGGTTCGAATTTTAGTCGTGATTGTCTCAGTTGTTTTTCTGATCTCCTGTACGACCTTAATCCTTCAGGACCGGATCCTGCCTCCGTTGTTCAAAAAGAGAACTACTTTCTACTGGCGAGAGATGAAGAAAAGGNNTCAAACAAAACAAGATTTGGTATCGATCCAAAAATCTGATCTATAACTTGCGCTCGTTTGATGCGAAAACCAAAAACATCATTGGAATGACCGTCTACACTTTCGATGATCACTTTAATTTGCTGCAAACTGTAGATGCTGAGCGCGCTGCCTATACTCCGTCCGGATGGAAACTCGTAAACGGAACGGTTACTGTTTTCTCCAAAGAAGATCAGTTTCCGCTGACTCAAAAGTTCGCTGAAAAAGCGATGACCATTGCTGAAACTCCTCAGGACTTTCAAGAAATTGAAAAAGAGGTGGATGGTCTTCGAATCAAAGAACTCTTTAAGTACATTAAGCGCACTCAAGATGCCGGTACCGATACAAAGGGCTATGAGGNNTTCAATCCCGCATTAGTTTGAGCTTCATCCCGCTCGTGATGTGTTTTTTGGGGGTACCTTTTTCCATCCGTAGCCGTCGTGAAGGGGGCCTGGCTAAAGATCTGGGGCTCTGCTTGGGAGTGACTTTCTTTTACTGGCTATTCTACTCCATAGGCCTTTCGTTGGGCACAAACGGGGCCGTACCTCCTTTTATGGCGGCGTGGATGCCCAGCTTTGTCTTTGCTTTTATCGCTGCGGTTTTGATTATTCGCCAGAAGCAATAAAAAGCGGTTTAGGGCTCAAATCGGGCTCCAGTCGCTCGAAATCAGGCCTGCCTTTAGTGAAGAAATCTGCTAAGGTAATATCCAGTTATGGCTAAGCTCAAAATTTACACCTTTCCAGATACCGTATTGACCCAAAAAGCAGCGCCCATTCAGCGGGTCGAGAAAAGCTATTACAAGCTGGCTGATGACATGCTTGAGACAATGTACTTTTCTCCCGGCATTGGGCTAGCGGCTAACCAAGTAGGTCTGCTTGAGCGTATATTGGTTATTGATACGGACTATGATTACGAAGAGCTTGAAGAAGGAGAAACTCCGCCGGCTGATACAACTGGAGAAGTGATTAACGGTGCTTTGATTACTGGTAAAAAACCACGGATCATCATCAATCCTCAGATTGTATTGAAAGAAGGCACGACTTCGATGTCCGAAGGCTGCTTATCAGTCCCTGAGTATACGGCTGAGGTTAAGCGAGCTGAAAAGATCAAAGTCGAATACCAAGATATCGACGGGCTAACGAAAACCATGTCGGCTGATGGATTGTTAGCTATTTGCATTCAACATGAGATGGATCATTTGGATGGCAAGTTGTTTATCGATCGATTGAGCCCACTCAAAAAAGAAATGGTTCGAAAAAAGCTCAAACAAGAGCGCCTACTTCGTGAAGAAGAAGAGAAGATGAAGCTCATGGGCCGTCTTTGATTCGTTGTTAATAGTAACTGCGGCCGTAGATAGTTGCAGTGGTGATCGCACCAGCATTAGCATTAAATACACAGCTATTAGATATGATGTCAGAGCCTTGATATGCACCGTAGTGAGGCGCATACATGCACTTTTCGCCGTTTTCACACAAACCGTTATCGTTTCCAAACGCATCGTACATGACTTCGATAGCGTTCAGCAGATAGGTGTTAGCTGCACTTCGAATAGAGGTAGCAGTGATGTTTCCATGGACTTGAGCTGGACAGGCGCCAGATGAAGCATTAGGAAATGCAGTATTTGGATTGACACCGTCACCACTTCGATTTTGGATCATCGTATCTATACCATTCAGAGACCAATCCCAGATTTTACAGGTTTGTCCTGAGATACAACGCCCCATAGAAGTCGCAAACGCTGTAGTTCCCTGATGTCCCCAAGAACGGTAAGGATGTTGAAAGTTATATCGGTCTAAATCAGAAATAGAATCATGCATAGCCAGTCCGCCGGTTGCGTCAGACTGATTAATTGTGTCGTCCGAAGTGATTGGAAAAAAGGTAGCGGATAGGTCTTTTCCAAAGACAACGTTCGCCGTCGAGGACGTCGTTGGTATACATCCAACTCCCAGACCCTGGTCACTGCCTAATGTATCCCAGGAACAGCTTCCGGATGAATCAGTTAAGAAGTTCCCTGCAAATCGATTACTGTTAGTTGATTCGATTGAGACCGCATATGCAGAGTTGTTCGTAGCCACAAGCTGAGTGAAAGTATTCTGAGTACCTTGGTAAATACGTACTCCATATAGGTTTGCAGAACTAATTAAATGATGAAAAATATTCTCGCTTGAGTTGTAAAGGTGAGTACCAACGTCTGAGTTTTGCGCGATAGTTGCTTGAACGATATTATTTCGGTCGGCGCCTGACATGTATATACCCGAGTATTCGTTACCCACGCCGAGAAAGTCAGTAATAGAGTTTTCGTTCGAGCTAATGACAAATAGACCGGAAGAATTATTAAATGTCTTTAACTCTCGAATCTTATTTTGATGAGAAGCAGAGAGGTAAAATCCATAGCCGACGTTATTCGTACTGATGACGTCGCCAAAGGTATTAATTTGAGCACCATTAAGAAATATACCTTCTGAACTGCTTGAATGTACTCGGAGTGTCTCAAACTTATTGTGGTCCGAAGTATCTAAGTACAATCCACTACCCTGACTTCTAAAGCTGAGGAGTCGGCTAAATAAATTTTTTCGACTAGAGGCGATATAGACATTTCCCCAAGCAGATTTTGAAATTGCCGAATCATTAATTCGAGAATGCGTAATTTCGTAGAGGTACATGCCGTAGTGCGCATCGTTACTTCCGAAGTCTGATGATGTGTGAACCTCAATCCATAGATACTTTTGAGATCCTGCAGCGATCAAACATCGGGACGACGCACCAGCGAACTCTCCATTTGTATCGCAGGTATTGGCAGCCGCTCCAGTTTGAGTGGTTTGATAATTGATACTTGCACCATCAAGTGTAACTAGGCTTATTTTATCCGCATCGATGTTAAATCCATGATGATACTGAAAGCTAGGAACAACATAGATGGTCCCAATACTATTTAAGATCTGCACAGACGTAGTGTTTGAGGCAAGGATGACGACTGGGTTTGACCACCACTGCGCATAATTACTGCGCATGGAGTTGCCGCTGACCATAATTCGATTTTGCTTAAATCCGCTAGAGTTTAAGACGGTCTTAAGTCCTAGCCAAGGTTTGAGACCTTTTGAAATGAACGTCGCGCTGTCTCCCACGTTCGGAATTGTGCAAGCTTCCCAGTCAAACCAACCTTCATCATCTGAGATTCCGGTTAGACCAGTGCAGCTAGTAATGCCATGAAGGACAACCTTCTTATATTCACCACCATTGAGACAACCGCGATAATCTAAAGCCCCTGCGGGACAGGGAGCAAGCGCTGACGAATATTTCTCAGCCGCTGTTGATGGGAATTTAACGTAATCATTCCAGTNNGCGTAGAGAGGCTCTACAATGGGTGCGACGTCCACTGCGACACTATTTGAATTTGTAAAACTGATCGTTTGGCTTCCTACATTCTTAAATCGCGCATAAAAGACCACGGCTGGCGAGGTTGCTGGGATTTGCAAAGACGAGAGCGCAGTGGCAGCAGGATTAGAGCAATCTGCAGGAGTGCTGAAATATTTGATCGATGAATCACCCGTTACGGTGAGAGAAGTCGGCGTCGAATTGTTACTGACAAGGTTGGAGTATTGGTCATACTGTTGCACAGTTACACTCGTGCAATCGCCTGTATTAAATAAACTACCACCCAAAAAAGTAATAAAATTGAGAGGGGCCGCGGCAACTGCAGTTGCGTTGAAAGAAATTGTTCCATATGAATCTGTAAAAGCATTAACTTGGTGACCGCCCGCTGCAAGATGCCCAAGTGTAAGCACAGTTTCAGCGCGACCATTGATGTCAGTGACAGAAACTGCAGGAAAAACGGATCCTGTGGCTAATGCATTTCCAGCGACTTCGAATCGAACTTGAACTCCTGAGACTGGTGTTCCAGTGGAGTCCTTCACAATTACTGCAAATGGAGATGCTAAGGCGGTGCCTACTGTGCCAGACTGATTGTCATATTCTGCAGTTAGATATCCTAAGGTAGCCTGATCCCCAAACGATGGGAGGATCTCAAGATTCATCGTGGCTTTACATCCACTCAATGCGAGCGCAAGGCAACTCAAGAGTACGGTTCTGAACATCAATGTTCTTTTAGAATGTGACATACATCAGACGTCCTACGTTTAAGCCAGCAATTGATCTATTAGTGGTCTAATGATTATTATCTATTATTTTTGTGTAAAATTACCTGTGTCTTTTTCGACTTTTTTTGATCTGAATCAATTTGCCGACTTAGAAATCAGGTATAGGCCTTTTTCTTGCTTTGAAACTGTCAAATTGTTAAGAACCTCCCAATGAAACTTAATGTCGTTTTTATGGGAACCCCACATTTCGCGGTTCCTGCTTTAGAAGCTCTGCAAAAACACTCGGATCAATTTGTCATTACAGGCGTATATACGCAGCCAGATAAGCCCGTGGGACGAGGGCTAGAGGTTCAGGCTTCACCCGTTAAGAAGAAGGCAATTGAATTTGGACTTCCAGTGTTTCAGCCTGAAAAACTCTCTCAACCCGGCGAATTTGAAAGATTGCAGACTCTGCAGCCCGACATCATAGTGGTTGTTGCCTACGGTCAGATCCTGCGGAAAAATGTTCTAACCTTACCTCGGTTAGGATGTGTGAACATTCATTCCTCTTTACTTCCTAGGTGGAGAGGAGCAGCTCCAATTCACTGGGCGCTCTTAGCGGGCGATCAAGAGACAGGTGTAACCACAATGCACCTTGTGGAAAAGTTGGATGCGGGAGATATGCTGCTTCAAGCCAAGACTCCAATTTCAGAACAAGATACGGCAAGTACACTTCATGATCGTCTCGCGATTATGGGATCAGAACTTATCGTTCCGACATTGCAAGGCCTTCACCAAGGAACATTAAAGGGACAGACCCAAGACGAGAGCCAGGTCACTTATGCACACAAGCTCACCAAGGAGATGGAGAGTTTAGATCCTAACCAGGATGCGGAGACCTTAGCTCGAAAAGTGCGGGCGCTTAATCCTTGGCCGGGAACTAGTATCGCCTTGAAGACGGGAGAAAGAGTAAAGATCAAAGCTGCAAAAGCGCACCGCAGCATTTCCGGACCACAGGGAAAAGTTTTTGAACGAGCGGGTATGGTTTTACTCGGAACGGTGGATGGCTCTTTAGAGCTGATGCAGCTTCAGCTCGAAGGGAAAAAGGCAGTGGATGCGTCTGCGTTTCTGAATGGTTTGAAAGGCCGTGGCCAACAACTTCCTCTCGAGTTAGCGTAGGACCAGTGCTAGTCTTCAGAGAGAATGACTAAGAAAAGACCAATACTTGCCCCGTCTCTGTTATCTGCAAATTTTGCTCGATTGGCTGATGACGTGGCCGAACTCGAA
>DBAE01000244.1:3515-6718 GCA_002291495.1 Bacteriovoracaceae bacterium UBA1018 | reverse complement strand
CTGACAATCGGGCCATTAGTTGTCGAATCATTAAGACCAATCACCAAGTCAACGCTAGATTGCCATCTTATGGTCTCAAAGCCAGAGGATTGGATTGCTCCTTTCGCAAAAGCTGGCGCAGATTACATCACCATTCACGCAGAAGCGACTCCACATTTACATCGTCACCTTCAAGCGATTCGAGATGCAGGATGCAAAGCGGGAGTTTCTATCAATCCCGGAACTTCCTTATCGGAAATCGAAGAAGTTTTGGACTTCGTTGATCTCGTTTTAATCATGAGCGTAAATCCAGGTTTTGGTGGGCAGAAGTTTATTGAAGCTGTTTTGCCAAAGATCGAACGTCTCAATCAGTTGCGTGGAAACCGAGCATTTTTGATTGAAGTCGACGGTGGTATCGGAACTAAAAACATTGCTCGAGTTCGAGATGCTGGATGCGATGTTTTTGTTGCAGGCTCTGCAGTTTTTGCAGACGGCAAAGTGAAAAAGAATATTGAAACTCTTGAGGCAGCTCTTTCCACATGAGTGTGCTTTCTATTGGCCAAAAGGCTCTTACCTTAGAAGAAGTTCGTGAAGTTGCAGTACTGGGGCGAAAAGTCGAACTTTCAAAAGTTGCATTGAAAAAGATCCAGAGGGCTCATTCCTTTTTAAAAGGTGAAATTTCTCAAGGCAAGACTATGTATGGAGTCAATACTGGCTTTGGGCTCATGTCCAATGTCCGCATTCCTCCAGCAGACATCGAGACACTCCAATACAATCTTCTTCGCTCTCATGCAGTTGGGATTGGGGATTACATCGACGATAAATATGTACGAGCTATGTTATTGCTTCGTGCAAGTAATCTCTCACTGGGGCATTCAGGTGTCAGTGTTGAGTTGATTCAACAAATTATCGATTTGCTCAATCGAGGTATTTGTCCGCTCATTCCAGAGCAAGGCTCGGTAGGCGCGAGTGGTGACCTTGCTCCTTTGTCTCACTTGGCTCTTGTTTTGATTGGAGAGGGTAAAGCCCGAGTCAAAGGCAAAGTCATGAGCGGGGCACAAGCCCTTCGATCAGCGGGTCTCAAACCCATCCGTCTGGGGCCAAAAGAAGGATTAGCTCTCATTAACGGAACCCAGTTCATGACAGCTATGGGTGCGCTTAATCTTCTGGATGCAGAACATGTGTGCAACGTAGCAGATCTTGCCGGAGCCATGACTATCGAAGCCCTTCGCGGAACGGCGACAGCTTTTTCTCCAGAGATCCATGATGTACGTCCACATCCGGGACAGATCGAAACCGCCCGGCGCATGCGCAAAATATTGACGAGCGGTGGAAAGAGTTCGATCTCAAAGAGTCATGAAGATTGCGGAAAGGTACAAGATCCATATAGTCTTCGGTGCATTCCACAAGTTCATGGAGCTTCAAGAGATACTCTTAAGTTTACTCGTGATGTATTGGAGCGTGAAATCAACAGCGTGACCGATAATCCGCTCGTCTTCCCGCAAGAAAAAAAGATATTAAGCGGTGGGAACTTTCACGGGCAGATCGTATCGATCGCTTTAGACGCGATGACCATCGCGATGGCAGAGATCGCAAGTATCTCTGAGCAAAGGATTGAAAAATTAATTAACCCTGCGATCTCTGATCTCCCAGCTTTTTTGATGAAAGAGGGGGGGCTCAATAGCGGATTTATGATTGTGCAAGTAGCGGCGGCCAGTATCGTTTCTGAAAATAAAACCCTCAGTCATCCAGCCAGCGTTGACTCAATTCCAACCTCCGCTGATAAGGAAGATCATGTTAGTATGGGGGCATGGGCAGCTCGTAAAGCCGCTCGAGTAGTGACAAACACTCGTCGAGTATTGGCTATGGAGTTTTTAGCTGCAGCTCAAGGTATCGATCTTAATCGACCGCTTAAATCTACGCTGATAATTGAAAAAGCACACCAAATGATCCGACGCAAAGCTCCTTACATGGAAAAGGATCGCTCTCTCCATGAAGACATCATGTATGTAGAAAAGCTCATCGAAACTTGGGAGCTTGAGGATAAAGTCCTCGGAAATATATAGAGGCCGTCATGCTCAAAGCCTATATCCACGCAAGTGAAGTCCTGACTGGCGAAGGAATCGCAAAAAAGAAAGGTCGCAGAGTACAGGAAGAAGATCTAGGCCGCATCCTCGATGGCGCGGTAGTCTTTTCTGATAAGATCGAATGGGTCGGACCAACTTCTCAATTGCCTGAGCAATATAAGAGATCAGCTCAAATCGAAGATTTGCAGGGCAGGCAAGCAATTGTTCCTGGCTTGATTGATTGTCATACGCATCTAGTTTTTGCGGGTAATCGCGCCGATGAGTTTGCAGCTCGTTGTGGCGGCGCCACATACGAAGAGATCGCTGCCAAAGGGGGCGGGATTATCTCTACAGTAAATGCGACCCGCGATGCGACCGAAGAGGAGCTTGAAACGCTAGCCATCTCGCGAGTCGAAGAAAGCTATCGTTTTGGTGTTAGAACGATCGAAGTAAAAAGTGGCTATGGTCTTAGCGTCGACTCTGAACTCAAGATCCTGCGAGTAGTCCAAAGACTTCAGAAAAGATTTCCGACTGTGACGTTTGTTCCGACTTTCTTAGGAGCCCACGCTTTTCCTAAGGACACTAGTCGCGAAAAGTATCTCAAGCAGCTCGTCGAAGAAATGCTCCCACAAGTAGCTCGCGAAGGTCTCGCTCAAGCCTGCGATGTTTTTATCGATGAGGGATATTTTACTCGTGATGAAGGTAAGCGCATCTTGCTTGCTGCTAAGATTTTGGGTCTCAAAACTAAAGTTCATGCTGATGAACTAGGCAACACAGAATCAGCGGCCCTTGCTTGCGAGTTGGGTGCACTTTCGGCGGATCATTTGCTGAATGTTTCTGAGGCCGGCATCAAGGCATNNACAGCGTTTTATCTCAGACTCCCTCACGCTCCCGCGCGAAAACTCCTGAAGGCAGGAGCACGAGTTGCTATCTCGACAGACTTTAATCCCGGTACGAGCATGACCCTGAATCTACCGGCTGCGCTTACCATCGCAGCGTTGTATCTCGGGATGACTCGTGCAGAACTATTTGCATCGGTGACTTACAATGCTGCCTCGGCTCTAAGTCTCCAGGCCCGAAAAGGAACACTCGAACCGGGCAAAGACGCGGATCTTTGGGTAATGCCTTTCTCCAAATTCGAAGAGTGTTACTATCGGT
>DBAE01000244.1:0-3497 GCA_002291495.1 Bacteriovoracaceae bacterium UBA1018 | reverse complement strand
CAATCGGTTGAAGCCAAACAGTCTGTGGGTTTAAGGCGCCCAAAAAGTGGCGGACACCTTTTCAGATCTGAAGTGCTTTGGCTTCCGGCGACTTGTAGGTAAATACTCTGTAAAACAACCAATAGAAAATCAGCGCCATCGCTAGGCCTGCTAGTACATCGACTGCGTAATGTTGTTTAGTCGTAAGAGTTGAGAGAGCGATGAGGGTTCCCCAGGTAAAAAAGAAAGGAAATTTTTCCTTTTGTTCCTCAACAAACAAAAAGCTCGTCAGGTACACGCTACTCACGTGGAGGCTTGGGCAGCAATTAGTTGGAGCGTCAGTTACACGTAAAGACTCAAACACGAAGCGAGTGAGCCAGTGGAGATCCTGCGGTAAAGGGTAGAGGTCGCGTGGATAGGTCGTTGGCCAAATCCAGAAGATTGCGACGCTGACTGTCTGGAGAGCAAAAAAAGAGTATAGGTACTTATTGAGATTGATCGTGCTTTTACACATCAAATAGATAACTACGAAAAACACATATTCGCTGATGTAGATCCAAACTGAATAAGGGAGGAACGGCACCTGGTCATCGATCCACATCATCGGCAAGTAGATGGGTTCGAAGATCTGATAATGATTTGAGGTCATGTAGAGAATGGTCGCGCAAAAAAACATCAAGAAGCCGGCTAAGAGCTTGTTCTTTGAAGTTACAAGCAAAGGTAAGGACCGAAGCTTGACCCAAGTTGTCATCGAGTATGAGTTATCTCCCAAAGTGCGCATCCATATCTATCGTAACATTTGCACTCATTTGGATGATAGCCATTGCTCAACTTTTTGATGGATCTCTGTACTATTCCAGTCTCGGTCGCCCGTTTCTACGAAAAGTATTTTCCTATCTTTGTTTAAAACGATCGTTAAGGGAATGCCGGAGATATTAAAAAGGTCTGAAAGATGACCATAGGGATCTCGGTATACTGGAAACTGAATCTTAAAACGCTTGATCAGAGCCGGAAGAACTTCATCAGGCTCTTCATCGAGATTAACTGGTAATACGACGAGTCCTCTTTCATGAAATGCTTCCCGAAGTTTAACGATCGATGGCATTTCGACCATACAGGGTGCGCACCAGCTCGCCCAAAAGTTCAGAAGATAAACTTTGCCTGGGATCTCAGAAATCTTACCGACTTTGCCTTCGCCAAAGGGATGTACGTCAAAATCAGGCACCTGAACCCCTTGAGAGAGTTCAACTGCATCTGCATGCTCAGTGACAGGAATCTGACGCTGAACTAAGAAAAGCCCAATAATAATCGCTAAAATGATTCCAGCGGCTGGAATAAGGGCCTTTAACAGCTTCTTTTTAAACGATGGGTTTGGGCTTTCTGAGGGAGAGGCTGTCATGATGCCCGATCATACATTATTATAGAAAAGATGCGAAAGGACCTTTCAAAAGACGAGAGCGGTCAAGCCATAGTCGAGTATGTAATTATTCTCGCCATGGTCGTATCCGTCGTGACGATGATGTCGAGTCAGTTGCGCCGAGCGTTGTTTACTTTTTGGGAAACAATGGCCAAAGAGATTTCTGCAGCGTGTCCAGATTGTCCAAAAGATCCTACGATTCGGTTTTAGGCAAAGGCTTCGATGCAGTAGCTGCATCCTGTTTCATGGGTTTAAAATCGAGCGCCGTAAAAAAGATTTCCTTACTTTCTTTACGTGTACTTTTTGGTCTCAAGATTTCAACTTTCTTAAAACGCTGCTTTAACTGAGCTCGAAAAGCCTCGAACTCGTCGCTATGAAAAAGCTTACAAACAAAAGTGCCGCCCGGACGTAGAAACTTCTCTGCGGTGGAAAGCGCAAGCTCACAAAGTTCCACCGATCGCATCTGATCTTGAAGTCGGATGCCAGTGGTCTTTGGAGCCATATCTGAAAGAACAATATCGAAAGGGGGGGCAATGCCTTGCTCGGCCATGGTCTTACCTAGATCAAGAGAGCGCATATCAGCAGTCAGGAAGACTGCATTAGGAAGAGTGAGTTTAATGGGCTGAAGATCAATTCCTAAAATTCGGCCAGTTTTGCCGACTTTCTCACTCGCGTACTGTGACCACGAGCCAGGTGCAGCACCTAGATCGAGGATCTTTTGTCCCGGACGTAAGATGCGAAAACGCTGGTCGATCTCTTGGAGTTTAAATACAGATCGAGCCGCATAATTCTCTGATTTGGCTTTCTTAAAGAAGTAATCCTTCGGGTTGTAGACCATTGGGACTTTCTTCCCATAGGTTAGGACGTGGATTCAAGCGCAAATCCGCAATGAAGCGTCTCCACAGCGGCTTTCGCGTGTTTTACGTCCATTAAACAAGAGACCTTGATCTCCGATGTGGTGATGAGCTTGATATTGATCCCTGCCTGAGCCAATAGTCTAAACATTTTGGAAGCGACACCTGGGTGATGTTGCATGCCGACCCCTACGATGCTGACTTTGGCCNNTCTCTTCGGCGTTGATGACCATGCCGGAAAGAGCCGACTTATTCAGACTCTCGAGCACCTGCTTGGCTTTTAAGTAGTCTGTCGAGTGTACAGTGAAGCTGATCGAAATTTTGCCAGAGCTTGAGATGTCTTGAACAATGACATCAACCACGATCGATTGATCGGCCAAAGTCCCAAAGATCTGTGCAGCCATACCAGGTTCGTCCGGGATGTTTTGAAGTGTAAACTTCACTTGGTTTTGGTCTGCCGCAACTCCTGCGACTAAGACCTGTTCCATTGCTGAGCCTAAATGTTCTTGTGCAACCACGTGTGTACCCTCGACTTCCGAAAAGCTTGATCTGACATGAATTGGCATTTTGTACTTTGCTGCCAATTCGACGGATCTGATTTGAAGCACTTTGGCGCCAAGACTGGCGAGCTCCATCATTTCTTCATAAGAGATTTTTGAAATTTTTCTGGCCTGTGAGCAGAGCCGTGGGTCTGTTGTATAGACCCCATCGACATCCGTATAGATCTCGCAGTCATCGGCTTTGAGTGCGATTGCAATTGCGACCGCACTTGTGTCCGACCCACCTCGGCCCAAGGTCGTAATATTGTTTTCTGGATCGACTCCTTGAAAGCCTGCGATTACTGGGATGATATCTTGAGAGAGTTCCTTTTTGAGGACGCTTGTGTCGATCTCGTGGATGCGTGCTTTTGAAAATACACTGTCGGTTTTAATTCCGATCTGGTGACCTAAGAGACCACGAGCGCGATGTTCGCCCTCACGGATCAGGCCGCGTTTTTGAGCTTCCGTGTTGATGGCGAGCGTGACTAGCCCTACAGCGATCTGTTCGCCGCTTGCGATGAGCATGTCGTACTCGCGCGATTGTGGGACTGGATTGATTTGATGAGCAAGATCAACGAGGCGATTGGTCTCCCCGGACATCGCGGAAACGACGAGCACAACTTTTTGGCCCTTGGCCTGAGAGTCGAGTGCTCGTTTCGCCACATGCTGAATGCGCTCAATCGTACCTACTGATGTTCCACCAAATTT
>DBAE01000221.1 GCA_002291495.1 Bacteriovoracaceae bacterium UBA1018 | reverse complement strand
CCACAGTGATTTGGCTCGTGTGGGTCCTCGGACTACAAGCTGGAAATGATGCCATGGGCGCCGTAGTGGATGCACTTACCGGCCTCCTTGGCCTTGCGCTCGGGTCATGGATGCTCGGTCGCTGGTCCAATCGTAAAGGGCTACGAATCTTTGCTTTACTCGTCATACTTGGCTCATTTGTTTGGAGTGTGGCTGTGCAAGCAAGACGTCCTGTTTCTTTAAAAACGGCTCATGCCGAATCCTCAGAGTGGAAGGTATTTTCTCCTCAAGTCGTGCAAGACGCCCTCAGTAAAAATCAGCCTGTGTTTGTTGATTTCACTGCTGCGTGGTGTGTCACTTGCCAAGTGAATGAACGATTTGTGCTCAATAAAGAAACTATAATGACGCGCTTCAAGGAAAAGAATGTTCTTTTGCTTCGCGCCGACTGGACAAACTCTGATCCAACGATCACTCAGGCACTTGCAGAATTTAACCNNAGTATTTGCTGTATAAAAATGGAAACACCGCCCCGCCGCAAATACTGCCGCAAATCTTAACGCAAGAGAATGTTCTCGGCGCACTCGACAGCATTCCTTGATGATCGACCTGAGATCAGCTACCCTCTCTCTATACAAGGGAGATCTACATGAAACTATCTAAACTCATCCTTGGGGTAGCAACTTCGCTATCTCTCATGACTTCTTCATCAGTTTTTTCTGCGGTTAAGGTCAACGATGCTGCTCCAGATTTTTCGTTACCGGCTAGTGACGGAAAGACCTACAAACTTTCTGACTTTAAAAAGAAATATGTTGTGCTCGAGTGGCACAATGAGAAATGTCCTTATGTAGAAAAACATTACAACAGCAAAAACATGCAAAATTTGCAGAAGACATTTAAAGAAAAAGGCTATACCTGGTTTACGATTATCTCATCTGCTCCAGCCACAGCAACCTCACCAGCCAAACAAGGCTACATGGACAGCAAAGCCGCCAATGAATACATCAAAAAAATGGGTGCATCACCTACAGCCATTCTTTTTGATAGTGATGGCAAAGTAGGTAAAGCACTTTACGGCGCGAAAACTACTCCGCATATGTTCCTGATCAATCCCGAAGGCAAGTTGATTTACGCTGGCGCGATTGACGATAAAAAGTCTACTGATGAGAAGGACATCCCTGGCGCTAAGAATTACTTAGTAGCAGCAGCTACAGAAGCTGAGAGCGGAAAGCCTGTTTCGGTACCGTCGACACCTGCGTATGGATGCGGCATTAAGTACAAAGACTGATTACACGAACACACGATAATCCAAAACCCACACATGCCAAGCGGCAAGTGTGGGTTTTTCTTTTGCACCACAGTAGCGCATACAGATTGCATCTGCTCCGTCAGAACAATATTTCTGATTAATATAAGGAGTCCAGAAATGAAACCTTGGATCAAACCCTTATGGGTAACGTATCCCTTAGTTCTCGCCGGATTAATGAGCACGATCAGCGCTTGCGACAATGACGACAATGCGGTCACCAATGCTGCAGGTGAAGTACCCGATGCATCTCCCACCCCATTGACGACAAATCGTCGAGTTTACGAAGTTCAACTTTTCCCTGCCAACTCAGCTTCTGGCCTACCTTCTACAAACGTGTTTGGCTCAGGGCGATTCACAGTCGAAAACAACCAACTCGGTGCCTATTTAGAAATTAACGGACTAGCACCTGGTATGATGCATATGCAGCACATTCATTCGGGAACACAGTGCGCCGACATCACGGCTGATACCAATAATGATGGAATCATCGACGAGATCGAAGCTGCTCCGATTTCAGGACGCCCCATCATTCCGTTGTCTGTTAACGTCAACAACTCTCCTACCAGTACTAGTAACGCCGGAAATGATCCCAATCTTACTACAGACCTGGCAACCAACGGGATAAATGCCGGAAACAACGGAGCCAATAACGGCAACACTAGCGGTAATAATAACGGAACTAACAATAATGCTGCCGGTGAAGAAAGTAACTTTGCTTCACTTCAGTATCCCGTTCCGACTCAAGACGGCACGGTGACTTATATTCAGTCTTTGAGTCTCTCCGCGCTGAATCTGGACACGCTCAATCAAGCTGGAACGGTCCCAAATGGGGCTGCAACTCCGACTACTACCGGAACTCCATCTGCGGCCGCTAGCCCAAGTGTTAGCGCTGACGGCTCGGTGGATCTCGATGGACTGGTAGTCGAAGTGCATGGCGTACCTGCTGATGCGCAGATCCCAGCCACCGTTCGTGCCGAGACACAAAGCCCGGTGCCAATGACCATTCCAGTAGCCTGTGGAAGATTGGTGCGTATTAATCAATAGTGTCAACTTAATCTCGAGAAGGTCCAGTCAGAATCCCAGGGTGAAGCATGACTGCTTCCTCTGGGTTTTTGACTACCCATAGATCAACCTACTTGCAGCTTTCGACCACAAAAGCATTTTTTAGGAAAGTTCGCTTAGTGACACACTCGCCCGGTCCCAAACGGGTGAGATTAAAATTATCTCTTCCATTTTCTGTCAGAAGGTAGTGCTTGACTGAATGAGTTAACATGCTTGGTGCATTATCGAAACTAATGCGAACCGGAACATAGTAAGTACTGAGCCCTGATACTTCGGGTGACTGTCGAGGTACGTGAAGCAATACTTCCTTCGGAGAGTTTGCATCTCGTATCAGAACAATATCGTTATTACGTGCCTCAGGCTCATTAATGGCTAAGATCGAATTTTTTGAAGCATCCGCTTGGGTGGATAAGACTACTCGTGGCATCGCATCGACAGGCGTGGAATAGCTCGGTATAGAAGCAGCGCTATCTTGCAATCCAAGCATAGTAATCATTAGCGATCCAACAAGGAGAATGTAAGAAGCTTTCATATACTGAACGTACATAAACCGAACGTATATAAAAAATCACGCGTGGCGTCATCAAAAATGATGTGCTGATTTAGCCTTAAAAGCGGTAAGCAGCTGAAACACCAAAAAATGGTGCATTGAGGGCAAAATTAGCTTCGACGTCGTCCTCTGAGGGTGTTTTAGCCGGCACATTACTCAAGCTAAACAGCTGATATCCCAGCTCTGTCCGAAGCATAAAGCGGTCTTTAATGGGCAAGGTCAAGCTAGCTAAGCCTTGGATAATTGGGGACAAAATACCACTCGTTTCAGTAGTAATCTCATCTCCNNTTCCAAAACCGAGTCCAGCGCCTAGACGAAATTCAAGATTACCGAGCTCCTTAAACCGAAAGAACCGGTTTTCAAGGGTTGCCACAGCCTTAATGCCCTTAGCAGTAATGTTTGCAATAGGCTCTGATGTAGACGCTACTTTAAAGTTATAGGTCGATAAATCCCCGAATATGGACAGGGTTTTTCCAAGCATGTATCCAACTCGAAGACCTATGCCGGTATAACTTCCGGAACCAGATTCCTGNNCCACTGCGGTCGCAAACGTAGAGGCATTTGCTGAAAAAATATCTAAACCCAAACCTACATAAAATTTTCGATTACTTTCACTGCCGCCATCATATGAGCGTGAGTAGCTACTGCCACGCGAGGAGGAGCTAGCCGTCGAGCTACTACCATCTTTAACGACAGCCAAACAGTTTCTTGCAAGCCATCCTTCGTTTAGGCCTTGTACAGGTCGAGTAAAAGGAACAGCATAAAATCCACTAGTGCCCGGAGTATTTACTTTTACGATTGTACCCGTCCGATAGAGGCCGATCGCCTTGGCGGTGGGCTCTGGACCAGCAAGCACAGAGCAATCTTTAGTCAGAGAAACTTTTCTCTGCGCAGCTTCTGCCTGAGAAAGTGTGACGTAACTAACAACTGCGGCTGCGATTAAGATTNNTTTGCCTGCTGCTTTTTTTCTGTCAAGCTTCTTTCGGCCGTCCACCATTCTTTTTGAGTACATACGTCAATCTTTTGATGAATTACGATAACAGTTCTACTTCTTTACGATAAAGACTCTGATGAACCGCCACACGAACTGTCAGCGCCGATAAAAGGGTAACTGCACATACTGTGATAAAAAGACGGGCCCCAGAAAAGACCCAAACGCTATCAAACAGAAAGTGAGACAACACAAAGCTCACGACCATGCTCACCGCTGCGCCAAAACTAGCAGACAGACCGCCCAAGATAACAAACTCAGTAATATAGATTCTTTCAATAAGGGACAAACTCCCCCCGAGAA
>DBAE01000138.1 GCA_002291495.1 Bacteriovoracaceae bacterium UBA1018 | reverse complement strand
ATAAAACCCAAGGCTCTCAGTACTTTAAATTTTACGGTAAGCCGCTTGAGAGAAAGATGAGCTTTGATAGCTGCGATGAGGGCCTTACACCGTTTGGGTTTACGCAGTAACTTTTCAGACAAGGTTCTCCGGAGAACCTCCATCTTTTCCTGTAAGGTTTTCCCTATAATTTCGCGGCCGAGTGATTCGCCAGTAGATGCGAGCTAAACGAAGAAGACGAATCCGAGTTGACTCAGGCAATACGCCCTAGATTTTACAAGGAGATGCAAGGAGAACGAGGCGGACGATGAGGAGCGACCAAAATGGACATAAAAGTCCATTGCGGGAACGACGAAGAGTCCAACGAAGTTATCCGAAGCAGATCTGCAGTAAAATCAGAAAGCGTCGCTGTCGTCGTCGAAGTCGCGTTTCAGACTATCAATGATAGAATCCGCGTTATCCGCGTCTCCATCAAAGTCATCCACCGACTCATCAAGGTCGAGGTCGTAAATGACTTTTGCGAAGTCCTTATCATTGGCCAAGTCTTGGCGAATTGCTTCGATGTATTTGTCTGGGTATTTAGCGACAAGTTCCTCAATGTATTGATTGAGCTTCTTCTCCCTGAGGATCACTTCTTTACGCTTAATCTTTTTCCAATTTTTGATGTAATGCATGCGGCAATAACCACCGGTGGTGGATAAGCCTTCGCAAGCAACTTCACGACAATTTTCGCCTTCGATAACGCGCGATGAGGACGCGCGGCTCTTTTTACCGCCAGACTTGGCAAGTAGCGCAGGAGAGATTTTGGATGCTGTTGATTTCACTGTTGATGCTGATACTGCCATGTCTTTTTGTGTTGGGGTTGCGGATTTCGTTGAAGCAGTCCCACTACCGTTTTTCTGGGCGCCTTTTGCGGATGCTGACTTGCTGGTGTTTGCAGAAGCTTTTGTATTGGAAACTTTGGATGCAGCCGCGGCTTTAGCAGGGGCCTTAGAAGGAGCTTTGCCCTTAGCAGAGGTCTGAACTGAGGCTCCGGCCTTTTTAGTTACTGCTTTTGGGCTTTCTTTCTTCTTAGCTGATTTTTCTACTGTTTTTCCCACGTTTTTCCCCAAAGCAGCTTTAACGCCAGTCGCCTTAGAACTGCTTGCTTTAGAACTGCCTGTTTTTGATTCACCGAACAAAAGCTTTTTTACAGCAGCCAATTTAGAGGGCTTTTTACCATTCTTTGCTGGAGCTGTTTTATTTGAAGACATGGATACCACACCCTTCTTCAGCTTCGAAGCTCTTTTATCTACTATTTTTGAGTTTGCAGGCTTCGAAACGATCATGGACNNCCTACTTTCAAAGGCTTATTAGCCGTCTTCTTTATAGCGGCTTTAGTCCCTTTAACGCCATCAGATAATCGTTTTTTGGTCGCTTGAGCGGCCTTTGTAATTTGCTGTGTAGCCATGATTCATACCCTCGGCTATATATGCCATTCATCATACAACGCACGACCAAAGCTGTGGCGTGCCACGATAGAAAAACATCGTCAAGTAGAAACATGACATTGACGCCATTTGTCGGCAGAGTTAGAGTCCAAAATCCTNNCGAAATTAGCGATCACGATACGGAACTTTCCTTCAATCAAGAAGAGAAATGGGTCCGACAAGCAGTTAGCCTCGTTGATGAAAAATCTGAGGACGAGCGCAGATCTGACCTTATCGAAACTCATATCGAGAGTAAGAAAAAAGATCGTGAACCGACTCGAACCATGAGCCTGAAAGCTCTATCTCAACGACCTCTTTCACAAGTTAAGGATCCGAAAAAAGATCCAAAACAACGTCCGATTGAAGCTTCTTTTAACCTTAGAAAAGTGGACGAAGTTGTTGTGATTTCTGGGAAAATTAAGACTCAGATCCAGTTGATCTGTAGCCGATGTGCAACTCCTTACTTAATGAAATGTGAACCGTCCATTTCATCCCTCTATTGTAAGGACCCGGTCATGGCAGGGGTAGCTCATCTGCAACGTGCACAAGATGCTGACCGTGATGATCCAGGCCGACCAGCCGGACAAAATAAGGGTTTTGCTCGTCATGCTCATGATTATCAAAGCGACGAAGCCGTCGATTCAGGCCAAGATCTCGATATCAACTATATTGCTGAAGATTCGATTAACCTAGCCGATGTGTTGACTGAGCAACTTCAGCTCCAAGTTCCGTTTCAGCCTCTCTGCCGTGAAGACTGTAAAGGCATGTGTTTTCAATGCGGAGCCGATTTGAATGTTGGACGCTGTGCGTGCTCGAAACTGGGGACTAATAATCCATTCTCTCGATTAAAAGATCTCAAAGGTCTTAAGTAACTTCTTGTTTCCACATAGGATTTTTTGGGATACGTAAGGACGTATGCCAAGGTTAATCCTCGACGTTATGGGCGGAGATTACGCCCCGAAAGCCACTCTAGACGGTGCACTCCAGGCTTTTCCAGAACTCCAAGGTGAGCTCACCTTAGTGGGAGATGAAAAAGTAATTCTCAGTACGTTGAAGAAAAAAAGATTTAAGGCTCTTCACGACGCTCTTGTTCCAAACGATCAACCCCCTAAGGCCGAGCTCAAGTGTACGCTTCGGATCATTCATGCAAATGAAACTTTCGACATGGACGATAAAATCAAAACCCTGCGAAGTAAGCCGGGGGCATCGATCAATATTGGATGCCGATTAGTCAAACAAGCTTGGCTTGAGCATAAACAAAAGGGAACTGAACCTGCGGGGTTTGTTAGCGCCGGACACTCGGGAGCGATGATGGCATCCGCTCTACTCAATATGGGACGATTAACCGGGGTTGAACGCCCAGCTATTGCCGTCACTCTCCCTACCCTTCATCCTGATGGCTGCGTGGTTCTTGATGTGGGAGCAAACGTCGAATGCAAGCCTGAACATCTGAGGGATTTTGCAGCGATGGGCGCTCTCTATGCAGCAGTCTCAAAAAAATCCTCCGGCCTTCCTCGAGTCGCACTTTTATCCAACGGCGAAGAGCGAACTAAAGGAACTGAAATTACTCGCGAAGCGCTCAACCTAATCGATCAAATGCCTTGTTTCTCAGGCCCGGATGCAATTGGACAATTTTTGGGGTATGCCGAAGGGAAAGAACTTTTTAAGGGACAAGTCGATGTCGTTGTCACCGATGGGTTTACCGGCAATCTTGTTCTTAAATCACTAGAGGGCCTTGGCTCGACAATAGTGAAGTTCTTAAAGGATGAAGCTAAAAAGAGTAACGTCGCCAAAGTCGGATTTCTTTTAGCTTCTGGAGTTTTGAGAAGGGTTAAAAAGAAACTCGATTATGCTGAAACCGGTGCTGCACTCCTCTTGGGTGTCGCCGGATATGCGTTCATCAGCCATGGTCGAAGTAACGCCCGTGCGATCAAAAACTCTCTTTTAAGTGCTCAGTCGGCGCTTGAGAGCCAGTTTGTTCAGAAGATAGAAAAGGCTCTCGCCGAAGCGCATGCCGAGAGCAAACAGCAGAATAAAATAGCGAAAGATACGTAATGATATTTGCTTCAAAAATTTCAGGGACCGGCTCTGCCTTTCCAAAAGAAAGCGTCAGTAACCAGGAACTCTGTAACCGCTTAGAAAAATTCAACCTCCCTGAGAGCCCCGAGTTTAAGAACTTTGACCCAGAATGGATCGAAACTCGAACAGGTATCAAATCTCGAGGGATATCAGTTCCAGGCGATCTGGATGATCAAAACTCATCCTTGGGCCACAGGGCCGCTCTACAAGCGTTGGAGATGGCAGGTAAAAAACCTGAAGACATCGATGCAATTTTTTATGCGACCTGTACTCCAGATACTCTCATCCCCTCGACAGGATGTTGGTTACAAAAAAAACTAGGCGCTAAAAATGCGTGGGCAATGGATCTCAATGCTGCATGCTCTGGGTTTTTGTTTGGTTTAGCTACGGCTGATCAATTTATTCGTACTGGCCACTCGAAGACAGCTCTCGTCGTCGGTGCCGAAGTACTCAGCGCATTTACTCGTTGGCAAGACCGCAAATCTTGCATCGTATTTGGAGATGGCGCAGGAGCCGCGGTTGTAGAAAGAACGGACTCAAACGCATCTCGTAGAATTCTAGGAAGCCATCTCAGATCTGATGGTGAGTCGTGGGATCTCTTTCATATTCCTACGGGCGGATCAAACTCTCCAACTGATGAAGAAGCGCGCATACAAGGCTTAGATAAAATGCACATGCGTGGCACCGAAATATTTAAAGTGGCGATGAGAACGATGGCTGGATTTGCTGAAGAAACGCTCGAGATGCATGGCCTAACTACACAAGACATCGACTGGGTTGTTCCTCATCAAGCCAATTTGCGCCTGATGGAAGGCGTCGCAAAACGCCTGAAAATTGCGCCTGAGAAGTTTTTGATCAACATTGACCGAAGAGGAAACACTTCGGCAGCAACCGTTCCGACAGTCTTAGATGAGGCGGTCCGCGACGGACGAGTTCAACCTGGCCAGATGCTTTTGATGGACGTATTTGGAGCTGGCCTAACTTACGGAACGTTGTTGATGCGATGGTAGGCCATCGCGGTTAAACAGATGCGATGGTAGGCCATCGCCATTAAACAGACGCACTGGAGTCAATTTATGTCCCAATCTCAAAAACCTGTAGCTGCACTCTTTCCAGGTCAAGGCTCCCAACACGTCGGGATGGCCAAAGATCTTTTTGATAATTTTAAAAGTGTTCGTGAGATTTTTGAAGAAGCATCCGACGCCGCTCACGTTAACTTAAAGAAGCTTTGCTTTGACGGGCCTGAGTCCGATCTCGTTTTGACCGAAAACACTCAACCTTGCTTGCTCACAGCATCTTATGCCGCATTTCGAGTCGCGCAAGAAGAAGCAGGTTTTAAGCCTAATGTAGTTGCTGGACACTCACTCGGTGAATACACCGCCCTCGTCGCTTCGGGTGCCCTTCCACTCTCTTCTGCCGTCCGATGGGTCAAAGAAAGAGGAGCAGCAATGCAAAGAGCCGTTCCTCCAGGTCAAGGAACGATGGCTGCGATTATGGGACTCGAAGACGACGCGATCTCGACGCTTTGTGAAGCGGCCACTGTTCAAGCAAAAGAAAAAAGGAGTGCGCTTCCAAAGGATGAAATTCCTTCAGTCGAAGCAATCGTACAAGCTGCGAACTACAATGCTCCTGGACAAATTGTCATCGCAGGATCGATTGACGGAATTCAAGAAGCGATTGCACTTGTGAAAAGTGGAGACGAAAGATTTAAAGGCGGCAAAGCGATCCAGCTCCAAGTGAGTGCTCCATTTCATTGCAAACTGATGCTCGCTGCTCGCAATCGTATGGCAGAAATTTTTGCAACAGCTTCATCCCATGAACGTCCATCCGCTTCAAACATCCAGTGTGCCTACATCCCCAATCGCACAGCACGGCTTACACGCGAGCCAGGAGTTGTTTTTGATCTTTTGATTGAACAAGTGGATCATCCAGTCCTTTGGAAGCAATCCATTTCAAACATGATGCGTGAAGGATTTACTCAAGCAGTTGAGTTTGGTCCGGGTAAGGTCCTTCAAGGTTTAGGTAAACGCATCTCANNTAGGCCAGCCCCTCAATATGGTGGGCGTGAATGACTCAACCACATTAAAATCTCTCGAAACATTTTTGAAAGGAGCCTCCGAATGAGCGAAGCACAAGGATTAAAAAATCAAGGTCGTCCTGTCGCCCTCGTGACTGGTGCTTCTCGAGGACTAGGTGCTGCCATCGCACGGAAACTCGCACGCGAGGGATACTTTGTCTTGCTCAACTTTGCTTCAAACGAAGCTAAGGCAAAAGAACTTCAAGAGGCCATCATCAAAGATGGCGGACACGCAGAACTTTGTGGCTTTGACGTTTCTAAATCAGAAGCAGTTGCTGAACGATTTGATTGGATCGCCAAAAATTTTGGCGGCATTCAAGTACTCGTCAATAACGCAGGCATTACAATCGACTCACTCCTCATGCGCCTTAAGGATGCAGATCTTGAAAAGACGCTCGATATCGATCTCAAAGGAGCGATCTACTGTACACGTGAAGCGACCAAGCAAATGATGCGCGCCCGCTCTGGAAGCGTCATTCAAATCTCGTCAGTAGTTGGAGAGATGGGTAACGCCGGTCAGAGCGCCTATGCGGCCGCCAAAGCAGGACTGATCGGCTTTTCTAAAAGCATCGCAAAAGAGCTCGCGAGCCGAAAGGTACGCGTCAATGTGGTCACTCCCGGGTTCATTGAGACAGATATGACTGGGGCCTTGACTGAAGCTCAAAAAGAAGCGATCCTGCGCAGCATTCCGCTAGGTTTCTTGGGTGCTGCAGACGACGTGGCTAATGTCGTCTCGTTCCTAGCTTCGGATCAAAGCCGGTACATTACTGGCCAAGTGATCGGAGTAAATGGTGGAATGTACATGTAAGTAATTGAACTAAGTGAACTGACAATCGGCTCTCACGAGAGCCCGCATTATAAATGCATTATAAATTAGGAGAAATTCATGTCCGCTTCTGTAGAAGAAAGAGTTCGTACGATCATCTGTGATCAGCTTGCTGTTGAGGCAGAAAAAGTAACTCTCACAGCTTCCTTTTTAGACGATCTTGGAGCTGACAGCTTGGATATCGTTGAACTCGTCATGACCATGGAAGAAGAGTTCGACTTAGACATCCCAGATGAAGAAGCGGAAAAAATGAAAACTGTAGGCGACGTCATTAAGTACATCGCTTCAAAATCGAATCAGTAATTTATGAAAAGACGGGTAGTCATCACAGGAATGGGAGCAGTCACCCCGCTTGGCTTATCAGTAGCCGAGACGTGGGCAAATGCGCTTGAAGGTCGATCTGGAATTGGAAAGATCTCTCATTTTGATGCCGAAGGTTGCCCCGTGCAGATTGCCGGTGAGGTCAAAAACTTTGACGTCACACGTCCTATTGCTGACAAACCTGTCTTTCCATTTTCCGTTGATGATCCAGCAGCTCCAGGTCTCGCTCAGCCTTCTGGTCCTAAAGACGTCAAAAAGTTTGGTCGCTTTACTCACCTCACTTTGGCTGCGGGACTCGAAGCGTATATTGATTCGGGCCTAGATGCCTCAAGATCTCAAATTTCGTCCCGTCGCATGGGCACCAACATTGGTGTTGGGATGGGTGGACTTCCTGAGATCGAAAGTGTTCATGATGATTTCCTTGCAAAAGGTTATCGTCGAATCACTCCATTTTTCATCACCCAGTCCATTCCAAACCTCGCCGCTGGGCAATTAAGCATCATGCTGAATCTCCAAGGCCCAAATCTTTGCAACACCACTGCATGTACATCGAGTGCTCACAGTATCGGTGAGTCATTCCGACACATCCAGTCTGGCGTTGCCGACATCATGTTTGCTGGCGGTGCTGAAGCTGTTGTTTGCAAAATGGGAATTGGTGGATTTGCCGCCATGAGAGCTTTATCAACCCGAAATGAAACTCCTGAAACAGCCTCACGTCCCTTTGACCAAGGCCGTGATGGATTTGTCATGGGCGAAGGCGCAGTTGTTCTTGTTCTCGAAGAATATGAACATGCGAAAAAACGTGGCGCCAAGATCTACGGCGAAGTCGTAGGATACGGATTATCAGCAGATGCTTATCACATCACCACGCCTGCACCTGAAGGTGAAGGCGGCGGTCGTGCGATGGATGCTGCATTGAAAGATGCGGCTATCAATCCAGATCAAGTCGGGTACGTCAACGCCCACGGTACTTCCACTCCTGCAGGCGATGTTGAAGAATCGCGCGCAATTGCTCGACGCTTTCCGAATGGAAAAAATCACCTCAATATTAGTTCTACAAAATCCATGACTGGACATCTTTTGGGCGCTGCTGGTGCGATCGAAGCGATGTTCTCAGTTCTTGCGATCAAAGAAGGACGCATTCCTCCAACCATCAATTTGGAAAACCTAGATCCAGGTTGCGCGGAACTCGGACTCGATTTCACACCCAACCGAATGGTTGAAAAGAAAATTCAGTACGCACTTTCCAATAGCTTTGGATTTGGTGGAACGAATGCTTCATTGATTTTTGGGAAAATCTGAGGCGCGTGCGGGAGTGTGAACTTCCGCATATCTGGCGCGGAGGTTCTCCGGAGAACCTCGCGCACGAAAGTGAGCGCCGTCGACTGCAAGACGCACTCTAGGTGCGAAAACCTGTCGCGCGACAGACAGTACCTGATTTGAACACACGGTTGCGGCGTCGGAAGCAACGAACCCGTTTGACTTTGCACCACACGGATTATATTGCCAGCGCCATGGGAAATTCTAAGGGGTTCTGGGCAGGTGTTCTATTGGTTCTCTCGTTAACCACTTCACTCCCTCAGGCGCAGGCACAATCAGGCCCCCCTAACCTTTGGACCAAGTGCATGTTTGCACTCACCAGTAACCCACTTTATGCAGAGGAAAAGATTTTAGCCCTAGCAGCATGGTCAGATGCGGTGATGGTTCAT
>DBAE01000139.1:39242-61419 GCA_002291495.1 Bacteriovoracaceae bacterium UBA1018 | reverse complement strand
ACGGCTCGAGCCCCATGTTCATCAAACGAGTGATCGTACTGGGGGCATCATTAGTATGAAGCGTAGAGAGAACCAAATGTCCTGTCAGCGCCGCTTGAACAGCAACTTCGGCAGTTTCAAAGTCACGAATTTCTCCGACGAGTACTGTATCCGGGTCTTGACGTAACAATGCGCGTAGAACACTCGCAAAGGTCAGACCGATTTCTTTATGAACCTGAACTTGATTAATGCCTTCGAGATTGTACTCAACCGGATCTTCAGCAGTCGAGATGTTATCGGTGACTTGGTTAAGCTCTGCTAAAGCCGAGTAGAGGGTTGTAGTCTTACCGCTACCCGTAGGGCCAGTAACGAGCACCATTCCGTTCGGCAGGTAGATACCTTTCTTAAATATTTCTAGCTGTTGAGCCTCAAAACCAAGCTTCCTCAGGTCGAGCTGCAAGTTACCTTGATTGAGCATACGAAGAACAACTTTTTCACCGAACAAGGTGGGTAGCGTGTTCACACGAAAGTCGATTTCTTTGCCGCCGGTCTTGAGCTTGATACGACCATCTTGAGGCACGCGAGACTCGGCGATATCCATCCGAGACATAATCTTAAATCGTGCGACCACGGCTCGCTTCATCTCGATTGGAATTTGCGCAACTTCGATCAAAACGCCGTCGATACGCATGCGAACTCGAAATCGCTTTTCATAAGGCTCAACGTGAATATCGCTGGCCATACGTCGAATGCCTTCACTTAATATCCCGTTAACAAGAGTAATAAGAGGCGCATCTTGCTCAGACGCGACACCCTGGTCAATATTATGGACCTCAACGAGCTCGAGTTGCTGCTCTTCGTTTTGAGGAGCTCGCTTCGCTTCTCTCTGAAGGGACTCAATCGCAGCTCCCACGTAGGCAACACCACCATAGTATTTGGCCATGGCTGTATCAAAAGCTGAAAATGACGTGAGAACAGCTTCGACGTTTTGTTTGATAATAAATCGAACTTCATCCAAATGGTTATTAAATGTCGGATCGCACATGGCAACCACTACAGTCCCGGCGCTTGCTTGGATCGGAATGACCTGGCACTTCTTTGCGACGTCAGGATTAATCAAACGAACCACTTCTTGGCTAATTTCAAACTTCGCTAAATTGATGCTATGTAAATTATATTTTTTGGTGAGGTACTGAAGAAGACGAGCTTCGCTCAGGACTTTTTGATCAATCATGTAACGTACCGGGCTAGCGTCATTTTTAACGCCAGCAACGGCCTGAGCAAATTGCTCAGCAGTAATTACTCGATCTTTGACTAATAGTTCAGCCAATTGACGTGACATCTGTTGACCCCATCCTTAGGATCTTGATTCATCCATGAATCTATCTCTATTAATTGTATGAGAGTGACAATAATTGTCAATGTGTGCAATTCAATCTAACTAATTAAATCACGAGTAAATACTAAATTTGGCCAATAATTTGACGTGCAGCTTGCGCATCTAGCGCAATTTGGGCCTTCAGTTGATCTATCCCAGCAAACTTCATCTCTGTACGCAGGCACTTGAGAAAACGAACTTCGAGCATCTGATCATAAAGATCTATCCATGGCTGATCCAATAAATGAGTTTCTACTAGGGCATGTGTTTGATCAAAAGTAGGTCTCACACCCACGTTTGTGACACTCGGATAGATCACTGTCTGATTATCTTTTACCAACACACTTTGGGTTGCGTAGACTCCATACGGCAAAGTGAGTTTACGATCGATCTTCAAGTTAGCAGTAGGAAAACCAATGGTTCGTCCGCGAGCATCTCCATGCACCACTAAACCGCGGTAAAAGAAAGGTCGTCCCATCAAAGCGTTAGCCGATTCGACATTTCGATTGAGGAGATGATTGCGGATTGCTGTACTTGAAACCACTTCTTGATTTTTGGTTTCTGCCGGAACAACCGTGAGTCCGATCCCTTTGCTCTTACAAACAGTATCGAGGAGTTCGATGTTGCCCGCCCGACCTTTTCCAAAAGCAAAATCATGACCCACGACAATAGCTTGAGCTCGAAACCGCTCGATTAAAATCTCTTCAAAGAACCGCTCGGCCGAAAGTCCAAAAAAATCTGGAGTAAAAGACTCCTCTACGGCCACATCGATCCCGAGCTGATCTAAGATCTCTAACTTCTCATCATAGGTAGTGAGTAATTGAACTTGAGCACTGGGTCTCAAAACCTCTTGGGGATGAGGTCTAAATGTATAAACAATCGAAGTGCCCTGTAATTTTCCGGCCTGCTCTAAGACCAAATGCATGATTCGCTGATGCCCAAGATGCACTCCGTCAAAGTTACCAATCGTAACCACGGCTCCGGGATATGGCTTAGATAACTGATTAATTCCTTTGAAGATTTCCATTGAACACGTATCCACAGGTATCTATCTCGGAGTCGATCGCATCAAAAGGATAGTTGCGGCAGTTGGCAGGACGCAAATCTCCATAGATCCGACAATAAGGGAGATTTTGACCATCGCGGCCCAAGAAAGGGCATTTATAGATTAACTCACAACAAAGTCCGCAGCGATGACAATCGCCTTGGCGATTAGTCGCAATCGATTGTGCAATATAGTCTTGCCGAAAGGTCCCGAGGTAAAAACGTCGAAGTTTTCTAAGAAATTGGCCTAAAAAACTCCGTTCTGTTACTTTCTGGCCGTACCAAGCGTTCAAGTTCATTTGGGGACACCTTAACTAGAAAACGTATGAAAACCCATGCTTTTTTAATTAGAATCCTGATTTGCTTTCTACTCTCTCTAATTCCACTTAGAGAGCTTGAAAGCCGGATCTTTTCTAAGCGCGTCGAGTTTCGAGGAAAACAGAACGAGTCCACTAATATTGTCATCTTAGAAGTCACTCCTCAGGACTTTAAGATTCTCAAATCGCGATATTCAAGAAATGTCGACTCCAGAGGTGAGCCATGGAAGAGCGAGTCTGAATCTGCTCCGGCGACGTCCAAAGCAGATCGATATGCTGGATTACGAGATGTTTACTTTTGGGATCCCAACGTCTTTCGTGAAACTTTTCAGATCCTCTTAGGACATAACCCCGCAGCAGTCGCTGTGACCTGGTACATTCCAAATGAGGTGATCGACTCACTTTCTGATCCAGGCATCGAAATCTTATCCAGAAATCCAAAGATAGTCTGGAGCTCTCAGTTTGATTCTGAAGGAAACTACCGGCGCGTTTCTCGACTCCTATCCACACAGGCTGGATTTAATAATGTCACTATTGGACTAGACGGCACAGTTCAGCATGCCAGTTTTTACCGAAAGAAGAGATACTCGCTGAGTTGGGTGACCTCCTCTCTCGTCAAGGCTCCTGGCGAGATGCCTGCCCCGATTCAGCAACTGGGTGAAGAACCTATACTGATGAATTACCTAGGACCCTCAGGCACCTTCCCGACTTGTCGGCTCATCGACATTAACCGAAAATCTGCTTGCACAGACCTCGCGGGTAAAATCTTACTCATTAGTCGACAAGAAAAGTCTCGAAGCCAAGATGAAGCACTCAATACGACAACATTTCGCACACCTCTTGGGGAGATGTCGCGTGCCGAGCTCATTGCAAATGAAATCCACATGCTGGTCGCACCTAAGTTTTTTCACAGCATCTCGATGGTTGCGCAAGCTGCCATCATGTTGTTGATGATTTCACTGACTGCGTTTTACATTATCTATTATCCGGTCATGCAAAGTGTGCTTGCCATCACCGGAACAGGTTTATTTGTCATATTAGGTGTGATTCAGATCTTGTTTCAGCTGAACATCTATATTCCTACGGCAAATATAGGCGCATCGGTTTTGATTTCGTATCTTGTTTTTACCGGTTATCGCCAAGCATTCCAAGAAAACCAACAGTGGCGTGCTCTTAAGCAAGCTCAGTTTTCGAAAGAACTCGAGCAAATGAAATCTAACTTTCTATCCCTGGTCAGCCATGACCTAAAAACGCCAGTTGCAAAGATTCAGGCTGTTGTTGAAAGAATCCGCCGCGAATCTAAACTCTCTGAAGATCAGCAAACCCCGCTAATCGAACATCTGGAGTCGATCGAAAACAGCAATAACGAACTCAAACGTTACATCAGTAGCGTTCTCAATCTATCGAGGATTGAATCTCAAAAAGTGATCCTCAATAAGAAATCAAACGACATCAATCGTATTATTGAGCAAGTCGTTAAGAGACTTCGATCGCTAGCTCAGCCGAAAAATATTACCTTTGAACAAAACCTAGAACCGCTCTTCTCTGTCGAATGTGACGAAGATCTCATCCGTCAGGTGCTCACTAACCTCGTCGACAACGCGATAAAATATAGTCCCCAGGACTCAAAGATTATCGTGCGATCAAAGGAAGAGGATGGTTTTGTGCGCGTCGATGTTGAGGACTTTGGCCCTGGCATCCCCCAAGACCAGCTGCCGCTCATGTTTCAAAAATATAACCGTTTTATGAAACCCCTCCACGAACAGGTCAAAGGGACTGGGCTAGGTCTGTATCTCTCTAAGTACTTTATAGAGCTCCACGGCGGCAGTATCCGCCTTAAATCGCAGGTAGGCAAAGGCACCGTCTTTACTTTTACCCTCCCTCTGACAGGCGGCGAGAGCGAGTCCTTGCTCAGCTAGCGGTTGAGTAATTTGCTGATTTTAGATAGGTTTGACCCGATGATTGAAGTAAGCACCCCAAATCACCGCAAACTCAATATCTTGGTTGTTGATGACGAGCGAGAACTCAGAGAGTCGCTCTCGCAAGTATTGATCTCTATGAATCATCGCGTCCTCGAGGCAAAGAATGGAACTGAAGCTCTCGAAATGGTCCGTTCACGTGGTTTAGACAACCAGAGCTCAATTCATCTCGTACTTCTGGACGTCAACATGCCCGATATTTCAGGACTCGAAGTTCTGAAAGAGCTGCGAATATTTGACCCTTCCATTTTGGTCCTGGTGATTACTGCCCACGGCAATATTCGAGATGCCGTCGAGGCAATGCGAGAGGGCGCATACAACTATATCGAAAAACCTGTCCAACAAACCGACCTAGAAGAACTCATCATCAAAGCAAGCGAAGCTCAAAGCCTTGCTCGTGAAATGGAACTCTCTTCGCCTAAGATGACGATCTCCGAAGGTGAGCAGTTCATCGGCCACTCACAGCAGATGCGTTCGGTATTTCAGATCATCTCAAGATTGGGTCAAGTTAATACCAGCGTCCTGATCCGCGGTGAAAACGGAACCGGTAAGGAGCTTGTCGCTCGTGCGATTCATTTCAACTCAAGTCGCAAAGAAAAAGCATTTGTTGCTGTCAACTGTGGAGCGATCCCAGAAAGTCTCATTGAGAGCGAATTTTTCGGTCATGAAAAGGGTGCTTTCACTGGAGCTGATCAACGCCATATTGGAAAATTTCAGTATGCTGAAGGTGGCACGCTATTCTTAGATGAGATCGGCGACATCAGCCCGGCTATGCAGGTTAAACTTTTACGCGTACTCCAAGAAAAAAAGTTTACTCCAATTGGTTCAAACCGAGAGATCAAATGTGACGTGAGAATCATTGCGGCCACAAACCGCAATCTTGAGGAAATGATCCAAAGCGGTCAGTTCAGACAAGATCTGTTTTACAGACTCAATGTCATGCCGATCGAGCTACCGCCACTTCGCGAACGTATCGATGACATCCCAAAGCTTGTAGAACATTTTATCGAAAAATTTAATTCGCTTCACGATCGAGTCGGAACTCGTACAGAGATCAATTCGATTCGAGAAGATGCTCTTATGGCTCTAAAAAGCTATGCATGGCCCGGAAACATTCGTGAACTTCAGAACATCATTGAGCGATCGTTTGTCATGGAGAGCTCAAACCAAATCACTCTTGGTTCTTTGCCTGAACCTCTACAGCCTAAATCGGCGGACCGAATCACTGTAACCCCTGTTTCAACATCTACCCCGGTGATCAATGCAGGCACGGGTCCGGGCCTTCAAGTGATCGACTTTCACGATCAGAAGGAACGGTTTGAGCGTAACTTTATCGTAGAAGCGTTAAGACGCTTTAATGGTCGGATCAACCAGACCGTTGCTCATGCGGGCATCCCGAAGAATACTCTTCTGCGCAAGATCCGTAAGTACGGAATTAACCCTGCCGAGTATGGCAACGTCGATCAAGATGGTGAAGATCATCACGGATAAAGTTACAGATTAGATTACTGGCGATTGGTGATTCGATGGACGATCGCCATACCGGTCCCTGCTGGGAATCGGCACATACCACCTACACCCACAGGAGTGTTCATCGGAGTTGGAGCATCATTTGGCCCGGTATTACAACGAACGATAGCCGCAGCGCGAACCTCATAGGGGCAATCTTGTATCGATGGCGCAGCTTGCGTACATCGGGTGAGGTTTTCAGAATAGAACCCGGTTACTAAAGAATTTGCTTGTTCAGACAAATAGAGATCCATCTCGAACCCGGCGTAAGGCCCTAGACCTCCGGCTGGAGGAAATCCTTGAAACCCAATTGCGTTATCTACATTAGCGCGGCAGTCGAACTGCGGATGGGTATTCGGATCGCAGTTTGCTGCCCACTGCGGATTTTGCGGTGTTGCTGCCGTACATTCTGCAAGCCTAATGCATCTACTCAATAAGTTGTTGCCCGGAGCTGTCCGATGGGCAGGAAGGGTTGAGTTGTTGAATGCTTGAATACTTAACTCATAGGCGCGAAGTCGCTGGTCAAGAGATGCGATCGAAGAATTGATTTTATTACGTTTAGTCATTCGAGCCTGATCTGAAAACATTGCTGACAAACCTAATGCGATCGCAAGTCCCACTACGGCAACGACCATCAACTCGATCAGCGAGAAACCAGATTGCTCTCGAAGAAGAAAGTTATACACTCTCTGAGTGAAATTTACTCCAGACTGAATGACTTTACGATTCGCCCCGTTTCGATGCATATTAAAGTCAAGTATAACCGAATTTTTAAATTTTAAATGTTTATCCTTTAAACACTTGTCCACTTAATACCCAAGTAATGAATATTAAAGAAATATTTAAAATATTTGCTATTTAAAATAACCCAGTTAAACTAATACTATATGAAAAAGCTCATCTATTGTTTGGGGTTAATTGGGGTGATAGGAGCTAATTCTGCTTGGGCGCAGAATGCAGCACGGCGTACTATGCAGATTGCGCCCGTGGGGCATATCAATCGCGGGGGTTCTACTGAGATTCCAGCATTCATACCTCCGGCCTCATTATCCACCCAAGCAACATCTACACTTTGTACTCCTGAACAACGTGTCACTTACGTACAAGGCTTTCCTGTGTGCGAAGCAGACCCATTAAGAAATTCAATCATGGCTGCGACTGCAGACTGCGGCGCCGATCGCTTTCCGATTTATACAGGGAACAATCCTGATGGTAGCATGGCTTGGACTTGCCAAGACAAGTTAAGAAATGACGTTGTTACTGCGCAAAATACGGCTACTGCCGCACAAAACACTGCAAACACTGCGGTGGCATTTAACACCCGCCTAAATCAATCATCAAACGCATGTCCTGAAGGTACTACCGTTGGTCGCATTAAAGCTGATGGTACCGTAGAATGCGTGCAAGGTGGGAGCAACGGCGGTGGCGATCTACCTCCAGAATGTCAATGTGCGGAGGGTAAGAAGTTGTCGAACGAAGTGGATTGTCGCCTCGGAATCGCACCAGCTGCCTGCGTAGACCCAAAATGCGCAGATGCAATGCTTGCGGCTCAAAATATGGGTTCTGGATGTCATTTAGTTCCAGAATGCGAAGGCCCAAATGGTGCGATCAGAAACGAAGTTAAGACAACTACTCCTGCGATCTATACGACAGAGACTATGAATAACGCGTTACTCAAGGGAGAAGGTGATACTGCTACATATAAGTATCCTATTTTCCTCGCTGACATGAGACAGGAAGCCAATCTTAAATCCGTTAAGGATTTTATCTGTGGCAGCAACGCGATCAGTTTGAAACTCGATCCAACGGATACCAAAATGACCTCGGTTCGGTTCCACTTGAAACGTGTGGATGCGAATAACAATAATGGTAACTGTAAAAATCGTGTCGACGACGAAGCTGACTATACGTTCAACTCGGCAGGAACTGGAACCCACCAAAACGGAGACCGTGCAAACGTTGTTAAAGTGGCTCCTTATACGATGACTGGTCTCTCTTCGACAGGGCGCGAAGTCAAGACGATCGTCACGGTAACTGGAGACGGTGGACGCCAAGAAAAATGTACAACGATTAGAGGTATGTCCGTATACTTTGCCGTCAATGCAGTATGCTCTTATGCGGCGTCAAACTGCGCGACCCCTCCACCTGCCGATCCGTGTGAATCATTTAAGAACGATGTAGGCCATTATTATTGCTGTAAATCCGGCGGCAATTATAAACCGACCGGAGGCGGCGGTGGAAGTTGTGATATGGGCAATCAACGATAAGAAACTGTTTCAGCTAAAAAAAAGAAAAGGGGACTCTCAAATAATTGAGAGTCCCCTTTTTCGTTATATATCTGAGTCAATTATCGCAATCTTTTTTGGATGCGATCCTTGATACGAGAATTGGTGTGTTCTAAGTCTTGAACCGCAGCGAGAAAATCTCGATACTGATCTTCGATCTTTGTGAACTTACTGTGTCCAATTCGGTCAGCCAAACTATTGAGCTCTTTTTGGTATTCAGAGATCGCATACTCTTCAACCGCATTTTCAGGTCCGACAAGCTTCTGAAGGTCTGGGATCTGAGCGAGGAGTCTTTGTTTTGCATCGATTCCGTAACTCTTAACTCCAAGAGTCTTATACGCATTTGCAACTGCCAGAAAATTGTCCATTTGAGAGACTACCAACTGACTTGTATTGGGATTCATCCGAATCGCTTTCTTCTCAATTAAAGTAAGATCACGACNNATGGCGAACGATGAGAGAATGAGCGAACCTGCAACAACATATTTTAAATATTTCATAGTTATCTCCTGAAATTAATTTACGGATTTGCGTTGACTCGACTTAGCGCCACAAGGAAGGAAATAACTGATCGACTTCAGTGAATCTCCCGCCGCACTTCCAATTTTCGCATTCAAATCTGCCGTGGGTTTAAATGCGAAGGCCCAAATTTCGACCTTCTCCGTTTCAGGCAATTCAAAAGTCATGATTTCTTTAAGCGGATCAGCATAAAATCCGAGATCAGTACGCATTTCACCGCCAATACCAGCGGAAACGTCGATTCCCCAAGCAGCATGCGGCACAATGATTTGGCCTGTAGCATTTTTATCTGTGGTGATGGTGACTGTCTTACAACCGGTATCGCCTTGCTTCGGGCAAACTTGCGCCGAGGCAGTTACCGTGTACTGACGGGTATAGTTGAAAGCTGGATATATATCGTCCAAGTTACAATGGAGAGACTCAGAAGGTTTTCCCGGAGCTGCGAATACAATCTTTACTGAATCCGTTTTCAACGTAAGAGAATCCGTTTGAGGATTATACAACGTAGCCGCTGGCGGCTCTGTCGGCTTTGGCTCTTCTTCTTCAGATCGACATGCACTCAAAGTGGTGAGCGCTGCCAGGGTGATTCCGGCAATTACGTACTTTTTAAACAACATGCATTCCTCCTCTTTGCAATCGCGCCAAGCTGCAAAGTCAACGTTGGAGACCTCAACCGAGATCACCTTTATGTCCGATTATTTAAATCAGACATGTTTAAGCGCGGGACTATTTATACAACGGCTTTAGCTTATGGTCAAACTAAATTAGTCAACTTTAATATGCCCATAAATCCAAAGACTTATTTAAACTGCCCGCCTTTAATCAGAAAAGACGATGCGGAGCAATAGAAAAATAAGCAAATGAGAATATTCAGAACAAAGAAAGGCCCAGACAATCTCCGTTGCCTGGGCCTTTCCAATTGCATCTCGATGTTCGAAAGGGGGTCTAGGTCCCTACCCTATTAGGATAAGAACAACATTTCCCGGTACTTAGGTAATGGCCAGTAATCGTCAGCCACCATTGCCTCAAGCTCATCACAGTGAGTTCTGACTTCAGCCATCAAGGTCGAAACATCACGTGAGAACGCCTTAGCCTTGTCCTCTTCAGAAGAGAGGCTCTCTGCCTTGTGGAAAGCTTTCTCAAGCTCAGCGCGTTTGGCCTGGAGGCTTGCGATCGTAGTTGTGAGCTTGGCCAGAGTTTCGCTTTGAGGAGCAGGAACACCGGCAGCCTTTGCAGAAACTACTGTTGTCGCCAACGCACCTTGATAAGCATAACTGCACGGCAAGACAACCGTATCAATCATAGATCTCAGAGTTTCCACTTCGATCATGAGGTTTTTGACGTATCTTTCGACGCGAACATGGAATCGAGAAGTAAGCTCTGCTTCAGAGAAGATACCTAAACCAGTGAGCATCGCTTTAGACTTAGGATCTACGAGCTGCGCTAAAGCTTCTGGAGTTTTTCTGAGATTATGCAAGCCGCGACGTTCCGCTTCAGCAACCCACTCTTCAGAGTAGTTGTTCCCTTCGAAACGGATCGCATGGGTTTCTTTCACGGCATCACGAATGACTTCGAGAATAGCTACATCGACTTTTTTGTTTCCTTTGAGCTTCTCCTTCAGGTGCCCAGTTAGCTCGGCAAAGCCATCAGCGACTGCTGCATTTAGGAGAGTGATTGGAAACGCGGTCGACGCCGATGAACCGACAGCGCGAAACTCAAACTTATTGCCCGTAAAAGCAAAAGGAGAAGTTCTGTTGCGGTCTGTGTTGTCGCGAGCGACTTCTGGAAGTTTGCTGACACCCAGTTTGAGAACTGCAGCTTCAACGTTTTGATCACTTCCCACATCTTTCTCAATGGAGTTTAAAATGCGGCTCAACATATCACCCATAAAGACAGAGATAATTGCTGGAGGTGCTTCATTCGCACCCAAGCGATGATCATTGCCCGACGACGCAATACCAGCACGCAAGAGTCCTGCATGCTTATGCACACCTTTTAGGACCGCTGCTAACACCGTTAGGAAGCGCAGATTTTGATGGGGAGTTTTACCTGGCTCAAGGAGATTTGCTCCGTTGAGTTCTGGTGAACTTGAAACGATCGACAGCGACCAGTTATTATGTTTCCCGCTTCCATTCACACCTGCAAATGGCTTTTCGTGCAATAGAACTGAGAAGTTGTGACGGAGCGAAACTTTTCGCAAAATTTCCATCGTCAACTGATTGTGATCAGTTGCAAGATTAGCTTCTTCAAAGATAGGTGCTGTCTCAAACTGACTTGGAGCAACTTCGTTGTGACGAGTTTTGACTGGGATCCCTAACTTGTAGAGTTCATACTCGACTTCGCTCATCACAGCCTGAACGCGCGAAGGAATGCTACCGAAATAATGGTCTTCAAGCTGTTGGCCTTTTGGAGGTTGGCCCCCTGCGAGCGTTCGGCCAGTCATAACGAGGTCTGGACGCAAACTGTAAAAGGCGCGATCAATGAGAAAGTACTCTTGCTCAATACCGAGAGTTGGAATCACGCGCTCGACATTATTTACGCCAAGCAATTGAAGCATTTCAGATGCTTTTTCTGAAAGCACTTCCATACTTCGGAGCAGGGATGTTTTCTCATCCAGTGCATCACCGTGGTAACTGATAAACACTGAAGGAATGCAGAGCGTTTTACTCGAAGCAGACTCCATGATGAATACAGGGCTAGACGGATCCCAAGCTGTGTAACCACGAGCTTCGAAAGTTGTTCTCATTCCGCCAGATGGAAAACTGGAAGCATCTGGCTCGCTTTGAATTAGCTGAGAACCAGAAAACTTTTCGATCGCTTCACCATTATCGTCGAAGCTAAAAAAGGCATCGTGCTTTTCAGCGGTCGAGCCAGTTTGCGGTTGAAACCAATGAGTGAAGTGAGTCACTCCTCGAGAAAGTGCCCAGTCCTTGATCGCATCTGCAACTGTATTGGCTACGTCTTTCTCGAGCTTTCCACCTTGTTCAACAGTGGTATGAAATTTTTGAAAAGTATCTTTCGGAAGACGCTCTTTCATTTGAGCCATGGTGAAAGTATTCATTCCGAAAAATTCGGAAATTTTTAGTCTTTTACCATTTTCATCTCGGGGTGGATCGAACTTACGAGGGGTGCGTGAAAGAATATCACGGATAGCATCAAACCTAGCGCGCGCGCCGGTACCTAGAGTCATTTATCTAACCTCCAAAGTGCCCAACGCTCAGAACCGATGCTAACGATTCATAAAGTGCGGAGCACTTTAAATTAAAGTGAATGGGGCGAACACCATGTCGACCCCGAGATTCATTTATACTGGCTCACTTAGCGATTCTCAAGAGTTGATTCTCTATCGCTTTGCCTTCTGTCACCCAGTTGACTAGCTCATCACGGGCCTTGGCTTCTGATACCGCTCCAGCTGCGCTGGCGTAGCGGACGGTCTCACTAAACTCGAGTAACTCGGATATTTTTGCCCATAAATCTGCGTCAATTCCCTTGGTCCGAACCAATACTTCTTCGAGCTCATTTCTCGACAAGCCGCGTGATCCGATTGCAAATACAGCATCTAAGTCGTCATGAATTATCCCAGAAAGGAGTTCGTAGGTATCTATCACTTGTTTAAAGGACATACTGCCCTTTGCTTGAGCCGCAGACTCATGGAGCTTTTGCCAATCTTTACCACGAGACTTAATACGATGAAGCGGGTTATCGGTTTGGCTGCTCAGTCGTCGACGTCGATAGATATCGATACCCATTGCAGACGCAATCAACAAAATTAGCAATGAACCCACTCCATAGATCCAAGGTGTAAAGCGACGGATCTGCCTCCAAATAGCCGCACTCGAGTGACTCTGACCCTCCTTGAGCGGCTGAAGCTGCGGAACTTTGGCCGCAGGAGATGTATTGGACTTTTGTTGACCAAGCGGGTTGGCTCTTGATGGAGGCGTATCGCCGCCGCCTTCTCCTTCGAGAACATTGAGTTTGATCGGCTCAGTTTTTTGAACGACGTACTCGCGTTTTGCCGGATCAAAGAACGACATTTCAATAGGAGGTAAAGTAAGGGGGCCTGGCTTTCGCGGTATTAGGAGATAGTCAAAAACTCGTTCTCCAAGACCTGCGTGTCCACCTTTGCTTTGAGTTTTTGTCTCATATACTTCTACGCCTTCTGGCAGGTTAAGACCTGGCTCCGCTATAGCAGAGAGATTACCGCGTCCTTCAACTTTCACACTCAAGGTCACTGTTTCGTTAGCGCGTAATTCACCCTTATCAGCTACAGCACTAATATTAAATTGCCCTACTCCACCTGAGTAATTTGCAGGACGCCCCTCTTTCGGAAGAGGTAACACTTCAACGTTTAAAATATCGCTCTTGCTTACCGCAGCTCGGGGCGCAATCTGCTGGAAGAACTGAGATAGAGGATCTTCTTCGTCTCCCGTAGGAGGTCCATAATAGTTTGCTTTGACAGTCATACTGTCGATAGGAAGCTTACCTTCTTTGAGCGGGTATGCTGCATACCGCACCAAAAGCGCACGTTGATATGAAACTCCATCCAAAACCGTGGGCTCGGGATCCAATCTCTGTTGAATAATCGGCATCTCGAGATCTTCTCTCAAAAAACCATTCAGCACTGGATATTTGTCGACCTGAATATTAAAGGTGCGAGCTCTTTGATAAAGATAATAGCTCACGACAATTTGCTCACCTTTATAAACTTTTTGTTTATCGATTTCGGCGCGAATGAAGAAGGCGCTAGTCCGAGCTTGCTTGCTCGCGCCTCTTAGACCCGATCCTCCACCACCGTAGCCTGGGGGCGGTGGCGTGCCTCCTCCTCCACTACCGACTTCAATCTGAATCGAAGGAGCTGAGTAAAACTTACCACCGACTCTGGCTTGGATCCCGCCAATCGTAAATGTACCTTGTCGCTTAGGTCTTAGAACCTGAGTGATAGTTTGTTTGGTTCGAGTCCCGAAGTTGCCGTTGATATAATACGACTCGACATAGTTACTTGTGTATTCATTGACGAGATCAAAATCAGGAGCAGAAACTTGATGCTTTTCGAGAGTGACACCACTCTCACTTTGAATATTGAGCTTGAGAGAAACTGTTTCATCATCAGCAATACTAGTGCGATCCACAGTAGCGGTGAACTCTACCTCGGCTGCATGCGCAGCAACAACAGACGACGTCATCACCGTAGCTACCCATGCGATTGCCACAGTCCTCAACTGATTTCTAAACTGATTTTCAATCATGCCACTCATCAGCTTACCAATCCTTATCTGCTCCTTGAGGTCTACCTTTTTGCTTCTTCAACTTTTCTTGCAACTTCTTTTCACGTTGCGAAAGCTCGGCCATCACTCGGTCAGCATCTTCTTGCGAGAGCTTCTGTGATTTAAACTGTCCTCGCTGACGACCTTGTGAAGGATCCTGATATTGCTTTTGTTGCTGAGGATCTTTCTTTTCCTCACCCTCTTTATCGCCGTCTTTGTTTTGTTCTTTTTTCTGATCTTTGTTCGGATCGTTCTGATCATCACTAGCAGAACTGCCGTCCTTTTTTCCGTCTTTGTCTTTTTCAGGCGAGTTGGACTTACCTTGTTGCTGATCTTTATTGTCTTTGTTGTCCTTGCCGTCTTGATTCTCTTTCTGTTCTTGCTTCTGCTTTTGTTGCATCTTCATTTGAGAAAGGAGCTCTAGATTTTTTCTGGCGTCTTTTTCGAGTTGGGTATTTTTCTGCGCTTGAGCATAATCCAATGCCTTAAGGTAAGACTGAGCCGCAGCCTGAAAATCTCCTTTTTCTCCCTGAGCAACGCCCAAGTTAAAAAACGATTTACCTGCCAATGCCGGATCATTTCTTTCGACTGCACTCTTCGTAGCACTTTCGAAACTTTGCAGTGCTTCTTCTTTTTGACCTTGCTGCATTTGCACTACGCCTTGGTTAAACTGAAACTCAGGTAGCGCTGGATCTAAGGCCTGTGCCGAACCAAAATGTTTTCGTGCCTCTTCTGTCTTTCCTTTTTGGAAAGCTTTTAATCCCTTTTCGTTTTCTAGGTAACTTTCGAGAGGAGCAGCCTGTGCGTCCGAAACTCCTAAAGAGCCCAGATTAAGGCCCGCAATAAGGAGTGCTACACTCCCTTTACGGACCCGCAGAATTTTTGCCGGAAGAGTCATTTCTAAAAGCAGGAGTATAACCGCAATAGCTAATGGGATCTGATAGCGCTCTTCACGAACCATGTAACGTCGTTCTGCAAACTGAGCGCGATTGAGCGCTCCCATCGTAGATAGGATGTCTTCCACTTCAGATTCAGAATTTGAAATTGTCCAATATTTGCCACCTGCTGCATCAGCAAGTTCGGATAAAAACTTTGAGTTGAACGTACTCACTACTGCAGACCCTTTTCGGTCTCGCTTAAAGCCGAAGTTCTGACCATTTTCATCGCGGATGGGGATTTGGCCCCCTTTTTCGGTGCCGACGCCTAGGACTAAGAGTTGCACTCCTGCTTCTCTGAGTTTCTTGGCTTCTGCGATAGCAGCTTCTTCATGATCTTCACCATCTGAAATAAGTAAGATCACTCGAGAGGGGGGTGCATCTTCATCTTGTGGGTTAGCTTGTTCGGCACCTCGGTCTAGAGCTCTCATTGCAGTTTGTAAACCGATTCCGATATCCGTTCCCTGATTCATCACTGAGCGAGGGTGTAGGATATCTAGTGCTTCCAGCATGTAATCGGTATCAGTCGTAAGCGGGCACGCCATAAAGGCCCCCCCAGCAAAAGCGACAATCCCAACTCGATCACCCTGAAGCCGATTAGATAAAGTGCGCACCAGATGTTTTGCCTTTTTGAGTCGACTCGGTACGACATCCTCGACTTCCATACTATTTGAAACATCGAGAGTGATCATGAGGTCTAGTCCAGTGACGTGTACACTCTCCTCATGACTACCCCATTGTGGACGGGCCAGAGCAAGTACGACAAAAATCATGGCAAGTAGCCAGATCCGCATCTTCTTGGGTACGGAGCTAAAGTCAAGCTCAGGTGCGATCTTGCTCCACACACTCTTGTGAGCAAAGTTTTCAAACTGTTGCATTCGGATCTTTTGCTGCCAAATCACCAAAAGATAAAGAAATGGAATGATACCAATCATCCACAGCCACTTAGGTGAGGCGAAAATGATCCCGTTCATGGCACCACTCTCCAGAGCCCTAGAGATAAGAGCTTCTCTAACATCAGAAGGATCACGCCGATTCGAAGTGGTTTTTGAAAGATGTCTTCGTAACGAGTTTTTTCATTTGATTTAACTTCGGTCTTTTCCAAACTATCAATTTCTTTAAAGACGCGATCCAGCGTGCTCTCATCCTCTACCCGGTAAAATCGTCCATCAGTCAACTTTGCAATCTGCTGGAGCAATTCTGGGTTAAGGGCATTATCAAACCACTGATAAGTTGTGACCGGATTTCCAAAAACTCCTTGGCGTCTAATCGGCATCCGAACACGGCCTTCTTTACCAACAGCGATGGTATAGACTTTAATCCCGTATCCTGCAGCAAGTTCACCAGCTGTGGCTGGATCAACTTGTCCGACATTATTATCTCCGTCTGTCAGCAAGATGATGACTCGACTCTTTGCACGAGAATTACGCAGCCTATTGACCGCCAAAGACAAACCGTCACCGATACCCGTGCCGTCTTTCAGAACTCCAATCTCAGCATCTCGAATCGCTTTTTGAACAAGTCCATAGTCCAAGGTGGGTGGGGCAAGAGTCAGTGGTTCACCACTAAAGACCAAAAATCCGATCCGGTCGTTTTGTCGTCCTCTCACAAAGCTATCCATCGTATCTTTGGCGACATCAAAGCGAGATCGATCCGCGAGGTCTTCGATATTCATGCTGGCAGAGACGTCCATCACCATCATGATGTCGATCCCGCTCACAGTGCGTTCGGTTTGTTTAAAACTATTTTGCGGACGAGCCAAAGCCAGCACGACAAATGCTAAACCCACATACTTAATCAGAAATAACCACTTAAGTGGATTCCAACTGATGGCCTCTTTCGGGATCGAAATAGGAAAACTAACTCGAGCAGGCGAGTTACGTTTGATCCACCAGCGGTGAAGAAGCGGAATAATGATGAGTGCAAAGAGGTAACCCCAATCCGCAAGTCTCATGGTTGGCCTCGTTCAACGGATTGCGAGAGCTTTGAATAATCCACAAGCGGCTGATTCAAGGCAGGCTCTGTTCTTGCCCGGGTTTCTTCGACGATTTTTCTTGCCTGTTCCAAACATGAAACAGCATCAGACTCGGAAGGTTGATGGTCCGTAAACTTGACAATATCCAAACGTTCAAACAATTCAGAGATGCTGTCTAACTGTGCGGCTGATAAAAGACCAGCCCGCTCGCGCAAGGAGTGCATCAGCTCAGCTGAAGTCGATTCAAGTGCATCAAAATCAAAGCGACGTCCAAAGTATTTTTTCAATATTTCGGATATACCAAAATAGTATTTTTTATACTCCCCTTTTTGAAGCAATCCTCGAGTAGCAAGTGCACTGAGCTCATCCAAAATCGATTCATGCAGCGGTCTTTCAGGTTTCGGTGGCATGCGAGACCTACGAACAGCCTGAATCCGGCGAAAGAGCCATACTCCCAACACTGTGATGAGAGCCAAAGCTAAGACCGAAATAATGATCGTCCAAAGAAGTGGAAATCCTACTCGAACTGGAGGTTGAACAGCAGCAGGTTCTTGGGGCTTCGGATCATCTTTGTTGATCGCAGACTGAACCTGCAGAGTCATTGGATTGGTTCGGGCAACAAGTTGACCTTGGGTATTTTTAAGCCCAATTGAGGGGAGAGTCAGTTGGCCCGTTTTAATAGGGACTACTACGAGACCAGCACCGATCGTCCATCCCTGATCAAAGAGTTGATCATTGGGCACAAGCTGCATTTGATCCCCAACCTCCGCCGGCTCGGTTCTAAGAACAACACGGTCTCCCACAAAATAGGTCTTAGCAGCTTCCATGGGCTGCACATTGACGGTCGGAAGAGCAAGAAATGTTGCGTCTGCTGGAGCTGAACTTGGAGATTGGTTAGGGTCTGGATCCTGGGCGTAAACCATCGATACTTGAGCAGCACTCAAGCTCAAGGCGCACGTACACAGAAGTCCAAGGACCCGTAGGTTCTTAGCCTGAGCACGAAGAACGGATGACTTATTTTCTTTTGCGGGATCTTGCCCGAAAATACCGCACCACCGCGTCGCCATAATCTTCTTTCGTCAAAATCCTAAGCTCGTCGACTTTTCCTTTTTTAAAAATACTCTGACTTTCGGCGAGCTGCTTTTCCTGAAACTCTTTAAACCACTTTTTAAAAGCATATGATCCTGTATCAACTAAGGCTTCCTGCCCTGTCTCTGGGTCAAGCCAAAGCACCCGACCAATATTGGGGACCAATTGCTCTCGCTCATCTCCGACACGAACCGCAACAACATCATGTTTGCGAGCCAGACATTTAAGCGCTGTTTGATAATCTTTTGCGATAAAATCACTCAACACAAAAACCACTCCTTTGTGTTTCATGATTCTGCCGGCCGCATCCAGCGCTCCAGCGAGATCAGTACCTTTAGACTTAGGTTCGTAGGTAAGGAGGTCTTTCACAATCCTCAAAATGTGAGGACGTCCCTTTTTTGGAGGGATAACTTTCTCAACACCACCTGCAAAAAGGAGTGCTCCAACTCGATCACCTGAATGAATTGCAGCGTGAGCCAACATCGCAGCGACTTCTGCAGACACCTCTGCTTTCAGCCGAGATGTAGAGCCAAAAAACTCGGATCCAGAGACATCGACGATCAAAAAGACCGTGAGCTCTCGCTCTTCTTCATATTTCTTGATCAGAGGATCACGCGACCGCGCACTGACTTTCCAGTCGATATGTCTAACATCGTCGCCGGGTAGATAAACTCGATGCTCAGAAAACTGCACACCACTCCCCTTAAAGTGGCTGCGATATTGCCCAGACATGGCATCATCAACCATCTTACGAGTCGTTATCTCAATCTGCCTGACTTTCTTCAGCAGCTCCTCTGGTAACATCAGGGAACTTCAACCCTCTCCAAGATCCGTTTAATAATATGTTCACTGTCAATTCCGTCTGCTTCGGCCTCAAACGAGACTAAAATGCGATGTCTTAAGACATCATACGCAATCGACTTCACATCTTCAGGCGTGACAAATCCGCGGTGCTTAATGAAAGCGCTAGCGCGACTCGATTTAGCAAGAGCAAGAGTGGCACGAGGAGACGCACCAACTTGAATCATGTTTTTAAGTTCAGGAAGGCCCGCTTTTTCTGGAAAGCGTGTCGCAAACACAATCCCCAAGATGTAATCTTTAAGTTTGTCATCCATGTAGATCTTGGCGCAAAGCTCGCGAGCCTCAAGAATTGTCGAAGGGTGACAGATCTTTCGCGCCTTAATTGAGCTCACTCCTGACATACGATTGAGGATGCTCTTTTCTTCAGCAAGAGTTGGATAACCAACTTTGACCTTAAACAAGAAACGATCCAGCTGCGCTTCAGGCAATGGATACGTACCCTCTTGGTCGATCGGATTTTGTGTAGCTAAAACAGTGAACGGACTTTCAAGTTTATAGGTGGTCTCACCAATCGTCACTTGATGTTCACCCATAGCTTCGAGCAGCGCACTCTGAACCTTTGCGGGAGCACGATTGATCTCGTCCGCGAGTACCAGATTTGTAAAGATTGGACCCTTCTTAGCTGTGAACTGTCCCGTACTTTGATTAAAGATCATGGTTCCAACTAAATCAGCCGGTAAAAGATCAGGGGTAAATTGGATACGCTGGCAACTCGCATGTAAAATGTCAGCTAACGTTTTGATCGTCAGTGTCTTTGCGAGGCCAGGAAGTCCTTCTAAAAGCACATGCCCATCGCAAAGCAATGCCATCAATAAGCGCTCAAGTAACACCTTTTGGCCAACGATGACTTGGGATGCTTCAGCTAGGATTTCATCAACAAATTTACTACGTTCTTTGATCTCTTCGGTGAGGGACTGGACGTCAATATTGGGCATGCTCCTATCATCTGCCTGAGCCCTTTTGCAGTCAATGGATTCGATCGCTTTTCGAAAGAGTTCTATCCACCAAATTGAGAAAATCTTGACACGCAGGAGACTTGAAAAACTCACTCAATCCATCGAGCATTTGATAAAAATTCTCGGGCTTACGCGAAGCAAGCAACAAGAACTCTTCGAGCTCACCTGAATAGACGGCGCCCCCAGTGCGGATCGGGCGCATCCGAGCGGCGAAAAATTTCCTGACCGTGATAGCCGTTCTATTTTCTACATCTGTCCCGCTGCCATCAAAGTAATCCAACAAATCTTTGACAAGATCTTTTACATGGAGTCGCTGGTAGGCAGAAGTTTCCTGGACGGCTTTCAGTCGATCCTGAAGGGTATCAAATGCCGCATGAGCCTTCGGATCATGATCTACTTCCTGGAGCACCTTCAGCGTATTTGCTCCAATAGTATGATTCTCAAATACCCAAAGTAGAAAATCTCTTAGCGCAGTCTTTTCGCTATCGGCGCGACGTGCGACTCGCATCATGATTTTTGCTGTCTCTGGATCTTTTAGGAGATCATTAATCAAATGCGCATTTTTAGCCAAGAAGTCTAAATTTCTTCTCGTTTGCTTATCACTCGAACTTACGATCGAGTGTTTCAAGAAAGTAATAGCCTCTGGAATAATCTTCAGCTTTTCAGCTTCCTCGATACTATAAAAAGCAAGATGCTTGAGGTTACTCACCTGTTCTGGAGTTCCATCTAACAGCGGAAAAACTTGATCAAATACATTCCAGACGAGCTTTTGATCTTTCTGACCAAAAATCGACTGAACAAGCGGTGCCGTATCCTTTGAGCCTGAAGCTCGAACCAGAGAAGTGATAAATGCAGTCAACTCTCGCATGTCACTATCGGTACTGAAGAGATGCATTTGTCGATCAAGCTGCCTGATTAAACCCAGCCTTACAAGCAGAGTAACAACGCTTAGGTTATTGTCCCAACCTGAATCGGGACTGCGATAAGTCCATGGCGTACTTTTATGGAGCTCATAAAATACATTTCTCAAAACTTTCAAACCGTTTTGATGTCTATGGCCACTCCCCGGCAAGTTTTCTTCAAGCACTGGCAAGACTTGTTCAATATTGTACATCGCATTGCGAACCCACGCTGGGATCGGCTTAATCAATGGATTTTTAATCCTGTTGCCACATTCGGGTGGACCCTTAGTTCCAAGAAATTTGAAAACTTTTTTGAACATCTTGAGAGTATCCATGATCTTATCATTGGTCTCTCTCAATGTGGGTGGTCGAGCGCCTCTTGGATACTTGTCCTGAATTGCTTGTGGCCAATAGATTCGATCTTCATCCCCCCACGAANNGAATCTCCAATCATCGCTAAGAACTTGAGCGCGAAGTTATCAGGCAAAATGTACTTAAAATCTGCGTTCACCAGGAGGACCTCAAGACGATCTAAAGTGCTGAGTAGACGCACTTTTGGTCTGTCTTGATCAGAATACATGAGCGGAACAGCTTGGTAGTCCCCAGAACGCTCTTTAATCCAATTTGCCAGATATCCAGGATCAAATTGTGGATTAACGCGTATTCCGTCTTTTGATCTTTGGTCTGGATCTGAAGAATAAACCCCTTGTCCAAAGTACTGAAGGATGTTGAGTGCGCCATCCAGCAAGGCGGCTTTCTCACCCACTTTTTCAAAGAGTTGTTTCAGGTTTTTCTTTAACTCTTCTTGGGTCCAACTGTATTTTGCATGACCGTTTGGGTACTCCCAGACATTGATGGCATATTGATACTCATGGATGAGCTCTTGGATGCGTTGATCATGTTTGCCATCATCTAAGCACTCATATTGTTTCAAAAAGTCCTTGATCGAGGCATGATCAATCGACACGTTTCTCAGATGATTGAGATTACGCTCTCTTGTTTCTTGCTCATGAGCCTCTTCACGAGCCATCTCTTGAGCGCTAGGATCAGTGACCTCTCTCGCAAGTTTAATCACTTGAGGAAGTTTTTCGTGCTCCAAAACATCCGCTGCAAATCCAAGCACGGCTTGAAACTCAACTCGAGCTTTCGAAAATACTGGCTGCAGCACTCGTCCTAAGGGCTCAA
>DBAE01000139.1:0-39233 GCA_002291495.1 Bacteriovoracaceae bacterium UBA1018 | reverse complement strand
GAGGTAAGTCTCGCCTCGGGAGTTTTTCTCTTGGTTTAAAAAGACGAGCGTGCGAGCGATTGGAGTTTTAGGTTGAAGGCTTGCATCCAGTTGCTCACCACAGGCTAAAAAGACATCCAGTTGTTTCTCAAAATCTACTCCTACTTGTACCTTGCGGCAGTAGTCGACTGTAGCATTGGCATGCATTACGGGTGCGTATCTCTTGAGCGATGCACGACCTAAGTCATGCATGAGGCGATCCTGAACTGCAGGCAAGGCAGGCTCTTCAGTGAGGGTAATCTGAAACTGGGAACGAGTGACGTAGTTATGAAAGAGTGAAACTCCGACTCCAACTAACTCACTGAGTTTTGTGCCAGGTCCTTGCACTTGCGACATACGAGAAAACATGGCGAGAGCAGCATCAAATTTGGCACCGTCCTCACCCTTTTGACTCAAAGAAACGAGACTCTGAAAGAGCTTTCGATGCTTAGGTGCATCGGATAGGAGGCTTTGCACATAATCGACAAAGGGGCGCCCAGTGTCTGCATGAAAGAGAGTGCGGCAGGTTTTGAGAATTTTTTCAAATTCTCCACTTTTTTCAAGTTGGTCGAGTCCACGGATAACTCGCGCTAAAGTTTCTGGGCGAACATGATCCAGTGCGACTGTTAAAAGATCATAAAGACTCGCACCACCTGAAACGGGTTCTAACAAAAATCTGGCAGCACTTTGAACTGTTTCACGTTGATCGGGCGGAAGTAACGCCATCAGAAGATAAATACTCTCCCACGCATCACGATCGGTTACTTCTGCTAGCGCTGGAGTGGCTAGAATAATACCGCCTTTTTGATTGTCACCAATGTCATTCAGAAAATGAAGTACTGGAACTCCAAGTCCAAACTTATGCAATGATTGCAAAAGCTCTGCAGCAGGTTCAATCGCTGATGAATCTGCCAAATCCATCATTGCCTGATAATGAAATCCAAAATTAGTTGGTAAGTCGCAAAGCGGATCTGCCGCCACAATCGTGAGTAATTTATCCACCCTGACAAAATACCGAGCATCGGTACTTTTTATCCGTGAGAGCTCATTGAGGAAAAAAAGTGGAGGATCCTCTACACTTTGTGAACCACTAATACAGTGGATGGGCTTATCGAGCAATTGATGCAGCACTGCGATGCGATTAATGAGCTCACCATTGTTACCAAATACAGTCTTCATGACTGTGGCTTGGCGAGGAATACTGGTTCGGATCTGTGCTGGTGTATTTCCAATCGTACGATCCCAGCTTGGAAAAAAGTTTCCATCCGCCGCTNNGAGATGTTCGTTATCCGGCTGAGTTCTGTATCTGAGAAAGCTCAGGATGGAACCGGTTACCTCTTCTAAACTGCGACCGCCGACCCGATCCGACCTAAATTGCGCCAGCATTTCCTGATTCGCTTTCGAGTTCAGAAGCAGTAAGGTAGCGTCGATCATCCGATCGACATTTGTCGCATTAATTTTTTCCGAAATGCGAGCAAGAGCCTGAACTCCTGCATCCGACTGAAACTCGTTTGCGAGCTGAAGCACAGAACGAACGAAATCAGGATATTTTAAGATCAAACTCAAATCTTCNNTTGATCAAGTAGGTTTCGGTCTTTGAGATGATGAAAGAGTGTTTCGAATTGATAGAGAGTCTTTGGACGTTTAAGAAAATGCTCCGTGATCGCTTTCATGATCGGATCAAGTTCTTCATCCGAGGTAAGCTTCGGATCTACTAGCTCCGCCAACTCTTTAAGCCCGCCGTTTGAGTTCATGCACTTTAAGATCGCGCGAAAGGTTGGAACGTCGATCTCATTGGATGAGAGCTCCATATTGGCGCAGTCTAAGTTGACCTCACGATAGGTTTTACGATTGAGAACGCTGTCATCGGCACTTTTGTCTGAGAAGAGATCCACCGAGCATCCCGTGAAACCGATAGACAAGCACATCACCGTAATAATACGGCTGCCGCGAGTACCCCTGGCCGGATCTAAAACTCGATTTATAAGTTCTCGGAAAACCGACAAAATCTGCCTCCAATGGCTAAATGCGTGGTCGCTCCTTGTATCGAAAAAACGCGATTCAGTCAGCTATTTAATTATTTAGTAAAAACAATAATTTATAACAGGAAATCATTGGATTTTTCCAAATTATGATGCTACATGTCAAAACCAACTAAAAACACTATGCTCAACCCACTCCTGAGAACCGCAAACTTTGTCTACCGTGCTTTTCGAATTCAGATGCTAGCTTTCTGGTTTTTAGCGCCTTTGGTTCAAGCCCACGATCCTCAAGTACTGGTCGATTGCCAGCGCTACTTCGAAGAAGACAAAGATTACAGCGGGTTTATTGCCTACATGGGGTCGGTACGACCGAATTTCTCAGAACCTCTCAGCATTCAAAATATTGTGAATCGCCTCAAGGATGAAGGGATCGAGTCGAGTGTTGAAGAAAGTCGTGCCGAGAGAGCGATTATCATCAAGCCAGGAAGTGAGCATGCGTTGAGTCGCTACGCCGAAAGACTCCAGCGCAACTATGACGTAAAACTTTATTGGGTACCTTCGGTGCGACATGCGGCCCACGCCGTGGTGAATGGTGACCAATGGGAAATGGACGCTAAACTCGTCGCTCTCTCAACAAAGGCCTTTGTCGAGGCACTCACGAGCCCATTTTTGGATACTCCTACAATGCTCCATGAGCTCACTCATGTTCATACGGCTCAACTCAACAAAGAAAAGATAATGACTTCCTTCTTTGGTGAAGCCACTAGAACCCCAATAAAAAAATATCCTACTGCCTCTCTTGACGAAATTCCGGCCATCATAGCTGAGTTGATCAGAGCAAAAGAGAGTATGAAGATGTTGGGTTTAACTTCGATGGAAGCACTAAAAGAACCAAAAAATAGAACCCAGAGATCACTACTCACCTCTTCAGCACTCAATGCTATTGTTCGTCTCGATCAGTTTGTGAAGGCATTTAAGCCAGCATATCTAGAAGTTTTCGATATCGCCGAACGTTTAAAGACCTCTAGACTTAATCTTAAAAAGAACTCTTATGCGGGGGTGATACTTCGAGATCAAACTACTCAAACAGGCCTTCGCTTAACCCAGCTCTTAAGCTTTGAGCCACGAGACATCCATGGAGATTGGGTAGCTGATCAGTTGTTTGAGAATTTTACACTCTATCACAAATTAGATGTATTTTTGGCGAGCTTAAGGAGCGAGTTTTTTAGAGAAGTGTACACAAATCAGTACAGGAAACTCATGTTTCAGATTAATACCCGAAAAAGTAATGACTGGCTTTTGGATGCTGCGCTGGAGCTCTATGATCGAATCGACGAGCTACGCATTATAATCGGACCCCATTACCAGTTGTCTGATGTTAATTAGCGTCGTTCAATCCCAGTAACAGTCCGTCACACCGGAGCTGACTCGATAGATATTTCATTGGTCCCGAGTGCCAACCATTTGGAAGACTCCATTTTGCAATTTTTCTGACCGAACGAAGTGCCGTGAGACGTTGACTCGATAAATCGATTGCGAGCTCGATCTCAAAGTCTCTGGCATCTGTGAAGCCACCTAGCTGAAAAGCGAGAACGCGGGTTTTGCCACTTTCATCTAAGGCATCGTACTGCAGTTGATAGAGCTGACCTCGAGTCTTGAGTAAACTCTCTAAGCTCGATCTTACGGGTGAATCTCCATAAGGAGAAATGAAAGCTATCCCTTTCGGTAATGACAAATAAAAATCTGCAAACTCTATGACTCCGTCTATTTCACCATCGGCTCGGATGTGGACTACCGGAGCTCCAGGCACCTCACGAACGACTACCGTTATTCCATTTCCAGTGTATATCCCGGGAGAGATCAAGATTGGCGTTTTGGTCTGCGCTAAGCTATTCGCACTGAGGAGCGCCAACTGAAGAGAGGCAAAGAGAAGGACACAAATCTGTTTTGTCTTAGAGCTCATCATGCGATTTCCTCAGTGAGTTACGAGTGAAGGATAACTAAACAAGCAAAAGTGGGTGAGATTGACCAAGAAATGGGTCAGGACTGCACCTGGAAGTCCTGCGCGCTGAAACACTAACCCGTAAAAAAGACCGGCAATACTTGCCAACGTGACATAAGCTAAACCACCTTGAAAGTGCGTGAGACCAAACAATAGAGCCGTCAAGATAAGCGGAACTGAGCGAGCTCCTTTGAGTTGTGCACGAAACAATCGAGTTAAACCATTTTGCAGGTAACCTCGGAACAACACTTCTTCACCAAAAGATACGAACAACAAATTATGAATGGCCCAAATCCAAGTGATATCAGGAAGCTTTGGGTCCAAACGCACATATTGGATCAAAAGTGCAGGTACTAACAAAACGATCGAAGTAAAAACTGCAAAAAATAAAGATTGTCCAATTAGTTTCTCAGCAGAAGTCTTTTTTACGATGTCCCACTTAAGTCCGAACCGAACGATTAAAAATACGAGCAGACCGGCAATTAACTTTTCAAATTGAAACCGGATTGGGAACGCTCGCGAATCAGAACTCAATTGAACAGCCGTCGCATAATTCCAATCTGGTACAATGTCGAATTTTAGAAAAGCGATCGACGATGCGATCAATGCAAGATGCAGCAAGAAACTCTTTTGACGACTGAGTTGGTAATGTTCGCTTGGATCCATGACGCTCCTGCGCTACCCCAAGGTACGGCATACCTCCGTAATGTTCGCTCCAGGTATACCGATAAGAAATAGAATACTTATCTAAGTAAGGAAAACTCATGTTCACAGGACCTATTCTAATTTTTGCTGTCGCACTCAGTTCGAGTAGCCTCGCCTCAAATTTGAATAGTGATTCGTGTGCGCCGGATACTGCCCCAGGCACCTTATCGGAGCTAGTCGCACAGATTAAAACGATGCGAGTGATTGAAAAATTCGAGAACTGTACTGACCAAGAAAAAGGTCAAATTCAGTCTCAAATCCAGCCGATGCTAGCCGAAGCCCAGCGCTGTTTATCGGGACTCGGTGAAGCAGGACTCAAGATCTACCAACCTGTCGAAAGCCTGTATCAGTCCGATCAAGAAGAACTTAAAATCACCTGTGATCGCACTCAAGATGAACTGAATAAAAAGTATCGTACCAGTACCCAATACGGCGAATACGAATCAAGTGACGGGGGCAGACTCAAACTATCCATGCAGTCCATAGGTGCTGCTGCTCAACCAGATAAAGTCCTCCGATCTGTTTTATTTCATGAGACCCTTCATAGATTTTTGGGCGCACATAATACATCAAGACTTCAAATCGATAAGGTATATGGATGTCAGCTCTGTTGCTTCGAATCTCAAGCATCGGCTTGCCAGATCTGTCGCGGAGATTTTGATAAAAGCTTGGATTCGGACCCTTTTCCTTACATAGAAGCGGTATTTAAGCTCAACGGAACCTACGCAGAAAACCTTCAAAATTACGTTTTACAAGCTTTTAATTTTAAGAGCGCAAGCGAAGTGAGCACACTGATTCAGAAAAAATCTACCGCTCTCAATTACTTCGTTTTCAGATGGATGGAAAAAAATAAGAGAGCGATGGCACTTGGATCGAAGAATAATCGCCTAGATGCGCAGATCTACAGTGACTGGCGTGTTCAGCTTGAAAAAGATGATTCAATATCCAAAACGCTCATGAACGATATTGCCGGAATAGCGGTACTTCGAGCTGCACTTCGAGAGTCAGGAGATAATGGCGCCTCAGAAGGATTAGGTTCGAACGTCGAGCTTTCTACCTCCTTTCTGCGCGAACAGATCAAGATACACGAAGACCAGCTCAAAGATGACTCCATTGGACCCAATCCAACGACTGAGCATTTCCTCGCAGAATATAAGCGCGACCTCGCGTTTTCGAATAAACTTCGGCAACCTTCGGTCCTAAAGATAATCAAATCGGCAGCTAAGGGAGACGAAGGCCCGGCACAACAATCTATTGCAATTGGCTTATTAAATGAGCTGAAGATCTACGACGCTGAAGTCGAAGCAAAGCTAATAATGACGGGCAAACAGCGAAATCTGGATCACCCTCATTCACACTCGGATTTGGGGATTATGCAATATGTTGCCATGAACCCTAAGAGATCAGCGGCAGCCACTACTTATTTAGATCAACGATTGATTGAAATGAATAACTCGGTCTCGGACAATCGGAAAAATGGATCTGAAGGCTATGCAAGTCTTGAAAAAGCTTCTCTCTTAAAAGTGGTTAGAATGACTGAGAAGCCATCTCAAAAGGTGCTCGCATCCCTATTTACAGAAGAGTCTTTGAAAGATTTTCCATTGGAGACGTCAAACATGATCGCACGCATGAAAGACAGATCGACTCTTACAAAAGACATGATCAAAAATTACATCCAAACTTACTCATCCATGCCTCCCGAAGAGGCACATCATCTTTTCATGTACGACATCAGCGGCACTCTTTTTTGGTTAGCTAAAGAACGACCCGACCTTGCAGAAACTATCCAAGACGGCATCCGAAGCCAATTGCCTCATCTAATTAAGTCGAAAAAGTTCTTGGATCGAAATGGTCAGAACAACCACTACCTAAAAATGATCGATAATCTTGCTCGTCCGAAGCCAGTACAAACTGACAGTTTGCCGAAAAGCCCTAGTGCTCCTAAAAGCGTGAAGCTGCCTAAAATCTGAGATAACGCATATGCGCTACCAAAAGGTCGGGCCGACCTTTACAATCCGAACCTAAACCCAACGAGCCCGTGCACGTCGCGCCACTTGGAGTCGCGGTAGACAGAACTTGATTTGCCTAGGCCAGTTAGACCGTAAGCGTATCGACCTTCGATGATGAGTGAGATCAATGCACCCATAGGCAGATCAAAACCAACGGTGCCGAGTAGACCAAAGTCTGATTTTTTAAACTCCATCTGTGCAAACGTTTCAGAAGTTTTAGTGCTAGCAAACTCGTTTTGAATATTGCCGATGCCTTGAGCGTAATAGCCGCCTAAACCCAGAGTAAAATACGGAATTGGGTATGCGCGCATCTGCACAGGCACCATCAAGTAACGCGCACTCAAGTTTTCGCTACCTGTACCTAGTTGCCTGGGATGATAGAGGGCTCCGATTTCCAAACCAAATGGAAGCTCAAGAAGTAATCCTCCACCGATTCCAACTTTTGCTGCCGAGGGCTCACTCGCTGGTAGACTTCCTTCGATTTTAGAAGAATTCACGTCGCCTACGATCGAGACTTTGACCAGTGCATAGCTCGGGTGCGCAGCCAAACCTAAAATAACAATATGCGTCACAACCAGGGCCAGCGTTATTTTCCAAGATCTGAAAATGGATCTCATAACGCCTTTCGATTAATCGACGAATGCTTTGAGCAATTTGGCTCGTGATGGATGACGAAGCTTGCGAAGTGCTTTTGCTTCAATCTGACGAATCCGTTCACGGGTAACGAAGAAGTCCTGACCCACTTCTTCGAGAGTGTGGTCAGATTTTTCACCGATACCAAAGCGCATGCGGAGGACTTTCTCTTCACGAGGAGTCAAAGTCGCAAGCACTTTACGGGTTTGCTCAGACAGATTGATATTCATCACTGCATCTGCAGGATTGATGATCTTCTTGTCTTCGATAAAGTCGCCCAGATACGAATCTTCCTCTTCACCGATAGGTGTCTCGAGAGAGATTGGCTCCTTAGCGATTTTGAGGACTTTACGAACCTTGTCGACCGGAAGTTCCATCTTTTGAGCGATCTCTTCAGGTGTAGGTTCACGTCCGAGTTGTTGCACAAGAAGGCGAGAAGTTCTGATCAACTTATTGATCGTCTCAATCATGTGAACCGGAATACGGATCGTACGAGCTTGGTCAGCGATAGCGCGAGTGATCGCCTGGCGAATCCACCAAGTCGCATAAGTCGAGAATTTGTATCCCCGACGGTACTCGAACTTATCAACCGCTTTCATCAAACCGATGTTGCCTTCTTGAATCAAGTCGAGGAATTGCAGACCGCGGTTCGTGTATTTCTTCGCGATCGAGATNNTGTCAGGCTGTCGTGAATACGACGAAGCTCTTCAATTACAACGCCTGCTTCTTCTTCGAGCTTTTCGATGCGGCCGCTGACATCTTGTTCAGTTTGAACGAGCTGAGCTAGCTTTTGATCAGTTACATCGAATTCTTTACAAAGAGCAAAAATCTCGGGACCACCCTCGGCGTATCGACGCGCAATTTCTCGCATGTCGTCATTCTTTTTGATTCCGAGGTAGTCAAAAACCTTTTTCTTCTCATCTAAGAGATCTTTGCCGCGCGCCCAGAATCCTTTGATTCGAGATGAGAGAGCGTTGATCGTCTTACGATTGAAAGCAATCCCTTGGAAGCTGGACTCGACTTGGCGTTCCTTCTTCTCAATTTCTTGCTCAATTTTTTCTTTTTCTTTGACCGGAGTCTTTTTGGATTCAGGTCCGACGAGCTTATCTGCCACTTTTTCTTGGTAGCTCAAAAGCGCTTTCACTTTGGAAATCGCATTGACTACTTTTTCTAAGTAAACTTTTTCGTCGTCGATCGAAATTTCTTCATCCACACCGCGAATCACATCTTTGACTTTGGTGCGTGCAGTTTCAAGTCGCTCACCCAACTCAACGATCGCGATAGTGCCAAGTTTTGAAACGAGAAGAGCGCGAAGAATTTCAAGCTCACCTTCTTCAATTCGTTTAGCGATTTCAACTTCGCCTTCACGAGTAAGAAGGGAAACACTTCCCATTTTCTTTAAGTAAAGTTTAACTGGATCTGCTCCACGCGCAAAATCAGCTGCTGCGACTGGAGTTTCTTCAGGATCATCCGCAACAGGGGCAATCCCAAGCGGAGACTCTTCAGCGTCGTCGCCATCATCGTCTGCGTCCTTCGGACGTTTAGTCGAATCGATGACTTCGATTTCATTATCCTGAAGCAAGATCNNGTGAGATAGCCACGCTGGACTCCCATATCGAGAAGTTTCTTGATCTCTTTATTTTTAGACAAATTGGCTGCGGTCTCAGCAGTGTTCGACTGTGAGGTCGTTGGGGTGTCCTTAGGCTTCGTCATAGAAGCTGATAAACTCCTTCATTTTGCGCTGAACGTCAAGGTATTCTTTCATCAGTTGAGCATGTAACTGTGCGTCTTTTTTGGTTTCTGCGTCAGCGAGCGCCGTTTTGATTTGCTGCGAAAAACGTGCCCAATTTCGTGCAATCGATTGATCGCGAGCTCTTTTTACTTCGGTTTCTTCGAAGGATGCTTCACCTTCGATTAAAGCTTCCGTCAGGACTGAACGAAGTTCAGCGTTTTCAATCTCCCTTAAAAAGGCTTCAGGTAAGGCGCGAAACCGATCCACGGCACCTGGTTCAGTAAGGAGCTTCCGTGTAAATTCTCTAGCGGCTTCGTTTTCAAAGAGGTCATAAATTCCCTGGTTTGGTGGCAAACTGGCCCTAGCTTCTGCCAAAATTTGCGAAAACCGGCCCCCCCTCGCTAGCCCCGTCAGTAGTACAATCTCGCGCTGAGACAGCGGTTTCGGACGTGGAGGACGTTTAATTGGCACCCCGGCAGGCGAAACTTGGATCTGGATCTTGTTTGGGTTACCGATCCCAGCGACAGGTCCAGCAGACGCAGCTGGACGAGTTTTTCCGGCCGTTGATGAAATCGCCTGATCCAGGAGTTGCCTAGAAACTCCAAACTGATCCAATACCGCTTTGACTCTGACCTCTTTTCCCACTGGATCACGATATTGACCCAACCAAGTTGCGACTTGTTTCAGCGCCTGAGTCATCGCCTCAGGGCCGGCTCGACTATGGACTGCTGCAGCGGCAATGCGCGAGTCTAAGAGCGGAGTGGCCGCATTAAGAATTTCCTGCATCTTGGCGACACCATCTACCTTTGGCACCCCGGTCTGCTGATCAAACAAAAGCTCATCCGGATCTAAGTTGGGTGGCATCGCTGCGCCATATAGGATTGAACCATGCTGAAGGCCAAGTTCCATGGCTCGATCTGTGGCACTAATGCCGGCCTTATCTCCATCAAAGAGAACCGTCACCTTGGTACAGAATTTTTTAAATAAACTTAAATGATCAGGAGTGAGAGCCGTCCCGCAAGTAGCTACTACATTTTGAAAACCAGCAGCGTGGAGCGCTAGAACGTCGAAGTATCCTTCAACTAAAATGACCTCGTCTTTTTCGCGAACATGCTTCTGTGCCTGATAGAGCCCATATGCGAGTTTGCCTTTTTGAAAAACTAGAGACTCGTTTGAGTTGAGATATTTTGGACTCTCCCCTCCTACGTCCATCGATCCTTCTGGAAGGGGTAAGCCTCTTCCACCAAATCCTGCTACTTTTCCACGGAGATCCAAGATTGGAAATATCGCTCGATTGCGAAATAGATCAAAATACCCGGGACCGCCTGGACGTCCGCCTTTTTGAGAGGGCTTAATCAGTCCAAGTTCGACTGCTAGAGGAAGCGGAGCCTTTTTTTCTACAAAGAAACTAGATAACGCATCCCATGAGGCTGGAGCCGCCCCGACATAAAATGTACGGGCTAATTCAGAGTTCACGCCGCGCCTCTGAAAATAATTTCGAATATGAGCCTGACGTTCGAGTTGCTGATGAAAAAATGCGGCAGCAAAACGATTCAGTTTATACGCGGTAGCCNNTTAGAACCGGCAGCGCCTGCACCCGACCAGTCCTTTGGAAGGACAATCTTAGCTCGATCAGCTAGCTCTTCGATGGCTTCTGGAAAACTCAGTCCATGGATCTCCATCACAAACGAAAGGAGATCGCCGCCTTTTTTACATCCATAACAGTGATAGAGCTGTTTATTTTCGCTGACGCTAAACGAAGGACTTCGTTCAGCGTGAAAGGGACAAAGACCAGTGTAATTAGCTCCTGATTTGCGCAAGACAACGTGTTCGCCAACCACCTCGATGATGTTGACTGCGTCTTTGACCTTTTGGAGGATTTCAGGAGTAATCTTAGCTTTCAATGAATACCTTTTAAGTCTTAGGAGCCTTACTTACATAGGGATTTCCGGCGATGAAAAATCTCCACGGCTTATCGAGCCCCACCGATATACCGATCCGTTTAGAGACTTCCACTTTTTTGGGCTTAAATCCATCGTCGACCACATATAATCTTGGACCTTCTAATGGAGCTTCGTTGTCAGACATTTGGATCCCCATGGCTCGACAGAGGCGCCCCGGTCCGTTAGTCCACTGTTTTTCAGGAATATGAACTCCCGCTCGCGAAACTCTTCTCGCTCGCATTAAATCATGGCCCTGAAGNNCGACGGCTCGTATGAGTGCCGCTCCTGGGTACCCCTTTTTTTCCGTAACGAAATTAAGCATTTCGTACATTCCATAGATGAAATAAACGTAGGCTACGCCGCCAGGTCCAAACATAACTGAGCACCGCGGGGTCTCACCTCGCGCACAATGTGAGGCCGGATCATCCCCATGATACGCTTCAGTTTCTACAATCCTAGCTACCGTTACGCCGGCTTTGGGATCTAATAGTGAACGGTGTGGATCCGTTCGAACGACTAAGACTTTGCCCAGGAGTTCTCGCGATACTTTGAGCGTGTCTCGCTCATAGAACGAACGAGGAAGGACCCCATCATTCGAATCGGCCTTACTTATCCAGTCGCTCGCGTACGATTTGGTTAACAAGCTTCCCATCAGCACGTCCTTGAACTTTAGGCATCAAAAGCTTCATGACATTTCCCATGTCTTTGGCGCTCGCCGCTTTTGATTCCGTCACCGCCCAATCAACGATGGAACGGATTTCGTCTGCACTCATCTGTGCAGGCATAAACTGTGTCAAAAATTTAAGTTCAGCTTCTTCTTTAGCAACAAGATCTTCACGACCACCTTGTTTAAACTGCTCAATCGAGTCCTGACGTTGTTTCAGCGCAGTGGAGATGATTTTTTGAACTCCAGCATCATCCAAGTCGACTCGGTCATCGATCTCTTTTTTGCGAATGGCTGCGTGAAGGTTTCTTGCAAAACCGAGGGTATCTTTATCCCCGGACTTCATGGCGCTTTTCATCACTTCTGAGACTTGGGTTTTGATAGGTGTGGACATTGGACTCTCCTGCTTAGAAAACTGATGAATTTGAAGTAAAAAGGCGGAGACAACTCTATCAGAATTGCCTCCGCCAGTGAAAATTTTGTTACTACCTGTTGCTGAGCTAGCAGCCAATCTGTAATGAATCAATCGACCAAGAGTCGACGATCCAACAGATTATCTACCGCCTCTTGATTTTTTGACGAGGCGCTTACGAGCAGCAATCGCTTTCTTTTTTCGTTTCACCGAAGGCTTTTCATAAGCTTCACGCTTACGAACTTCCGAAAGGATGCCAGCTTTTTCGCATTGCTTCTTAAATTTCTTAAGAGCAGCTTCGAAAGAATCTCCATCACGAATGACAATACCTGGCATATTTCACCTCCCTTCGGGTGTAGATTTGAAATATTTCTAAAAAATATTTCGAAAATATTAAGGATCCATAACTAACCAAGCCCAATAAAACAAAGATGAGCACCAAAGACGCAGAATCGGGTACGCTTAGTTATGAATCCCTGTGTAGGGTCTTATAGCCTATTGCTCATAAGCTCAAGCCTGAAAGTGGAACCAAACGTCAATTCGAGGCGTCCATAGACTTCGTCGACTCTGAACCGAAACGAATATGGAGCATTCCGCGCGGTTTTCCAGACTCACTATCAATTGCCACCATCGCATCAAAAAGAATATCTTCCGGCACCCAGTAGGGCTCATAGATTTGACGATAGACGTCTAAGATCAGAACCCTCCTCCGTTCAGCATCATAGGCTCCGACTAGCGAGAAATGTCCTGTCGAATCGTGAGTAATTCCAAACACCTGGCTTTGAACAAAATTGACGATAATAAAATCATCGTTCGTCTTTTCATTGAGGATCAAGAGCTTTCGAAATCGGGCTCGGAATTCAGNNGGGTTTATCTGAGTAGTGCCCAATCCGTAAGTATGGAAGGCTTTCCGTGCGATGAGGGTCAATTCGTCTAACACGACCCCTGCGCCGTTCTCGGCTACTCCCCGACACCAAACTTCATCATTCACTTCGGCCAAAACAAGGTCCTGACTCAAAAAGCGGTCACAGGAAAAATCTCTTCCTCTTAGGTTTCTTGCCGCATTGATGACCATGGTCAAACTTGCCAGAGAACACGAGACACCGTTTTTTTGTTGCTCATAGACAGGAATGAGCGACCAGAAGTCAGGCGATTTGTTCTTCCAAATGTACTCTTGTGAGTCGACGAGCCGGACCACATGACTCGCAGAAAAGCCCGACAAGATGAGACTTAGACTCACCAAAAAAAGTAAACTTGGTCTTCTGAATCGAATTTTAACCCCCACACTTTGATCCCCACAAAATTTCTAGTGGAGATCTTATCGTTCGTCAACCGCGCTCCATTTGACGGTCCAGGAACTGTCTGCTAACTAAAAATAAGTGTGTGAGGGTAGGGACCAATTTAATATTTCGAAGTATTTCATTTTTACTCAACTGAAATTGAGAACGCGCGGTACACTTGTATTCAATAGAATACTACTTAGCGTCTTTATTTCGGTCGGTTTAACATTCGCGCTCATCCAACAAAGTTCTGCTCAAAATATTGAAACTCTCCTTGCTAGGACCGCTAACCCATTTGAGATTTTGATGATCCCTTATCCTTCGGGATCATTAAGTGACGAAGAAGTGAAACAAGCTTATGCGACCCAACTCAAACTGAGTCATGATGCCGAAGATTATGAATGGGGCGATCAAGTCATCGATGCTTACTCGTTGATCATGACACGAGAACTGAGAACAAAGTATCTCCGTGAAAACCCAAAACCAGGAACTATTCTCAATCACATTGAATTAATGGAAGTCGTTCCTACACCTTCTCAAACGTATGCGGCGCGAGTTGTGTATGACAATTCATTCAAAAAGCTTTGGTCTTCTATGACTGAAGAACGCAGGCATTACACTTTGCAACTCGCCCGGGGTCGTCAACTCGAACTCGTCTTTCTCAATCTTATTGTCGGCATGGATCCCTTGGACTCTTTAGAGCGAGAGAAGATCAAAAATTTAATATTAACTCGATTNNGATCTATTTTGCGATCAAAACGGCAGCCACTGAAGTATCCGCAAGCGAAGAAATGATTCGAAAAAATGGACAAAATACCATAGTTCGATTGAGGCATGGCTCGGTAGAGTTTTTGGCAAGACTTCTAGTCGATCTTGGTGACTATTGGAGTTATTCAGCGTTAATGGATCTCAATACCGATTACTATTTCAAACAAAAGCCGAGAGATATCAGCACAAAGTTTAAGCTCCGTGAGATTCTTAAAGAAAAACGCTTAGAACCTCGGTCTTACCTTTTCGATGCCTGGATCGCAGTGAGGAAAGTAATAGCGACGCTTCCACGAGCTTTTTACTCCATTACGTGTGGCAATTTGCTCAGCGCTGATCACAAATTCCGAAAACTCCCATTTTAAGGTTTTTGACTCTGATATTTGACTACCTAAAATCAGTTTGTTAATCGGCACTCGACATGACTAAAAGGGTTTGGGGATCATTGGGGCTGATCATCAAGTGCGGGCTAATCTTAGCAAGTACATCGAGCGCAATTGCGCAGACCACTCCTAAAGAATTGTACGACAAAAATCCCAACCCCTATGAAATACTTCTCCTCCCGCCAAATCGATTAGATCTTACTGATGTCGAAGTCCGAGAAGCCTACCTGAAACAAATTGAGAATCTGGATTGGGACACACAGAGCGAGTTTGGAGATCAAATTATAGATGCTTATCGAGAGATTCAGCATCTCGACAATCGCCTAGAATTTGCAAAAGCAAATCAGGAGCTCAAGGCAGCGCTCGATATCATACCACTGACTGAGTCGATTCGCGTCTATGACTATACTCGCGAAGTATGGCTCTACAGCTTACTCGACCCTAAAGACGAAACATTTAAAGTCTATCTCGACAAAGTAGTTTTGAATAATCCGTTGAGAAAAATCTGGAATGCGATTGATCATGATCGAAGAGCTTACTTCCTCAAATGGGCACGAGGAAAAAAGCTTGAACTTGCAGTTCTTAATCTGATTGTAGGTCGAGACCCAACGGACTCGATTGCGAGAATGGAGATCCGCGAACTTCTACTCAATCGATTTAGTAATAGTAGAGAATTCAGCCACTTTCTCTACTACCTAGTTAAGGCAGCACTCAACTCTGTAGATCCTAATCCTTTAGAGATTGAGCGCCAAGGACGCAGACGACTGACCGAATTAAGGAAAGAAGCCGTTGAATTTTTGGTGTGGATTTTGGTTGATCAGAATGACTATTGGAGCAGAGTAACCCTGCTCGATTTGGAGTTCGATATTAGGCTTCAGTTCTGGGGTAATAAGCACGATGTCGGAACCAAAACTGTGTTGCGCGCACTCAATGCAAATGTCGAAAACTTTGGAGGACGCCGATCATTAGAGTTTCGCCGGGCCCTTCGATTTATTTCGACCCTGCCGATTCGGACCCTCTATAAAGCCACCTGNNTGTGGAGTTCTCCTTCAGTCTGACTACAGCTTAAAGAAGGCCCCACTTTGAGCATACTTGACTAAATAAATAAGTCTTGTTAAATCGGCCAGCGTGGTGAGGTCTCGATTCGTATTCATTGCTTTAGCTATCTCATTCAGCGCAAATTTGAGCGCAACTCTCGCTCTTGCGCAAACGCAGACTTCAGAGAGTAACTCCCACTATTTTAATCCTTATGAAATTCTACTTTTGCCTCTGAATGACCTTACTTTAGACGACAAACGTGTTTATCAAGCATTTCAGGAACAAATCAAACTAATCGACACCGATAAAGACAGTGAAGCAAGCGATCAGCTCCTCGATGCATATCATGCGCTGCAAACCCGCGATAAAAGAGAGGCTTACCTTCTGCAGCGTGGAGAGATAAAATTTTTACTGGACACACTAAAGCTCAAGCAAAAGATTTTGAATCCAAATTCGTCCAAAACCGAAAAAGTATTGAGCATTATTCAGGGTGCTTCGACTGACCTCGAGTATGTTGTCCTCGACAATCCATTCAAGAGGATCTGGAGTGGCATGAACAAAATGAGACGTACTTATACTTTAGCTCATGCGAGGGGCGAAAAACTTGAACTAGCGGTACTGAATCTCATCATCGGATTAGAGCCTTTTCAAAATGAACTCAGAGACCAGGTCCGAAAGCTTTTACTAGAGCGTTTTAACGGCAATAATCTGGCTCTCGCAAACTTTATTTTCTATACGATCAAAACCGCACTCGAAAGTGTCGACCCTCGCATAAATGAAATCTCACGCGCGGGCCATGCACTCCATATTTCTCCGAGACAAGAAGTTATTGAATTTTTAACTCTGCTTTTGATCGATCAGAACGATTATTGGAGTGTCTCGGCACTTCTTGATCTTGAGAAAGACTTTGAAGTGCATCCTATTCGCTATAGGGACCATGATAACTGGATCGCTTCATTTAGAATCATTCAATCTTATATAAAACTCATGGCTTCTAGTCCTCTACTTAAGGCATACAAAAGCATACGTCCGCTATCTTTTATTCCAAGGACTTTTTATGCAGCTACCTGTGGAATCTTACTTGAGCCTTATTATGGCCTAAGGAAGGCTCCGTTTTAAAAAGAGAATTTATTAACAAATAATGTTTATATCTCATTATTTGACTGAATAGATTAGCTTTGTTAGTCATCGACGGCGATGAAGTTTGCCATTCAAACACTCTTCCTAGTGGTGACATTAGGGACCCTAAACCTCCTTTCGTTCAAAGTCTGCAGCTGGGCCCAGACCGATATCTACGCTCGAATTCAAGACAATTTTAATCCTTACGAAATTCTCCTTCTTCCCCAAAAAGATCTCACGCTCACCGATCAAGACGTGTCCCAGGCTTATAGAAAGCGCTTCGAACAAATGAGTGTACTTAACGACAATGATGGACTTGATCTGGTCATGCAGGCCTACTCCACTCTGAAGACAAGAGATGCGCGCGAAGCCTTTGTTTCATCCCACCCGAGATTAAAGACCGCTCTGGATATCATCCCGCTTTACGAAACTTATGTCCGACAAAACAGCCAGCTGAAAGATCAGCGGATCACTGTTGATAACCCTCTCAAAGAGGTTTGGAAACATTTCGATCACCAGCAAAAAGAATACTTCTTAAAACAAGCTAAAGGCACTTCACTCGAACTTGCTTTTCTAAACCTCATTGTCGGCCTTAATTCGAGAGATCCCGATCTCGTTTCAGAAATTGAAGGTCTCATCGTTTCACGATTAGGTGGAAACAAAGTCGCTATGAGTAACTTCATTTATTTTCTGTCCATGAGGACGCTTGATTACTTCAGTCAGCAGCCGGTAGAGATATTTCATCACGGGCATTTTTTGAAAATTACTCCAACCGCAGAAGCTCTCCGTTTATTGGCACAAATATTAGTCAGTCAAAACAATTATTGGAGTCTATCGGCATTGCTTGATCTCGAACTTGATCTTCGACTAAATTTCGTGCTCGCTAAACTCACCACCAATACCAGTATGTCTTTAGAAATTTCAGCAGTTCGAGAAGTCATCCAAGACAACGCAGACAAGTTTGGCGGCGCTAAAAATCTAAAGCTACGGCGAGGCGTACGGTCGGCATTAGCGACAGTACCTAGGACGGCTTATGGTATTTGTTCCTTCTTACTGGTTCGAAGCAACTATACGATTCGAAAAGCTCCCTTTTAGCGTATGGGTATCAAAAAATTCTTATCTTTCATCCTTATCTCTTTTGCTATGTCAGGTCTGTTGATGTGGAACGCATCAGCACAGGACTACTTTAACCNNGTACTGATGCTCCCCGCTCCCCCAAGCGTATTGAACGACGAGCAAGTACAGAACGCTTTTCAAACAGAAATGCAGATAGCGGATCTCAACAGAGACACGCAGCTCAAAGATGAAATTATTGATGCTTATAACGCTTTAAAAACTACCAGGAGAAGGGCCGAATTTTCGGAAAAAACCCCAACACTCAAGACAGTGTTAGACCAGATACCCCTATTACAACCCTTGGAAGATTTTGACTGGGGATATAAGCATTTAAGCCTTACGATCGATGATCTTAGGAGTAATCATCCTCCTGAAGTTATTCCGCTGTTTAATGAATTGCAGAAATTGTGGAAAAGTATGAGTTACGCTCGTAAACTGTACACTTTGAAACAGGCAAGCGGCGAAAGATTGGAACTAATCCTTATTAATCTCATCATTGGATTGAACCCATCAAATTTAGACTCACGACGGAAAATGAGGGAACTATTTTTGGCTCGATTTGATGGAGACAGTATGGCGTTCAGTAATTTTATCTACTTCGCAGCGTCGAAAGCACTCAAGTCCATTGTGAATTATGATGTGTCCATCCTTACTCGGCATGAGAAGGTAAAAAGCATCCGACCAAAAGCTGATGCAATCGAATATATGTCGCGCATGCTGGCTGACCAAGGTGATTACTGGAGCTATAGAACACTCTTAGATCTGGAGCTCGATCATAAATCGCCCATGGGCTACGACAACGGTCTAGCTATTGAACGAATTGAGGCTATTAGAAAAGAGCCATTTAAACGCCTTGGGATCGTATCGGATTTCTTATGGCTTACGCGCGCGGTAGTCGTGGCTCCGCCTCGGTTCATTTATAAATACGCCTGCTCCAAACTGATTGAACCTGAAAATTATCGTTATCGAAAAGCGCCGTTTTAATCTCGCGCTAGGATTTAACTCCACAGAGCTACTACAAAGCCACCAGCACCTGATCCAGTCATCTTGACGGCAAGCGCGCCGGACTCGAGAAGATCTTGTTCGACACTTTCGACTTCAGGTCGACTTAATCCCCAACTCTGAAATGCATCGCGTGAGAGATTCATAGACTGAGTCAGTATCTCGAGCGCCGTTTGATGATCTTGTTGATAACGAATGAGCCCTTCAGTCGCCAGTCGAGAAGCTTGGCTCATTTGTTCATCGATCTTCATTGCGAAATGAGGTCGATCTTCACGAAGAGACTGCACCTGATGTACGCAATCACTAGTTCTTGATCGAAGACCCGTATCGTGAAACGTAAACTTTGGCAGTTTTCTTACACCTAGGGTTTTAGCTCCTCCAGCAATAGTAAAAGTAATTGGTTCACCTGCTGCGGTCACCGCTACATCCATACCGCTACTGCGACCGTGAAAACGATGTTCTAGTTCGCGCGCGAAAGTAAATATGTCGTCCTTATGCATGCCGAGTGGTTGTTGTAACCATCGTGCCACTGCCACGCAAAGTGCGGCAGAGGACCCAAGACCCGCGCCAATGGGGATGGAACTTTTCAAAGTGATTCGTCCCCGAGGTTCAATAAATGAAAGGTCGTCCCGCGCTCTTTGGTCTCGCACGGCTTCAATGAGATCTTTGACGACAGATTCTGCTTTTTCGGGAATGACTTCAAGTTTGGACGAACTCGGTACAAAATCAAACGAAAGCCTAAACTCAGGATGCGGAAGCGCTACGGCACCAGCTCCGCGAAGAACAGCATGCTCACCGGCTAAAACCCATTTGGCCGGTACTTCAATCTGAAAACTATTCCAGTTCATAGGATCTCCGGACCATTTCCTTGCCGATCTTCAAGAATTGGAAACTGCGGAAATCTTTCCCTTAACAGAGACTTCCAGTGAGCAGCTTTTTCAGTAGGGACAAGAATATGTACGTTCGCACCAGCGTCCATAGTTACGATCGGAGGTAACTCCTTCGTTTCTGAATTAGCAGGGGTATTCACCCCTGCCTGCACAAAAGGAGCGAGCCATGTAAGTACGTCGATCGTTCCACTCTCCCAGTATGTAAATGGATCGGCGCACGTATGGAAAAGGCTATGCANNTCTCTGACCAAGCGATACGGGACATCAATCTGATATTTCCTTCGCCAAGCGCCGCGAGAAGATCTTTAGTTCTCTCCTCTACACGAACCACTCGATTTGTCCAAAGCGGAGAAGTCTCGACGAGTGCGTGTGCTCTACTTGAAGACACTTTTTTTGCTTCTTGCGTGACTAAAACAATGAGGTCCGTCATTTCTGGCAATGCACTTTGAACAGAAGCTGCAGTTGTACGATNNAGATCTGCATGAACTTCCTGAACCTTTTTGGGAAATACTCGCTAGAGCTCGACGAAAGGTCTGATTATCTCGAAAGACAGTATTAAACTTATTGATATCTTCTGCACAGTGAACCGCGGTAGCAAATGTAATGGCCGCAAAACTAGAAGCACTGGATGCAATCCCAGAATCAGCTGGAAAAGTGTTAGCTGACCTTAACTCCACTGAGGTGACAGGGGCCAAAGAAATCTCAAAAGCCGGCAGGATTTCGATGATCGAAGACTTAGCTCTTTCATAGTGTCGCAGAACTCTTTCAATTCCAGCTCCAGACAACTCAGGGACTTTTGCGTCGCTAGGCATCTTATCTAACGCTTCAGGCACCCAACGATGCTGAGTTCCTTCAATCGATCGAACTTCAATATAGGTGCTGAGTTTGTCTAAAGTCATGGACAGACTAGAATTAGCGGGCAGATTATCAGCAATACTCGTCTTACCCATGTATTTGATTAAGGCGATATTGGATGGGGCCCGAACGGTGACCTTACGAATCGAGTTGCTCATTTCTTTTGCTCCAAGCCGCGCTCTCCAATGATTGATTTTTCCAGGAGCCTTAGTCCGCGTTGTTTTGCCTTTAACACAATCAGCTCACGATCCGCATCTCTTGAGATGGCCACTAGTACCGCGTCAGATAGTAGAGCACCTGCTCCTTTTACACCAAGAACTCCGGGAACTTTGAGCAATTCTTTGCGATCTTGATGAGCTGCCTCGCTCTCAAGCCCAAGCGCTCTGAGAGACTCGGCATAATGTGTAAGAGCCAGTGAGAAAGACTCAAAGTCCGAAGATTGCAATGCTCCCCTTGCTTCTTCAAGTACAGGTAAGAGACTTGAAAAATCTATCGACGTCGACAATGAGTCCAGATGACTATGGGTAGCAACCTTTCTGCCCGAAAGATGAGAAGCAGAAAAGACGAGCACGGAGTCCCAATCGAGTTGAGGGCTCAAATCCAGAATCTTGATCTTATGAGAAAGACTCTCTTGATCCGACTGATCATCAGAAATCGGCAATGTAACTTCTCTCACGCCTCCTAAGGATTGGATGATGAGATCGGCGCCGCTTGGAAGTGTGTTTTGAGAAGAGGTTTTGAGTTGTAAACTTCGGTACACGGCCCAAGCCTTTCGCCAATCGAACTCGGGCTCTCGTTTTGAATAGGTGTAGTATNNGTCGAAGCACCAAACCCGCCAGTACCTCTCCAAGGATCTTTAAAAAAGAGATCCGTGTGCTCTATTGATTCCATCGAACGACGTAAAAGTCCTGCCGGGCTCTTTGCGTGAAAAGTAGCAACAGACACTGAGCTGGGTGAGGACTCTTTTGTGAGTACAAATCTGGGACCGATTGAAGCGATATAAGCAGGCAGTCCTTTGAGGACCGCGTACTCACCCAGCAAAAATATCTTTCCAGGAACGCTTGCTAACATGAACTACGAAATAACAGTCGGATTTGCAGCGCAACGTATTGCTGCCAAAATCTCTTTTGCACGAGTGAGATTGATCTGTTTCTCGACTCGTAAAATTTCGTTCAGACGTTCGCGAACGCGCGCAATCTCATGAACTTCAGCTCCCGCGGCAATCGCTAGATTTGCTGCATGCAATTGCATGTGGCCTTTAACAATTCCGACTGTCGATAGGGCTTTGAGGGCTCCGAGATTTTGAATGAGACCTACGGCTGCACAGATACGCGCCAACTCGTCGGCCTGCTTTACTTTCATCATCTTAAGCGACACGCCAGCCGTTGGATGAACTCGAGTAACCCCCCCGACTGTTCCCACTGCCATCGGAACTTCAATGCGTCCCACAAGATCAAGGCCTTCCATCTTCCAATCGGTAATTGGCTGATAACGTCCTGATCGAGCCGCGTAGGCGTGAATACCTGCCTCGACTGCTCTCCAGTCGTTACCTGTTGCGATCAAGATCGGGTCGATGCCGTTAAGCACACCTTTGTTGTGCGTGCTTGCTCGATAAGGATCTGCTTTTGCGAATAGGGCCGCTTCTTCGATGCCTTTACCTAGTGCTGGGTCAACGTTACGAATGATTGCCTCAGCGACCACAAGTTTTCCGTCAACGAGATTGGACAAGATGCAAAGTCCAACACGCTCGTGTGCAATTTGTTCGACTCGAGGTTTTAATGCTTCGCAGACTTGATTAATAAGATTGGCTCCCATTGCATCACAAGGATCGCAAAGGATGTGAAGAACAAGCATCATGCCTTGTCCATCAGGTCTCTCGATTTCGCGTATCGCGATGTCTCGTACACCACCTCCCCGAGCAACGAGTCCAGGGATACATTCATTAGCAAGATCGATGAGAAGATCTCTGTTTGCGTGGAGTTCTTTGCGAGCAAAACTCACATTGCGCACGCTCGGCAACTGCACTTGTCCGATGATTAAGTTACCTTTGGAATAGGTGCTGATGCTGCCTTCGGTTCGAACCCACTTTGCAGTCGCGCTCGCAGCCGCGATGATCGAAGTTTCTTCGACTGCCATCGGAATTAAAAGATCTCTGCCATCGATATTAAAGTTGGTCGCCACTCCGAGTGGTAACGGAAAATAGCCAACAACGTTTTCGATCAAATGTTCAGCGACATCTAAAGGCAGGGCCCGTTCGCCAGAAAGAATACGGATATCTTCATCGGTTAACTGAGAGATTTGACGAACGCGAGCGAGACGCTCTTGTCTTGAGAGGCGGTGAAAACCTTCCATCAATTTACGCTTATCTTCCATTATAGGTGCCTTTCAGTATTGCAGGAGTCCTACGGCCGGTGCAAAAGAGTGCTACTTTCAGTTCGTACTCTTGTAATCTCATCCAGTCATCTAAGTCTTGTGAACTTTTTTCAAGGGTTCGAAGAGCCGCTTCCAGCGCGGGCTTGGCATAACCAACGCGATGTGCGCCAAGCGCAATAAGTTTAGCTGCATCTAGTCCTGATCTCACGCCCCCTGAAGCCCAGATCTCTAGGCCAGAAAGGGTATGAGCCGCATCCATCACGACTTGAGCGGTGGGTTGGCCCCAGGTCGAGAATGTTTTAGCAGCTTCTGCATGAAGAGAGTGTCCAGTCTCTTCTGCGCGTCCGCCCTCAATGCGACCCCAGTGTGTACCACCTAGGCCGCTCACATCGATCGCTCCAAGCTCAATCTGAGCTAGACGTTGAAGTGTCGACTTCGAAAAACCGCAGCCTGTTTCTTTGAGAACAACTGGTAAGTTGAGACGTGAACAAAGATTTTTCAGGGCAATCTCAGCTCCTCTAAAATAAGGGGTTCCTTCAGGCTGCATACATTCTTGAAGTGCATTGAGGTGAATAACCAACGCTTTGGCTCGAATCGATTCACAAAGGTTTTGAACTGAATCTAAAATTTGCTCAAAACCTCGCCCTTCTCTCGGAACGATTTGTGTAATTCCTAAATTAGCAAACAGAACAAGCTCCGGAAGGTCCCCAGTAATTTGAGACCACTGATCAACACCCGCGCCCATTCCACCCATTTCAAAATCTCGGCGTTGAGACCCTACACCCATGGCCCAACCGCGAGCATGGCAGTGCGAAGCGAGCACTCGGTTTAATGCCGGTGCATCTGGATGGCCGGCTGTCATACCTGCGATATAAAACGGGGTCTTCAGAGGAAGTCCTAAACAAGAAGTCGAAAGATTTACTTCTTCCAAATCAAAATCTGGAAGCGCCTCATGGTCGAGGTGGACACTTTCCAAGCCGCTCAAACCTGACGCTTGGTGTCGTTCTAAGAGTGCGTGGCGAATATGCCCGCGCTTGCGTTCTTCAAACTGCTTAATGTCCATAAGTAAGTATCGGGATCCTACACCTGAATGGCCTACGATTCTAGGCGGAAATGGGTTACGCTTAGATCCATGCTCAAACAGCTCCAATCCACCCAACTGCGCCGCCTGCGTCCCCTATTTCTTTTGGGAATCGCGGGCTTAATCATCATGCAGATTGTGGCGTTGAGCCCAAAAAACCTTGAACAAAACGACGACCGCAAATCAGAGGCAATTACGGAGTCAGAACTCCTTCCAAACCAGGATTCTGAAAGCATCCTGGCTACAGGGATTCCTAAGAATAAAGTCCCCGACTACACGGTCGAGGGATTTGATTATGTTTCTACTCAGTCGGGGCATAAACAATGGAAGTTGATCGCTAAAAAAGCCTTCCTGTATCAGAAAGAGCGCATGGTCCACGCACGAGATGTCACGGCATATTTGTACGATGCTGATGACAAGATCACTGTCGTTCGTGGCAAAGAAGCCAAGTACTTCATGAATCAAAAAGATCTCGAAGTATTTGGTGATGTAAAAACTAAGTTTCCAGATGGTTTTATGACCGAGAGCGAATATCTAAAATACCGCCCTCAAACCAAGAAGATCGACATCCCAGTTGCCTATCACGTCAAAGGATTTGGCGACGAGAGTGATTCTGAAAACAGCTCTGAACAAAAAATGGAGTTTGAGAGCAACGGACTTTCATTTGCCATGGGAGATTCTCAGATCGTCCTACCCCAAGCCGTAGTCGTGACTATGTACAAAGGTAGCCCGAGCTCGAGCTCTAAAGGTCAAGCCACTGCAGGAGTTGCTGAAAAAACGACGATCAAATCCGACCACTGTATTATCTATCGAAATGATCAGCTCGCCCATTTTACCATGTATGAAAAGCGTCCATTGAAAGATCGCTTTGTTGAAATCACTCAACCCGGAATGTTTGCAAAATCTCGACGTACTGACTTACGTTACGGTGATCTCGCTCAGGTCCTTCAATACTTGACCGCTTATGAAGACGTGTACATTCGAGAAGTTCCTAAAAGCAAAGATGAAGCAAGTCGCTACGGAACCGGTGGAAGAGCTGACTTTGATACCCGCCGAAACGTGATCATTTTAAAAGAGTTCCCTCAAGTCTACCAAGATAATGATACTGTTACGGGAGACATCATCGTTGTTCATCGAGATACCGACATTGTTGAGGTTGAACATAGCAATGCTTACAGCGAAGGTGAAAAACAGGAGCCTTAGTTCATGTCCGAGACAAAACCGATTCATTGCTTAAAGGCTGTCGAAATTCATAAGGCCTATAAAGGAAGAAAAGTCGTTAAAGGGGTCAGTTTTGAAGTCCATTCTGGTCAAGTGGTCGGCCTTTTAGGCCCCAATGGGGCGGGCAAAACCACCTCTTTTTATATGGTCGTGGGTCTCGTCAAGGCTGACGAAGGACAAGTCCTACTCGACAGTAAAGAAATCTCTCAGTGGCCTATGCATCAAAGAGCCAAACACGGCATCGCTTATTTGCCACAGGAAGCATCTGTCTTTCGCCGTATGACAGTCAGTGAAAACATTATGACGGTGCTAGAAACGCTGCCCCTGAGCGCTTCCCAGCGACAAGAACAGCTCCATAGACTGCTCGATGAGTTTAATATTAATCATATTGCACAGCAGAAAGCCTTTACCCTTTCCGGAGGAGAAAGGCGCCGTGTTGAGGTTGCTAGAGCTTTGGCTTTAAATCCGGTATTCCTTTTGCTAGATGAGCCTTTCGCCGGGATCGACCCGATCGCGGTAGGAGACATTCAAAGAATGATCCAAATCCTTAAGAAGCGTCAGATTGGGGTACTCATAACCGATCATAACGTGCGAGAAACATTAGAGATTTGTGATTTGGGTTATTTATTGAGTGATGGTAAGATATTGGAAAGGGGTACTCCTCAAGAGATTGCTAATAGTAAGGCGGCTCGCGAAACGTACCTGGGAGAGAACTTCCATTTCTGATAAGAAGTAGATGTTGTTAACCAATGTAGTTAACGGGGAAGTAGTGGGAATATGGCACTAGAGATCAAACAAAGCCTAAGGCTCAGTCAGCAGCTCGTCATGACACCGCAGCTGCAGCAAGCCATCAAGCTCTTGCAGCTGAACCGCATTGAATTAGCGGAAGTCGTCAACCAAGAGATGATGGAAAACCCCATTCTCGAGGAGCTCACAGAAACTCCTGATGGAGAGAGTACTCAATCTCCTGAAATGGAAGCAGACCACCCTGTCGATCCCGAATCTGAACAGCGTCGCGATGAAGATGCTTTCATGAAGCCTACTCCTAAAGAGGAACAGCTGGTCGCTGGTAAGGACGATTTTAATTGGGAATCCTACGTTGAAGAATTTAATTCGAACTCAAGCTCTGCGCCGTCTATGCGCGAGATTAACGAGGAACTACCAAGCTTCGAAAACATTTTAACTAAAACTACTTCTCTCGAAGATCATTTGGCTTGGCAGCTCTCGATGGCTGCGTTGACCGACGAAGAGCGTAAATTAGGCGAGCTAGTAATTGGAAATCTATCTGATGACGGCTACCTCAATGCTAATCTCGCTGACCTCGCTGAAGAAGTAGGGATGCACATGGAGGATGCCGAAGAGATCCTCAAAATCGTGCAAAACTTTGACCCAGTGGGCGTAGGCTCGCGCAATTTGCAGGAATGTTTGGCAATTCAGGCGCGTTTCATGAATCCGAGACAGCCATTGGTCGAAAAGATCATTGAAAGTCACCTCGGTGACCTTGAGCGTAAGAACTATCAAGCAGCGGCAAAGGCTTTAGGCGTATCTTTGGATAAAGTGATTGAAGCCACCAAACTCATTTTGGAATTTGAACCAAAACCAGGCCGCTCCTTTCACACGAGTGACACACAATATATCACTCCAGACATTTACGTTTATAAAGTCGGTGAAGAGTTTGTCATTGTTCTGAATGAAGATGGGATGCCTAAACTGAGGATCTCCCCCTACTACAAGAACATCCTGTCGGCGGCTCAAAAAGAAGGTGCTGCGGGCACCAATAATAAGCTGACTAAAGAATACGTACAGGAAAAGCTTCGGTCGGCCGTTTGGTTAATTCGTTCAATCCACAATCGCCAAAAGACCATTTATAAGGTGACTGACGCGATCGTGAAGCGCCAGCGCGACTTCTTTGAAAAAGGTGTTCAACACCTTAAGCCAATGATTCTGAAAGATGTAGCAAACGACATTGGGATGCATGAATCAACGATCTCACGTGTCACGACCAATAAATTTGTTCACACTCCGGTCGGTATCTTTGAACTGAAATATTTCTTTAATTCCAGTATCAACGCGGCTGATGGAAGTGATTCATTGGCGAGTGAAGCAGTTAAAGAAAAAATTCGTCAAATGGTCACAAAAGAGGATGCTCGCAATCCCCTTTCCGATCAAAAGATTGTTGAACTTTTACGAAGTGAAAACATCGAGATCGCGCGACGTACCGTGGCAAAATACCGCGACATGTTAGGCATTCTTTCCTCAGGGAAACGAAAAAAGATTATCTAATCGGATTTGGGCTCAGTACACAAAAGTTGCAATAGTAACGGACTATAGAGACCCAGACAATAAGATCTAGATACGCAGAACCTGTTTGAGTTGTTGTCTCACCACCACCGAAAGCGAGGAACTGTTTCATGAACTTACAAATCAGCTTCAAGAATATCGATGCGAGCGACGCATTACGAGGATACGCAACCGAAAAGTCTGACAAGCTGAAGAAGTATTTCGATGGCAAAATCGACGTAAGATGGACATTTAGCGTCGGAAAACACAATTTCAACGCTCACTGCCACATGACAGGCAATAATATGGATTACTACAGTGATTCAGAAGCCTCGGATATCTACGCCTGCGTAGATCTGACAGTCGACAAAATTGAAAAACAACTTCGTAAGCACAAAGAAATTGTCACCAATCATCTTCATAGACATAACGCCGCTAGCGGCGAATAAATAAAAAGGGCGGTCTCATTGCTGAGACCGCCCTTTTTTCTTTCCTAACTTAACCCGAGCCAATCTAGAAATTCAGAAGCATTCCTAATTCCGCTGCAGTATTGTTCGCAGCGAGATCGCTGCCGACTGCACGGTAATTGGTTATAAAACGAGCAAGTTCAATGTAAGTAGTTAGCTCTGGTTGTGGTTTATAGGCGATACCCGCTTTGATCTGCTTATTTTCAGTAATAGAGTTGTTCACTGATTGAGTAATTCCCGCGCTTGACGAGACCACAGATATCGCTACGTCCTCATCATTTAGGACTTTCGCTATACCTACCCCACCAAAAACAGATAGCTTCGCATCGAGATTAATTTTTGTCGTAGCGTATCCGCCAATTTCGTTTTGAGTTTGATTGGCATTCCCATTACTGAGGGTGAGAGCGCCGCTGTCATTCAGATTGCGACCGTAATAACCTTCTGTCCTGAATTGGATCATTGGGCTGAACTCGAGATCTGCAAAAAGAGTATAACCCAGCACTGAGCGTCTAATTACATCATTACCTAGGATGTAACCACGCCGATTATAAAGAGCGCCAGTACCCAGTTTATTTTTTGGATCAATAAGGTACGTCAATCGAGCCTGAAGTACGGGCAATTCGGTTAATTCAACTGAAGCATCACCACGATCATTATTGTTACCTGGACTTCCTAGGCCTACCGCAACTTCAGTGCTTTCCGATCTGCACTTTAAGTTAAGTTGCTGCCTCATAAAACCGGAGTTACCTCCTTGGAAGTAATTACCGACAAAATTGAAAGTATGAGGATTCACAGGCGAAAACAAATCCCAGTCTTGACCTGCCATGATTGTAAGACCCTCACTCATTGAATACTCTATCTTTGCGATACGCACTCGAGGCAATGCTGCAGTCGAAGGTGACGCTTTATCAAAATTGACGAAATCAAGTTCGATTCTGCCCGTCAGCTGCTCATTCGCTTTGATGTCCATTCCATATCGACTTTGGCCGATATTAAAATTCGTTCTCCCACGTTCATCCAACCTATTGGTGATAGGAAACGCAGCAGTGGCGGCATTCATATTTTTATTGCCAAAACTTGACGCTGCGTTACCTGAAAGCGTGAGCGTTGGTTTAATAAATCCATAATGCTGAACTGAAATTTCTGCGAAGGCCGTAGAGGCCAATCCGATTGAAATAAAACCGAAAAGAAAACACGATGTGCTGAGCGATAGGTATCGATTGAGCTTCATAAGAAATCACTATCATGACTAGGTATAAACTTTGAAGCTCCTTTGCGCACCATGAAGCGCATCATCATTACTCTCTCACTTTTATCCCTCGGACTTCTTTCGTGCGGAAATGATTCAGATGACTCCGAGTCAGGATCTAATCCCTACCCTCGAGTTCCACAAGCAGGACAAATCCAAGGCGAAAGAAATTTTGCTTTATTGATTCGAAGGTTTTCCGAAGGAAAAGTGCGCAACATGCCGTGGGCAGGTTATTGGTGGCCCTATTCTGGAAGCGCTTTGGCTACCTCAATGTCTAAGTATGATCGTGCAAATCCATCCTCTCAAGATGCGTCAGGATGGGAAGTCTCTCGCCATGGTAATCAACCTGGTCTTGAGTCTTGGTGGGGACACTGTAATGGCTGGGCGGCAGCGGCAGTACTCTTTAACGAGCCAAAATCAACTCGGACCGTCAACGGCACTCAATTTAGTGTGGGTGATCAGAAAGGGCTATTATCCGAACTCGGAATGGAAGTAGCTCTCGACGCGTATGGGACTCGAAANNCAAGTCTTGCCTATCGAGATATCTTTCCCAATCAATTTTTCCTACTTCTCACTAACTACGTCGGGCAGGGTTTTGGAATCATCATGGATCGATATACGGGTGCACAGGTATGGAATCATCCCATCGCTGGATATCGCATCTCACCTATCCAACCCTCTGACTATCAGGGCGCACATCCCGACGCTCCTAACGTCTATCGCATTCAACTGACGACCCAAGTTTGGTGGTTAAGAGCCGATGTGGATCCGGGACATCTCACTGAAGACTTTAATTTTGCAGATGGCCCATCCTACGATAGTCGAACTTTTAGATACGAGCTCTGGTTAGACGGTCCTGTGGAGTTTGAATCTTCAGGTGCGATCAAAAAATCAGGCAATATCGTTTTAGTGAGAAATGGAGACACGGTCGTCGCTGGTGCTTGGCGAAACCAGGGTTTAGGCGCTTTTGACGCCCATCCAGATTATATCTGGATTCCAAGGGAGATTATACCGTCCAGCGGTTACACAAACCCTAACGTGGATCCTGCGTGGGTAGGAAGATTGACTTCTGGAGCTTTATCTGGAAGTTAGTGGCTTGCGGTGAGGCGCAAGCATGGTATTGAATGTATTTCTCTTATCTCTGTGTAGTTTATACTGTAGTTTTTATTGGAGCCCTGTTCAAGCCCAGGGACCCATACCTGGTGCTCTCGTGGATAAGATGCTTCATTACCACGAATGGCAAAACTCTGATCGATTCAAAAAACTAGAGATAGTGAACTTGAAGAAACCACTGACGCGAGTTCAATGGTGGTACTTTGATTTCTTTTTCGATGACGGAAGCTCTGCAGTAATCGCATTTATTCCTCAAAAATGGTGGGATAAAAACAAATCGAATGAGGCCAACTATTCTCATCTTTACATAAGCTATCGCTCGCCTTCTGGAACGGTCGAACGTTTTCACAAGACCTTTGAAAAAAGAGACATCTCCAGAGATGAAAGTTCACTTAGGATCGGTTCAGAACTTTCGATTGAAATACCAGGGAAAACTGAACCTCGAATGTACCGAGTTAGATTTGAGTTGCCTGCAGTACAAGGTGATCTTCTCTTACATGCCAACAAACCAGCATTTGCTGCGTTTCCAACAGGTTCGATGCCTGGATTACTCAGAAGCTTAATCAATGGAGCAAAGCTTGGTAGTCCAAAGTTTAATTACGTATCCCAGGTACCGAGCGGAACAGTTAACGGATTTTTAAACTTAGGTGGTCAGTCACGTGAAGTCAGAGGNNATCATGAACAGGGCCGCCTAAACGATGCTCCTGAGAATTTAGGCCCAGGTTGGACATGGTTCCATTTTATTGGCCAAGGGTGGAACGTCTTTGGAAATCCAGGTGGTTATCTCTATTTACAGAAAGACGATCAGATCATACGGTCTGGGTTTAATCTCGCCAAAGGTCACTATCAGCTGAAGGAACCAGCCTACTTGCCCATCATCACCCCGACAATCCACGCTGGCGGAATAGTTCACTTTCAACACGACGACGTATCAATGGATCTTCATCTCAAATCACCGACATCTGAACTGATGATTGAGATTCCATCTGAGAATCCTGAACAGATTTGGGCAACGGTGGAAGGAGCTGCGGAACTCACTATAAACAAAAAAGTTTATGCCGGACGAATGTTCTTAGAGACCTGCAAAACAGGTCGCAAAAAATAGCTATTGCTGACCTTCCACATATTCAACCACACCAGCGCTAATTGCTCGAGCTACGTCGAGAAGTCTTTGTGAATAAGAGTAAGAGGCCCCCCCGATTTCCATCGCGTAGTCCTTCTTAGATAATGCGGTAAATTCTGCTGGTGTATTATAAAAGAGGCACTCTAAGTATGAGACCGCATGCCCAGGAAGTTTTCGACTCACCCTAAGATTTCGTGCAAGCACACCATTTCCGAGGTCGACCACCGGATAGTCGGGGTCAGCGTTCACCGCGTAAGGGATTGCCAAGTTCTCATGAATTTTCTTCACAATGGATTTACTCAGCTTCACCGACTCGTGAAAAACTTTTGGCTGTGCTACATGACGCAATAAATTCATTCTTGCCTCGCGAGTCGAAAATTCTTCGGGTTGAAACGCGCCAACAACATACGCCTTGGTTCTATTTTTCAATCCGGGCATAACAACTTTTTCTCGAATCGTTTTACCATTCTTTACTGTGATCTTGTCTTGGGCGTCGTAATGAATCACCAAAGTGATATCAGGCTCAAATTTTTCAATTACATCAACTCGCGCATCTAAATCTTCACGTAAGTTGAAATAGTCCCCTCTCATCACCTCAGAAAAGAGATGCTTTACTTTGCTACTCTTTAAGAAGTTGGAAAACATCGCTTTGGTAGTAGCAGAATTTTTGACGAGCGTTTGAAACCAGTTTCCGAGAGATTGAAGTCTCAATTCTTTTCTCGCAAAATCTTTTACGTCCAAAGACTCAAACGGCGTCGAAGTTACTGGGACTAGATCATTTCGAGTGATCAGTGTTTGAACTCCAAGTTTCTTAAGCTCTTCTTCGACCAAAAGAGCTGTTTGAAGATTTAAGAGACCCTCACTTAATTTATTTCCTTTGGAGTCCTTGATATATTTGCCGGACAATTCATCCCAAAGGTCAGTCCCCATATGTCCAGGATCAATCGCAACCTTAAGACCTTGCAATGTCAGTTTTTGAGGCTCGTCTGATTCAATCTCAGTGAGCCCTAGAGACATTTCCGCATATGCTTTACTCGAACGATCCGCAAAGCCCTGGATCTCCGTAGTAGAAATTGAAAAGAATTTAGAAAACTGTTTTTTTGGATCGAGAATCTGGAGGATTTTATTGAATTCTCCGACTGATCCCACGTTCTCAATCTGGTCGAGCTCCGTCTGATAGTTGGGTTCCTCCGGAACCTTATAGTGATCAAACACGAGTTGAGTTCGTTTGTAGATTTCTAACGGCCCAATCTTAGCCGGCGGCTGCACAAGCTCAAGCGTTTGATCTTCGGGAATCAGGTCCAGATTAAATTCGGCCTCAATATCTGCCTGAGCAAGAGAAGTTAGGCATAGTGTTGCACCAATAATTGTTCCGGTGATTGTACCAGTGATGAGATGTAGTCGCCCCAAGGTCGTCATGCGAGCAACCATAACTTTGAGAAGCTATTTAATCAACTAAACTGACTTAGTTAAACTGATACACCGTCAGAGTGGAATCGTCCGTTCCGACCGCCATAATCGCTTGAGCGGGAGAAAAGGAATACGAGTAGAGGTATGCACCCTCTTCGGTTTCGAGCAAAACATTAGCCCGCATTTTACCTTCGCTATCAAAAGCCACAAGGTGGCTATGACGCGTGTCAGGCTCAACGTCTTCGAACCCTACGAAGAGCATGTGTTCGGTGGCCAAAATCGATGAGGAGTAGTCCGCATAACGTCCTTCGCTTTTTTGCCAACGAGGTTTTAAGTCGTCGCCTTCAAACATGAGGACGTGCTGACCTTTCGGGCTATTTCCGTAAGCGTATACTCTTAAAGCTTCACTCGGAGAGATCTCTAACTGCTCGACATGTGCACTCGGCGTCACGTTCCCTTTTACTTTTCCGTTCGAATCAATGAGCGTGATGCGTTGACCGTCTCGAATCGAATTATGCAAAACGGCAATCTTACGATCCCAGGTCACTGCCAAATCGAGGATCTCGCCTTTCACTTTGACGTCTTTCAATTTTTTAAATTGATCACTGAGTAGAACTACCCTGCCACCTGTCAATCCTAGAGCTATACTTTTTTCGTCGGATGAAACTTTCAATGCCAAGACATCTTGGGTCACAGGAAAGCTATGAAGGCGTTTACCTTTAAAGTCATAAACTTCGAACGCCACTTCTGGACGAGTATCATCGTCGTGATGACAGATGACCTTACTCACCTGACTGAGGATGATAGGCTTACAAGAACCTTCGACGGTCCAGAGAGACTTACCATTTTTGTCTAGTGCAGTGACTTCGTTGCTATAATTGACTGCAACAATCAAGTCTCCATCGTCTGAGATTGCCTGAGATTTAATCTGAGACTTTAATGGAAGATTCCAAACCTGTTTTCCTTGCCCATCAAATCGAGTCAACATATAGCGATTTGAGGATTTATCGCTAGCGTCTGCGTCTGCGTCAGGAATCGTGGCAATCAGAATCGCATTGCCATTCTTTGACAGATTGAGATCTGTGATGGGACCAGGAAGTTTCTTAGTCCAGAGCTTAACGACTTCAGCAGGCTGGGCAGAGCTCTCAAAAGAGAGCGGTTTTGAGACTGTTCTCTTACCAGAGCAGCCGCTCAAAGAAGGAATTACCGTTACTGCGACTAAGGCCGTAAAAACGAAAAGTTTCGAAACTTTGTACATGGATCTCTCAATGCTACAGTACAAAGGCTCAAAGCTGCAACAGGAAGAACTTAAGGACCACTAAGGATAGAAATGCGGATCGCCATACTTTCCAGAAATAAGAACCTCCATAGCATCAGACGGCTTCTTCACGAAGCCCGCTTGGCAGAGGTCGAGTGCGACGTCATTGATCCTCTGGAGTGCCAACTCATCGTAGATGGCAAACAAACTCGCATACTCGTGGGCTCAACTGTACTGCCGCACTATCACGCAGTCTTACCTCGGATCGGCGCCTCCATTACCGATTACGGATTAGCGGTGGTAAAACATTTCGAATCTTTGGGTACCTGTGTTGTGAACAGCTCAAAGGCGATTGCTGAATCTCGGGACAAGATGCGAAGCCTTCAGGTCATGACTGAGGCGGGGCTCAAAGTTCCAACTACCGTCCTCTCCCGAAGCACTCGGGGATTGAAGGCGGCGGTTCAAGCAGTAAATGGAATGCCAGTCGTACTCAAAGTACTGAAAGGCACACAAGGCGTAGGAGTCATGCTCGTGCACACGCCGATCTCGCTCAGCTCCGTCATGGACACGCTTCATGGACTGGATGAGGACTTGTTGATTCAGCAGTTCATTGCAGAAGGTGCCGGTCGAGATTACAGAGTTTTTGTAGTTGGCAATCAAGTAGTGGCCGCAATGCTTCGGACCGCACCCGAAGGCGAGTTCAGAAGCAATATCCATCGCGGGGGCCAAGGCAAGCTGATTAAAATACCCGCAAGTTATACTCGCGCTGCCATTCAGGCTGCACAAGCCTTTAGTCTTAAAGTCGCGGGGGTCGATATCATGGAGAGCAAATCAGGACCTCTCGTGATTGAGGTCAATAGTTCGCCTGGTTTTGAAGGAATCGAAAAAGCTACGGGTTTGAACATTGCTGCTCAAATCATGAAAATGATGATTACAGAGGCAAAAAAATGTCAGGCTCGAGGAAATCGCCGCAACTCTCGAAAAACGGCACGTTGACCGTCAAAATATTGTTAGCCAGCGTTTAATTTCGAATATCTGCTCTTAGCCCGTCTCTTGGACGTCTTAGGCAGTTTTGTCTGATAATCTTGGATCGTCAAACATCCATAAATCTTCTTAACAAGCATCGTATTTACCTGAGTGTATAACTCTTCGACGATTTGTTGCTCCAAAGACCGGGGTACTGTAATATTTTTCTTACGAAGAAAGTTTAGGTAATCGGAAACGACTTCAAGGATGAATGTCTTGCGATCTGAGTCCGAGTCCTGAAAATTGTAAAGATGCTGTTCAAAGATCACGTACAGGGGATCGACTGATTTTTTTTGCTGCTTCATGAAACCCTCTAAGTGACAAATCGGAAATTTAGGAGTCCAGCTTGAGCACGAAAGCGAAGCCGCCCGAACTTGCAAAGAATAAAGACTTCCTCAGATTCAAAACGTGGATAGAAGAGGCCAAGCGCGTGTTAGTTTCGACCCACTCCCTGCCAGATGGCGATGGGCTTGGTGCAGAAGCTGCCTTCTTCCATTATATGAAGCGCGCACGTAAAGCGTGCCGAGTCTATAATCCTGATTTATTACCTAAGAGATATAGATTTTTAGATCCTAAAAATAATATTTTGTTAGGCCCGGGAGAAGTTGAACTCTGGGATACTTGCGATCTCTGGGTCATTGTCGACACGAACGACCCTAGACGATTGGGTAAGCTTTGGGGCGAGTTATCCTTACGATCCAAGAAGATCGTATTTCTCGATCACCATCCAGAGATACAAGGGAGCAATGCGATTACCTACCCTCCCCATGCACTGGTTTTGTCAGACCCTGCTTCATCCAGCATCGGAGAGATGCTCTATCATCTCTTTGCCGAACTCAATTTGACCAAAATTAACAAGGATGTTGCTCTCGGGCTTTATGTTTCGGTAATGACCGACACCAATAGCTTTAGATATTCGAGAACTACTCCGCTAGCACACACAATCGCAGCAGAGATGATTTCACAGGGAGTTAATCCTGAAGAAGTTTATCAAGCCATCTATTCTTCCAAGGAGCTTTCACACCTTCAACTCTTAGGACACATGCTTCAGAATGTGAAAGTTACTCATGGCGGCAAGATCGCCTGGCTTGAAATGGGTTTGGATTTGAGAAAAAAACATCATGCTTCGGCAGATGATACTCAGTCCTTTTTAAGTCTACTACTTCTCCTCAAAGACGCTGAAGTGGTCTGTCTTTTTAGAGAGGAAGACGATAATCAGGTCAGAGTATCAATCAAATCCAAAGGTCGTATCGTCATTAATCGAGTGGCGATGGAACTTGGGGGCGGTGGCCATGAATTTGCTGCCGGCCTCGCTCTCTCCGCACCTCTTGATAAAACGGTCGACGCGGTCATCAAACGGATCGAAACGCTCGTTCAAAACTACGAAAAGTTCGGAAAATAAGGTTTTCGATTCGTAAGTTGCCCATTGCGCCTGTGATGCAAATTGGTATGAATAATTGTATCTAGATTCAATTGGAGGAACGTATGATTCACGTATCGCATCTCACCAAGATGTATGGTCCTCGTACTGCAGTGAACGATCTCAGCTTTGACATTCAAAAAGGCGAGATTGTGGGCTTTCTAGGACCAAACGGTGCTGGAAAAAGCACAACCATGAAAATCCTAACTGGCTTTATGCCTTCGACCGAAGGAAAAGTTAACGTTGCTGGATTTGATGTCTTCGAAAAACCGACAGAAGTAAAACGAAACGTGGGCTATCTGCCGGAAACCCCGCCTGTCTATCTAGAAATGCAAGTTCGCGAATATGTCGACTTTGCAGCTCGCTTACATCAGGTACCTAAAGCTTCTCTCAAATCTGCCGTGGATAGCGCGATCGAGCGAACTGGCTTAGGTGATGTTCAAAAAAGACTGATTGGTAACCTTTCTAAGGGCTACCGTCAGCGCGTGGGATTGGCTCAAGCACTTGTTCATAATCCTGCCGTGCTCATTTTGGATGAACCGACTGTGGGCCTTGACCCAAAACAGATCATCGAGATCCGGGAGCTCATCAAGAGCTTGGCGGGTGAACACACCGTTGTCTTAAGCTCGCACATCTTGCCGGAAGTTACCGCTACGTGTCAGCGAATTATTGTGATCAATAAGGGACGAATTGTCGCAGAGGACTCTATTGATCGACTGACAACTCGACTCAATAAGGGTCTCGTCTACTCATTGATGGTCAAAAGCCCAAGCCCAACGGCTCTGACGGCGCTTCGTTCGATTCATGGCGTGGCTGCAATTAGTGAGGGCCCCAACCAAGCAGGTACTGGAACAAAACTCACTGTAGAAATTGCTCCAGGTGGTCCAGAGATTCGAGACCAGATTGTATCGACCGCCGTATCGCAAGGAATGGGCGTACTCGAGTTCAGTTCTGAGAAAGTGAGTTTGGAAGAAGTTTTCCTACAACTCACAACTTCAGAAAAAGCTTAACCTCAAATTTTCCAATATTTAGGAATTGAATATGAAAAACATTTGGACGATCGCAAGAAGAGACTTCCGAAGTTACTTTACCTCTCCGATTGCCTACATCATTATCGCCGCGTTCTTAGCTGTACAGGGATGGATGTTCTTTTTTATCCTTCGAAGCTTTAACGAACAAAACATGCAAGCACAGGCAATGGGTATGGGCAAAGCAATGAGCATCACAGAAGGAGTTGTGCAGCCGCTCTATGGCAACATGAACGTTTTGTTCTTGTTCCTGATTCCATTTATTACCATGAGGCTTTTTGCCGAGGAGAGAAAGCTACAGACACTGCAGCTTTTACTTACCTCCCCGGTCAGTCTTACTCAGATTATTTTGGGTAAGTTTCTATCAGGACTTCTGATGGTGATCTCGATGATGACTTTAACATTGGTTTATCCAATCGTTCTCTACTTCACTGGCAATCCTGATCTTGGACCTATTGTAACTTGCTATCTAGGAACTCTGTTTCTTGCGGCATGCCTTCTTTCAGTAGGAATCCTCTTTTCAGCAATGACCGAAAATCAAATCGTTGCAGGAGCTCTCACTTTTGCTGCGACTTTGTTTTTGTGGCTCATTAGCTGGGCAGCCCAGTCGGCGGGTCCGGTATGGAGTGACGTGTGGGAGTATCTCTCGCTCATCAACCATTATCGAAACTTTGGACAAGGTATTATCAATACGTCGGATGTGTTTTTCTACATCTCATTTATTTTCACTGGCTTGTTTCTTACTCATCGAGTCCTTGACTCTTATCGGTGGAGGTAATCGACCATGACTAAATCGAACCAAAAATTTTCAGCAGTTCTCTGGACTGCAATGGTAGTATTAGGCTTTGCACTTATTTTCGCACGCTCGGTGTATCCAGAGATCGTCGCCCTCAGCATTGGGCTGGCAGTCGCGCTTGTGGTGGTCTTGGGTTTGTTATTTAAACAAAATCAGGCCGCTTTTAAAACACGAAGTGCCGCTTATGGACTCAACTCCGGTGTGACAATCCTTCTGATTTTGTCGATTCTTGGGGTGCTCAATTTCTTAGTATCTCGCTACCCTAAGAAGCTTGATCTCACTCAGAATAAGATCCACACCCTGTCTGATCAAACCGAAAAGATAGTCAAAGGCATCAAAGAGCCGATCAAAGCCCTTTACTTTGCTCGACCCGAACAAAAAGAACAGGTCAGACCTTTGTTNNAGGCATGAATCCAAAATTTGAGGTTGAGTACATCGACCCAACTAAAGAGATTGCTCGGACCAAGCAGGCTGGAATTCGTGCCTTAGGTACACTTCAGCTTTTTGTCGGCAACAGAGACATGAAAATCGAGAATCCAAATGAAGAGAAGATCACCAATGCTCTCATCAAACTCTCGAAATCTAAAACTCTCAAAGTCTGCTCAATCACCGGACACGGCGAGAAAGATTTTAACTCGACTCAGATCGATGGTTATGAGCTCGCTAAAAAAGGCCTCACCGAACAGACTTATGAACTCAAGGAAGTCAACCTCACTCAAGAAACGAAGATCCCTGACGATTGCGAAGCGATTGCGATCTTAGGTCCAAACAAGAGTTTCTTCGAAAATGAGCTCAAAGCAATTTCCACCTACTTAGATAATGGCGGCCGTGCCATGATAG
>DBAE01000187.1 GCA_002291495.1 Bacteriovoracaceae bacterium UBA1018 | reverse complement strand
GGTAGAGAGTTTGGTTGGTAAAACGAGCTTCTGGGGGTCGACCTAAGTCTAAGACGAGCTCGAGCAATTGATTGAGATCATGTTTTTTGAGCTCATGAAGCACTCGCTCCGGAAGGATCCGAAGGAGGTTTTCAAGATCCTTGAGAGCGTCTGTTCCTGGTTGCATTCCTGATTGCACACCTACAATTGCGGAAAGGGTCATCTGCCAAAGGACTTGCAAAAATCGCTGCAGACGATCAGACGGCTTTAACCTCGTTTTTTGATCTCATCAATTCGCGTGGAGTTCACGTCACCGCGAAGCTCGGTGCCCAAAAGCACATCACCGCGTTCAATCTCTTTATACACATTGGCGCGGCGTGATTGAGCTTCGGCCGGTCTATAGCGAGCTTTTCTTTTGCCCTCGTCGCTGCAGATAAAAAACTCAAGCTCTTTACCTTCATTGTGCGAAGGGCTGACCACGCGATGCCTACTTTGTACTGAAAATCCACTGAGCGCTGGCAAAATCTCTTCGCGGGATCGTTTACTCTTGGTGATGACCAAGTAGCTAAAAGGAAGAGTTTTACGATCTAAGCCAGCCATTTGATCGATCTGCTTAAAATAAGGCGGTCTCCACCAGCTCACTTCTTCATGACACCAGTCGGTGTCAGAAGCGAGCGCACCACAGGCCTGATGGCCCATGCAGGGGAGGAGGATCTTGAACCAATCTTTTCCAGATTGGTTTGCTTCTTCGATGAGAGCTTTTCGAATTGCGAGTAGCTTACGAGACTGAATCTTGAGCGCAGGCTCTACCAGGATCACGATCCCTTCTTCTTCAAGGTGATCTTCCCACGTTTTAAGTAAGATTCGCGCCATCTTTTCAGGGGATTCTTCAAACTCGTTAATGAAGTAACTCGAGAGCCACAGGTTAAACTTTGGAGCGGCCCGAGGAAGAAGACCTTGTTTCAGATCAATAGTTCGATGAAAGGGTCTAATGCCCCAATCTCCACGTTCGGCCAGTGTGTCTTTAAAGTAAGTTTGAGCCCATTCTGAACCTAGGCTCAGCATCGCTTTGTCTTGCTCAATGAGGGCCCAGTTACCCGTATGTGGAATGCCGACTGGCGCATATTTTTCACCCGCAGCAATTCCGCAAGCTCCAGAGGCTGGACCAGCACCGAACTCCACTCCCCTGAGTTGGTCGGATGCCTTCCACTGAAAGCCCAGGCGACTTAACTCAGCCCAGACCGATGCCATCCGGTAGAGATTGCAAGGCATGAAATAGAGAAAGTAAGCGAGTCTCAAGTTTTGGGGGTTGGAGCTTTCCTTCCAATAGGGATCTAAGCCGTGGTGAGGGGTCTCATCGGCTTTGAGTCTGTTAAAAAGCTGAGAAAGCTTCTGAATATGAGGAATAACCGACCGAGAAAGGAACCTTTGGGAATGGATAGCCNNGCCGACGGCTCAGGTAAAAGAGCTTTTTCCGTCGCAAAACGGCTAATTAGCTCCTCAAAGGGTGCGCCAAAGGCTGTAGATAAAGGTTCAGGGACTCTCATGCCCCCCATTCATCCCATATTTGAGAAGATTTTTGGGGCATATTTTTAGTCGGTGCGCTAATTTGAACCTCGATGCAACTCGGCTTAGCCAAAGGGGCAGCCATTCCTCGAGCCAAAGCTCTGATCTTAGGGCCTCGAAATGCTGCTGAAATCATTGCAGGTGAGTTTGAGAAAGAAGGGATTGAACCAGTCCTCTTTCACGGACTACTGCCAAAACCTCAGGATCCCGGCGCGACAGAATCTCTTCGAAAAATCTTAATCGATTTTGCTGAGTCAGCCGGTCCTTCTGGACCTCAGTTCGCTCACTGCGTGCACCCTACCTTGAGCGCGTGGGCCGAAAGACCCGAGCTCGCGCTCATAGCTCAAGAGCTAGGCCTCAACGCGATTAGCCCGCCTAATCGTATCGTTAGCCTGTTTAATAATCAGCTGAGTCTCCTCAATGAAGCAGACCGTCTGCAAGTCCCCCATCTGGCTTACAGCTTTGATCCGATCTCGAGCATTCGCGAAATTGAGCAGTTTATTGAAAACAATGAGATCCGTTTTCCTTTCGTTTTAAAGTCAGCTCGTGGCGAAGGTGGCTTCCGCTGTTTGGTGATTCAAAATCAAGACGATTTGACTCGTAAGGTCCCTATTTGGCTAGAGCAATTAAGACGCAATATGGGAGAGGTGATTTTGATCGTGGAGCGCTACGTGAGTGGGGCCCGTCAGGTGGTGGTACCCTTCTGTGCTCTTCGTTCAAGTAAGGTGATTTGTTTTCCATATATCGAAGCCTCGCTTCAAAATAATTATCGAAAGATCATTGAATTTTGTCCTGCACAGGGGATCGAGCCAGAGGTTGAAAAATTACTCGCTCATTGGACTACTCTGCTTGCCCAGGAGACTGGGTTTATTGGAGTAGGTTTTCTTGAATTTTTGGTCGATGGAACTCAAGCCTTTTTAGTCAAAGGTGCTCCTAGATTAAATACGGGTTTTCATCTCTGGGAAAAGATCAGCGGTACTAGCGCTCTCGCGTGGCAGATGGCTGCGCTCTATGGCGCTAAGCCGCCTTCGACTCCTACTCAGCCAGAATGGTCTTCAGGATTATGTCTTAAGCTCTATGCCGAAGATCCAATTCTTCAGTTGCCTCAGCCAGGGAT
>DBAE01000241.1 GCA_002291495.1 Bacteriovoracaceae bacterium UBA1018 | reverse complement strand
ATTTCAGGATTGCCCCAGACTCGGCGGATCTCTGGCTCAACCAAAGCTACGGGGTCTTCGCCATTTTTACGAACAAAGGCCTGAGTGGCCGACCAGGTCCGCAAATATCCAATCAAATTTTCGACTTTCCAGTCAAGCGACATTTCAAATGCGGGGGCCTGCACTCTTTCGAATGGAAAGGGTATGTCAGCGTATTTATTCTCAACATGTTTGCGCTCCGGCTCCCAAAATGGACCGATAACGCCATTATAAAAATTAAGAACGTTCTGATCGACCTCTGGACTAATGCGCCCTAAGGCATAACTCCAGATCGCGAGCACACTTTGGCCCGGACGAGTCACTCGTCTCACTTCTTTGTAGAACTCTTCGAACTTAAACCAATGAAACGCCTGAGCCACCGTGACGAGTGTCACGCTTTGATCCGGCAAAGTTGACGACTCTGCAGTAGCAACTCGATACTCAATCTTAGGATCCTTCACCGCTTGAGAAAGCTGTTTTTCACTCGGGTCGGTTGCCACCACTCGATCAAAATAGCCACTCAGCTCCGAAGCAGCCTGACCACTCCCCGTCCCACAGTCCCACGCGCATGCATGATCTCGAATCAGTGAAGATAAATACTGAAAAAGCTCTTTGGGATAGGTCGGACGATACTTTGAATAATCTACAGATTGAGTAGAAAACAGATCCTTAAACTCTTTTGTGGCGCTCATGACCAAAAGTAATCACGCCCTCTCAATTGACGGTGAGCGCAATTCTCAATAGCGAGGCCCTAGAAAAACGAGTTAAACTTAGATTTTGAATTTAGACGAAGAAGTTTGAGGGAAAGAGCCGGAGTGTACGTGAAAGTACATGAGGATTCTTTCCCGAAAAATGATGAAGTAAAAATTCAAAAGCTGAGTTTAACCTTAGTAGGCGTAGCGAGGTGCTGCAGCCATAGCCACCACCTGCATAAAATCTTCATCTTTGCCTAGTGAAGTACCTTCAACAATCTCGTAGTTATCCGGATTTTTGAAGATCTCAGCAAGGATCAAGCTGTGCAAGTCATGACCTGCGCGGTGCAGGCGGAAGTGACCTTGGATCGCGATGCCAGCGAGTTTGAAGTCACCGAGAGCATCTAAAACTTTGTGACGAGCAAACTCGTCCGGGAAACGAAGACCATCTGGATTGAGCACTAAAGCATCATCCAACACGACAGCGTTATCAAGAGATCCTCCGCGAGCGAGGCCCATACGTTTCAGCGCTTCGACATCTTTCAAGAAACCAAAAGTGCGTGCGCTTGAAAGTTCTGAAAAATCTGTTTTACCTTGAATGTAATGAAATTCTTGAAAGCCGATCGATGGATGATCCCAGTCGATAGAGCCGTGGATTTCGAGCTTTGCAGATGGTTCTGCTACTGCCCATTTTTCTCCAACCTTCAGTTCAACNNACTCGGCGACGTAGCGCTAAGTAAGCACGGGTTTGAAGTTGAGCTTCAGTTCCAACTCTTTCGATCGCTGCGACAAACGGAGCAGAGCTGCCATCCATGATCGGGATCTCAGGTCCACTTACTTCGATCAGAGCATTATCGATGCCTGTTCCGTGAAGAGCGGCAAGAACATGCTCAACGGTGCTGATCGTACATCCTTGCACGCCTAAGGTCGTCGCAAGTTGAGTGTTCACAACATTTTTGTAATGAGCTTGAATCGGTTGCGTGAGCGGAAGATCGCTTCGAACGAAACTAATGCCACGGTTCGGTGGGGCTGGGTGTATAGTCAGTGATGCTTCAGTGCCTGAGTGGAGTCCAATTCCAATCAAGGTTACTGATTTCTTAATCGTCCGTTGAAAATTCATAACGCTCCTAGGTAAGTCCTATAGAGCAAGGCGTATGCCCACCATGTTACGTTTTGAAAATAAATATTGATGCACAAGCTAAGGTCAAATTTCTTCATATTCTCAATGAGATAGACCTNNACCTACAATACGACGCATCAAAAAACAACGGATTAATTTAGTCTGGAAGCTTTGGGATGCTTTGTGTGATTTTCGTCACAGTACTTTAAGCTTCAAGTGTGTGATTTAAGTCACACTTTTATTATCAAAATCGCTCTCTAAACCCAGGTGATCATAGGCTTGTTTGGTCGCAACCCGTCCACGGGGAGTTCTCTGAAGAAACCCCTCTTGAATGAGAAATGGCTCGTAAACGTCCTCGAGCGTATCTCTCTCCTCTCCTAAAGCGGATGAAAGAGTTTCGATCCCTACCGGTCCTCCATCAAACTTTTCAATGACCGTAGATAAGAACTTTCGATCCATCATATCGAGGCCACGCTGATCGACTTCAAAAAGATTGAGAGCTTCTTGTGCGACCGTTCGGTCGATCACGTCAGTTTTCTTTCTCACCTGAGCAAAATCACGAACCCGCTTAAGTAACCGATTTGCGATACGAGGAGTGCCACGAGATCGTCTGGCGATCTCATTAGCTCCTTGATCATTCATCTTAATATCGAGTAAGTGCGCTGAGCGTTTAACAATTTGTTCGAGTTCTTCGACGGGGTAAAAATCGAGTCGCATTTGTACGCCGAAACGGTCACGAAGCGGGCTCGATAAGAGACCAGTACGCGTGGTCGCACCGACTAGGGTAAATTTTGGAAGGTCTAAACGGAGAGTCTTAGCTGCAGGTCCTTGCCCAATAATGAGATCGAGTTTGAAATCCTCCATCGCTCCGTAAAGGACTTCCTCGATGGTTTTTTGGAGGCGATGAATCTCATCAATAAATAAAACATCTCGTGGTTGAAGATTAGTTAAGATCGCTGCGAGATCGCCTTTTTTTTCTACATTGGGACCGGTCACTGTGTGGATATTGCTACCCATTTCGTGAGCAATGATATGAGCCAGAGTCGTTTTACCAAGGCCCGGAGGACCCGCGAGCAACACATGGTCAAGAGCATCACCGCGCTGCCTTGCTGCTTCGATAAAAAGTGAAACATTGTCTTTCACTTTCTTTTGGCCCACGTACTCGCCCAAAAAGGCCGGTCGCAAACTCGTCTCATTGACGATGTGACTCGTATCCTCTTCTGAAAGATGAGGATTAAGAACGCGAGGATCAGTAATATCGTGTGGACNNAGAAATATTCATCAGTTATTTAACCCTGTATCAATTCTAACTTCATCCAAGTTGCTGCAAAGCCATTCGCACAACATCCTCAACTCGAGTAGGCGGAGTCTTAGATTCATTCACGCGCTTAAGCAAAACCGAAACATCTTGCTCACGGTAGCCCAATCCAATGAGAGCATCGCGAGCATCTTTAAAGATTTCCGCTAATCCCGCTCGCAATGGCAGGTCGGCCTGAGTTGCTGCGCTTACCGCACCAGTTCCAAATCCGCGCGCATTTCCAAAGTTGCCAGCATCTACTTTCTTCTTCATAGTATCAGCAAGCTCGAGGACCACTCGTTCAGCGGTTTTCTTTCCAATACCTGGGATTTGAACCAGGGTATCTTTGTCCCCATCTAAGATCGCCTGGATCAATTGAGAGGCACTTACTTTAGATAAAATTCCTAGAGCCACTTTGGGGCCAATTCCGTTTACGTTGAGAAGCGTAAGAAAGAGTTCTTTCTCTTCGCGTGACGAAAACCCGTAAAGATCGAATGCATCTTCGCGAACGTGTGTATAAATATACAACTCAACTGCACGACCAGGTTTATAAGAGCCGAACTCTGCGGTTTGCGGCACCTGAAGTTGATATCCTACTGAAGCGCCGGGGGTGCCAATAGTTACAAGCATCTTCCCGTCGTGGTGCTCCAGGATCTGTCCGGCTAAATATCCAATCATGAGTCGCTGTCCCCTGCTTCTGTCCCTTAATCGAGTCCACTCAGTTAGCGTTTTGGAGTAAGTGAGACTCGGCGTTTGCCGGTCACCATTTCTGGCGTCAATCCCACAGACTCTGCTAAAGACATGCTCTTTTTCTTGGTAGAAGACAAGGTATTGGTCGCTACTGGGCGATTGACGCCCGCCGCCGTAATCACATGGGCATGACAAATCGCCAATGCTAAACCATCTGAGGCATCTGAAGTCGCAAATTCTCTTTTTCCAATCAAAAGCTGAACCATTCGAGCGACTTGATCCTTATCGGCCTGGCCATGTCCGACGATAGAGGACTTCACTTCAGTTGGGCTATACTCCACGATATTTAAACCGTGGATTGCGCCACAAAGAATTGCTGCACCTCTTGCTTGTCCAAGCTTAAGTGCGGCAACAGCGTTTTTTGCAAAGAAGACCCGCTCAATCGACATCACGCTGGGCTTAAATTCAGAAATAACTTCAGAAAGACCCTGATGAATCAAAAGGAGTCGTTGTTCAAGCGGAATGACTGCTTTGCCGCTTGTATTAGCGAGCTTAAGAGTTCCATGGGCCACATGTCGCAACTGGTTGCCAATGAGATCAACACAGCCATAACCTGTTAATCGAGATCCTGGATCTATACCAAGAATTCTAATCACCCGCATGTATGGATTGTAGAAGAAGCGCGCTTATTGAGCAATAGCTCGATCATAGACGCGATATACCTTAGTGCGATTTCCGCAAATTTGCTCCAGAGCTTGATTGATCGGAGCATTATCGTCGGCCACCCATGAAGCTTCGCTCACCAAGTAGCCTTGAGCTGGCGCACGTTTGATATATTCACCGTAAAGCAAAGGGCCAATACCTAGATTGCGATAGTCTTTTTTAACGCCCATGGCGAAAATACGGCAGCGATTAATAGTCTTACGTCTTCCAGGGCCTTTTATATTCCACCAAAGTTTAATTATTCCACTGACAGAAGTCTTTCCGTTGCCGAGTTTCTTAATCGCCTGATTAATATCGGGAAGAGCAATCGCAAATCCTGCCGGCTCGCCTCGAACTTCAGCGATTATAGCCAGCTCAGGATCCAAAATTTGCTTCAGATCTTGCATCTTGTAGGAAAGCTCTTCAGGATCAAGCGGAACAAAACCCCACCGGACATCTCGAGTATCATTATATATTTCTATAATTCGATCGATCTCTTGTTCAAACTCGCCCATTCGAAATGNNTCTTTAAGTTTTTCTGCCTGGCCCAAAAGTTTTTCAGAAAGTTTTGCTTGGCGCCCATCGATCTCGTAAGCAAAAAGGTCTTTGGTTTTCTTCAATCCCCAGTTCTGAAAGAGCTTCGAATAATAGGGCGGGTTATACGGCGTCATAACAGATGGCGCTTCTGAGTAACCCTCGACGAGCAGACCAGACTCATGATTAAGATCAGGACTCACTGGACCACGAAGGTTATTCATCCCGCGCGATTTGGCCCACCTCACCACTTCGTCGAACAAACGATCCGCGAGATTTTGATTATTGATGCATTCAAAGAATCCAAAAAACACCGTGGACTCTTTATGAAACCGATTGTGGTGATCGTTGATGATTCCTACAATACGTCCGACTGGCTTTTCATTTTGATAGGCCACGATTGGAAACATATAAGCGTGTTTAAAAAAAGGGTTCTTATTGACGTCTAAAAGGTCTCGAACTCTTTGCTTAAGCGGCGGCACCCAGTTGGCGTCGCTTTTATAAATTTCCGAAGGCAAATCGATGAAATCAGTCCACTGCGACTCAGTTTCAATACGCTTGAGCTGGAACACTGGCTAAACTCTCAGCAACATTTTGAGTCATCTGACGAGTGCGCTCAGCGACTTGAGCGGCCACTTGTTTTTCCATCAAGCGAATGCCGAAGTGCTGTCGTGCAAGAGTGTTCAGTTGCTCTTGCTTCTCAGAGTTCTCCAAAATTCCAAACTGTTTTCCAAGTTTGTAAAGAACATCGAGAACATAATCAAGATCGGAGTCCGTATGTGAAGCCATATAGCTTGTGCGAATCAATGCGCAACCATCTGGCACCGCAGGCTTAACAACCGGAGTTGCAAACACACCCTCTTCATAAAGCTTCTGCGCAAATGCAAAAGCAGTAAGATCATCACCAATCAAAAGAGGGATAATCGGAGTTTGACTACCTAAAGTGTTGTAGCCCATACGATTGAGTTCAATCGACATCTTGTTCGCATTTTTTCGAAGGTTTTCAAGATGCTCTGGCTCTTCTTGCACAATTCTCAAACACTCGAGCACTGTTCCGGCTGCTGCTGGAGGCATTGCTGCGCTGAAAATAAATGTACGAGCTTTATGACGGATATAATGAATGACATCTGCATTACCAGCGATCACGCCACCGATTGATGCAAAAGACTTTGAAAAAGTCCCCATGATCAAGTCGGCTGAATCTGCCATGTCGAAATGTGCTTCGGTCCCTTGTCCTTGCGGTCCGAGAACGCCCAATGCGTGAGCATCATCGACATAGAGTCTGCAGTTATACTTTTTTGCTAATTTTGAAACTTCCGGAAGATTGAGAATGTCGCCTGACATCGAGAACACGCCATCAGCTACGATCAATGCACCTTCGTATTTTTCGCGAGTGAGCTTGAGCACGCGCTCGAGGTCTTCCATGTCGTTATGTCGAAACTTTACAGTCTCAGAAAGCGCCATGCGCATTCCATCAACGATAGAAGCATGATTTTCGCGATCGCTATAAATGACGTCTTTCTTTCCCATTAAGCAGGAAAGTGCACCTTGATTAGACAGAAATCCGGTACTGAAAACGAGTGCTGCATCTTTTTTCAAATACTTTGCAAGTTGGCGCTCGAGTTCTTCATGAGCGACAAGGTTCCCATTGAGAAAGCGTGAGCCTGTGCAGCCAGTTCCGTACTGGTCGATTGCTTTCTTTGCGGCCGCCTGAACACGCGGATCGTGGGTCAAACCTAAGTAGTTATTGGAGCCAATCATAACGCGGCGCTTGCCGTGAGTGACTACTGTGGCTCCAGTCGTGGACTCAATCGGCCGAAAGAAAGGGTACATTCCGGCTGCTTGGATACGTTTGGCATCGTCAAAGCTTCGACACTTCGCAAAAAGATCGCTCATTAGGCTGCTCCGATAGACTGTTAATCTACAATTACTTAACTACTCGTTGATGAATCAACTAACGCACCGCTTAGGTAAATAGTTGAATCTCTTGCTTATGTTCTAGAGTTAGCATCGAGTCATAACGTAAGCAAACAAATCCTGCCAATAGCACACAAAAAAAGTCTATTTTTGGGTACTGAACTACGCAGCAGATTTTACTCAAGTTCCTGTAAAACTTTCCGATAAGTCATATAGCGCGAAGTGTATTTCGCGCTTCCAAAGACGAACCACCCTCCTCAGGTCTGTCTAAGGATAACACCACCTTATGGGTAGAAAGGCAGTGATTTCACGTGCTTCCACGTGTCAGCGCAGCCCTTAAACAGTTTCTTTCGCCGATTAAGGCGCCGGGTAAAGCCACCTCCTCTCANNGAGGGGGGCACTCCAACCTTTCCTATTCTGGAAATCCAGAAAAGAAAGAAGAGCAAAAAAGTCAGACTTCAAAACCGACTGAATCTGTTGCACAGCAGAAAGCTGACCAAGATGACGCGGATCTAAACCCAAACGTCGGGCCGACCCTTGAGCAACCTCACGGCGTACTGATGTTTGACCTCTTTGCCAAAATCAAAGAGACCTCAGAAAAAGCAGGACAAGTCTTCGGAATGGGCTCATATAGAAAAGCCTCAAAGACTCAAAAGAAAAATGCGAAGTTCAGAAAAGGCGCCGTTCTAGATAAAAAAGTGGGGTAGCGGAGATGAGAAAAATAAAGAATTTGATCCTATCCTTGATCTGCCTTGCAGTTTATCCAAACAATTCTTTTGCAACAGAGGATAGTAACCCCTGCTACTTATTTAATATCCCTGAGAACGATGCCGTTAATGATTTGTATCGCGCTTTTCACCTAAGTATTGCAGAGGACATAGCGTCGAATCATCCAGAACTCAATAACCCTAAAACTACATTTGAACTTCTCGAAGATCTTCGGGCTACTCTAATGCGTAGTACCGATTCAAAGGTCGAAGAAATAAGCCGGAGAATTATTTCAGGTGTTGCAGCGAAAGTTATTTCCGAAATCAATAAGCAGCCACNNTCCATCTTTTGGATGGCTAAATATTCAAGAAAAACATCTATAGACAAAAAAACCACTCAAGCAATAGTCGAAGTCTTAAAAAATTTGGACACATCAAAAAAGAAGCCGCTAATCTACATGGTTGGAGTGCTTTCACTGCACCAGGAGGCTTTTCTTCCGTTCGCTTATGGAAATCTATACTCCGAACCTGATGAAGCCATTCGGACCGGTTATGCGCTCGCGGCAGCTAACACGGGACACTGGAGCCCGGAAATTAAGCAAATTATCCTTAGTCTTAAAAACTATAAGTCCATTCTACAACTAAGTGGAGATAAAGACCCTGACATAATCGCAATGATCGGGCTCTACGGAAAGATGTACTTCAAAAACAAGTTAAGTATTCCTGCGCCTGATCGTGAGGCAGTTTACAATAACATCCTGAATATCGTTGCCGAAGCAAAGATCCTGGGCTCTCCAAAAGTTCGTGAACTTATAAATAAGGCAGAAGAACTTTGGGATGAAGAGTAATTCCATGAGAAAAAGTCTCGTTTCTTTCGTACTGACCTCTACGGTTACTCTATTTTTGCTTGCCGCATGTGCCATTGCACCACAAAAATTTGAACGCAAACTCGCTCAAGCACACTCTACAGATTATCCCGTCTATTTCATTGAATCTCGTCCACAGAGCATGATGCCTTCTCAATATGGACTAAAGGTGATGGACTACTTGCCCAAGATGAATACGGCAGAGTTTTTCATCAAGTATCCTTACGCGAAGTTTCGACCTGAGCCATTTTTTTATCAGCAAGATCTAGACGCGGCCCGAGACCAAAGTGCGGCAGCGTTTCTCATCGCAGGTGTGAACTGTGACTCGACAATCAAGACGGCCAAAACACTCACCGGAGTATCTATAGAGACTCTCAGTCTTCGTGCTCGAGGGAGAGAAACTTATGGTTCGTTTGAACGCGTGGCCAGAAGACGGGAAGAATGGAAAGGCGTTGGGCAGGATCTGCTTAGGACATCAAGCGAAGGATTCATTTCTCGTCAGTACGCCATTGCATCAACCGGAGACACTTTAGAAAAATGGAAAGAAGCCTCGCAAGCTCTCCNNATAATGAAAAAGTGCGATCGCTTGGACTTACTCATCAAATGATTGCAGAAGCCCTTCTGTCGGGAATCGAGCAACACGTGATGGGCACAGGCCATAAGATTAACATCAAAGGAAGAGAGTTCGAAGTCATCGCCGAAGAACTAGATTCGAGCACCGAACCAGACAAGGTCATGCCTATTGATGAAAAAAGGAAAAAGTCATCCGGCTGGATGGGCAGAGGGGTGCAAGGCTCCTTCTTGAACGACGAATTATTTATGAACCAACCTTTCACCTTCAAAAAACTCGACGCAAAGCCAGGCGAAAAAACTCAACTCACTATCGACGGCCTCACTCCGCATCTGATCTATCGCTATGGTTTTTATCAGGGTGGCGAGTATCGTACTGATCCTGCTGACATCGCTGATTTCTTCGGGCTGACTCAGTCTAAAAATCCAGAAGTTGAAACACAGTGGAAAAATTGCAACTAAGGATCAGCTTTGTCGTGCAGCTCGTCGCTGCGCCTGAGTTTTTTTTCGAGCCTTAGTCTTTTTCTGCTTCGCCAATCTATACGTGAGCGCTAGCTCAATACAATGACTGAGCTCTTTTGTTGGAAGATCTTCATCCTCATCGAACAAAATGGCTCGATTCCCTTCATACCTAAATGTGCTTGGATAGAGCTTGCGAAAAGTCTCCACTAGACTGGTCTGACAGAGAAAGTAGACTGCATATTGTTTTGTCTTTGGACCAGTATAATTGATCCGAACCATGCTTCCGCTACCGGACTCACTGGTGAGGAAACTGGGGTCACCCCACTTAAGAGCTTCCTCGAGCTTACCCACTCCTTCTGTCCGGGCCGCAACACTAAGAACGAGCTTACGAAGTACGAGTAGCTTTTTACGAATGTTAGCGGGATAGGAGCGGTACTTTTCTTCGAGGACGCTATCTTTGATCTGCATAGTAAAAGATTACCAAATCCCAACTTATGTTGTGCACTTTAAACTTAAGAAATCATTGGACATTACCCTTTCGTAATGCGTTGAGTCATTATTTTTAGAGTAAAGGGTGACAAACCGCATGAACGTCCTATATGACTGGGTCAATGCATCTTATTTTAGCGCTTACTTTAACCCTACAAGCCACGCCTACTGTTGCGGGCACCCAAGCAAATTCTTGCTTCACCTACTTAGTCGACTATGCGGCTAATCGAGAATCTGAGCGTGCGGGATATAATATTCGTTGGTTCCGCTACAAGAATGGTGAGAACACGAACCCTACCGGATTAAATCTAAATGAACCCTGTCTTGCTTATAAATGTACAACTTTAACTAAGCATATTCAGGAAGACGCTTCACGCTATGAAACTGCAGTTCTAAATTTAAAAAAGGGTGACTGGGTCGAATTGGACGGAAAAACTTTTCATATTAAACGATTCTTAGGTGCCGGAAATTCAACTCACGTGTTTGAAACGGAGTTTAATGGCAAACCCGCGGCATTGAGATTACCTTTTCTTTCACAATCTCGACATGACGAGATCGCAAGCCAACGAGGAAGACTCACAAGAATTGAACGGATCTTTTTTGAATCTCAGGCATTTTATAAATCATTACTTACCAAAAAAGGTGCAGTAGAGGTCTATTATACTGATAATTTACACAAGTTTTTTGTCGTTGAACTTGTAGAGAGAAAAGATCGAGGCGACCACTTTTTGTCGTGGATTAAGTCAAACAATGATGAACTTGATCTCAACTTGATGAAGCCCTCTGACAAAGAAAAGTATCTCTTGCTTCGTCAGCTCATGATCGAAAATGACGATGCAGTCGTCACTAAAAATAAAACGACATTGGACCTCGAAAAAGCTCGCCAGTACCTATGGGACGGTATCGAGTGGCGCGTCGTTGACGCCGAGTAAAAACTAGTCTTTCAGAGTATCAAGATACTTACGCAAAGCCTTGGCCTCAAACAAAGTAGGCTCTGGGATTGCGATCTCAAGAGAGTCGGATTTAAGCTTTTCAGCATTCCATTCTTCAGCACCATCGAGAGATGCTTTTAAGTTAGAGATGAAACGTTGGTCCTTCATTATTCCGGCGTCAAGATTTCCAGCAAACTGTGTATTCATGTAAAGAAAACCGAAAATCATCGAAGAATAAAATTCGTCTAGATACGTAGTTCGATGTTTCAGTTTGATATTATTAACTAGCACTTCGCTTAAGCGGGCAAAAAACTTTTCGTCGATTTTAGGCAATAGACCAGTCCGATGTTCATCAGATCCTTCTCGCCAAGTATTTTCTGCAAGAGATTTTAAGTAAACAAACGATGCATGCCGTACTAATTGAACATCACTTGCTAAGGACTGGATCAAATGCTCGACCATTGAGTCCGTGATTTGAATCTGACCCATGAGATGCGCCAAAATTGCGGTCGCATTACTATATCTATAGCTTTTCTCAGTTATCCAACGAAATCCACTTGGATAACTTGCAATGGTCTTAGAATCATAGGCTACGCCGAGATAGGTCGGCGAAGTAATCAGATGCGAATGCAAATAATAAGGAATCAAATCCTTTGTATTGGACGGAAGGTTATTCGAAGATTGAATCGCCTTGATGAATGAGAGAGCGATTTTATCGGTAGATTCGTAATTACCCAACTCCGCGACACTTAATACCTCATGCAAATAATTGAGGGCGATTTGGGGATAGTTCTGAGCAATACTTATAATCTTGTCGAACTCTTGAGTCATTTTTATTTCAAGTTGAGACAAAGATGACTCGTTAGGTTTAGGAGAATAGAATTCAAAATAATACTGCCGCTCCACATCAGCGAAAGTATTTAAAGCTCGTTGCATATCGCCTGACGGACCCTTTTCGTAACTTGATAAGACTCTATTACAGATCTTCTCAACGAGTGTTTCTCGTTTCACTACCCATTTAGGTTTGTCATCAGCTAGGACTCCATCGAACGATTGGATTACTCCAAACACAATAAGACAGAACGTCAGACTTTGAAAACTTCGGGTTTTTGCCATGCAATCCTCTATGAACTGAGCTCTTATGTAAGGAAAGAGCGGATTGCAAGAGGATTAAATAATAAGTCCTCTATATTCACAAACTTGCTTGAATACTTTCTGATCGAAAGGATTCATATCTTTAATTTTTACTTCTTTTTTAAACCGTCCAATGTCCCAGCCTTCTAAAACCAGTTTTGCAAAAGCCTCGTCGAAGAATGACGTACTTCCTATGGTGACCCCCTTAAAATCAATGACGAGAGGTTCGCTAGCGCTCAAAATCATGTGCCGCAATTTTTCACCAGCTGGACGGGTAATATAATCTTCTTTGAAATCAGACTTAATTGTTATTGTTTTCATTTTAATCTCATTTCTTTGCTGCCACAGGCAGCTTCGCGATACACCNNCACCATGTTCCTGGCAGTGGGCTCTTCAGTCGGTTGACCCGAACTGTCTTATTTTTGAAGTACCTGATAATTTGTGCTCTTCGACTGATAAATGTCAGAGTGCCATCATGATCTTTCAAGTGTTCAAAGGTATAAAATAAGCCCAATCCCCCTGGACGTGCCCGACGTGTTGTAATCCCTTTTTTAGTGGCGAGTTCCAAATACGCTTGATCGTCCTGTTCTGTATACTTTTGTTCGAGTTTTGCTGGCACCGAGACACCCNNCCCATATCTAAGACACCAAACTGTAAATCCGTTTTCTTACCTTTATTAGTTAGTCCAGCGAACAAGTAATATCGCTCAGCTCCTGAATGATCGACGGTATTTTGCATGAGCTCATTTATTATTAAACGCATTGAAAATAATATTTCTGCTGACACATACATCCCAAACTTCGCCTCTGCCACCTCCATAAAACTCATATCGATATGGGATTCGTTCCCTCGAAGGAATAGGTCTTGGCTCTCAAAGTTATGAATTGTCGGTACGGAAAGCTTTCCGGGCGTCAGCGGTAGGCTCAGATTTTTTATCACAGGATTTTCAGAGAACTTCTTTTTTACAAATTTAGTAGTGAGTCTACAGCCATGTTCTTGTGCATAGTCAGACAAACAAGCCAATATTGCATAACCAATCGGAGCAATCCGTGTCACTCGCGTGAAAGACAATTCGATCGACGATTTAGGATGAGTCTTAATTGCGGAAAATACCTGCCAGACACTTTCCAGACGGCCCTGGCCTAAATTATCTGGTAGAGCAAAGTGCATACTAATATTTGTACGCAAATAAGGAATTTTATGCAATTTTTTATTCTTTTATGAATATTTTCTTGATTAACTTGTTGATATTATTGTACTTTTAATGCGTACACCTATCGGTACGCATTTGCAAAAAAATGCAATTTATCCGCTAAAGTTCTTCACTCATGGTTTTGCCACCCAATAGATGCAAGTGAAGATGAAACACCGTCTGGCCACCCTCTTTGCCTGTATTAATTATGGACCGATAGCCTCCAGGCAAAAGTCTTTCCTGTTTGGCGACTTGATGGGCAAAGGAAAATAAACCCCCCACGAGTGACTCACCATTTGAACCTTCATAGACCGACTCGAGTGAGGCAAGATGTTTCTTCGGAATCACTAACAAGTGCTTTGGGGCTTGAGGTTGAATATCNNAAAATCGTCATTCTCTGCGATCTTCTTAGCCGGAATTTTGCCGTCTGAGATCTTACAAAAAATGCAGTTTGCGTCGCTCATGATATCCTCTCTTTTATGGAATCCGTTCGATGTCTGCTCCAAGACTCTGCAACTTCTTTTCCATCTTTTCGTAACCACGATCCAAATGATAGATGCGATTGACCACCGTTTCACCTGATGCATAGAGTCCACCCATCACAAGACTCGCACTGGCTCTGAGGTCAGTCGCCATAATCGGAGCGCCGACANNGCACTCTTGCCACGAATCGTAATATCTGCCCCTAGTCGCGCGAGCTCAGGAACGTGCATAAATCGATTTTCAAAAATGGTTTCTGTGACAGTTGATGCACCGTCCGCTACGCACATTGCCGCCATAAACTGTGCTTGCATATCAGTTGGGAATCCTGGAAATGGAAGAGTCGTAATATCCACTCCTCGAGGCCGCCCATGAGCTTTGATCGCAACTGACATTGGATCTCGAATGATTTCAGCTCCGGCTTCTTCAAACTTTACTAGAACAGACTCTAAAAACTCAGGCGAGATGCCATCGACTCTGACGCTCCCACCTGTCATCAATCCAGCAGCCAAGAACGTTCCGGCCTCGATTCGATCACCCATAATTTCGAAGTTGCATCCGTTGAGTCGATCCTTACCTTGGATTCGAATTGTAGCCGTGCCTTCGCCTTCGATCTCACAGCCCATTGCCCGCATGGCGCGAGCCAGATCGACGATCTCTGGTTCTTTTGCACAGTTTTCTAGAACCGATTCTCCTTTAGCAAGAGCGGCAGCCATCATCACATTTTCTGTGGCGCCAACGCTTGGAAATTCAAACACTACCTTCGCACCTTGGAGGCGTTTACTTTCTGCAATGACGTATCCATTTTCGAGTTCGATCTTCGCACCTAATTTTTCAAGACCCTTGAGATGGAAATCAATCGGGCGTGCTCCGATGGCACATCCACCGGGAAGACTCACTTTAGCCTTACCATAGCGAGCAAGGAGTGGTCCTAAGATCACGACCGACGCTCTCATCGTGCGTACTAGATCGTAAGGAGCTTCGCATGACGTGAGCTTTGAAG
>DBAE01000192.1 GCA_002291495.1 Bacteriovoracaceae bacterium UBA1018 | reverse complement strand
TCTCTCTTGTATTGCTAAGAGTGTACCTGCGCGTAAATTTTACATATTTGACCCAAGTGGCCAGCAATGATAATTCGCTGCCCTGTGTTCATCTATTGAACATCCATAGGGGAAACCCAGGGGAGTCTGCTGTGAAATCAGGTTTAAATATTCATTGGTTCTTTTGTCTTTCATTAGTCGCGTCCATTCAAGTTTATCTCCCTGCGGCTCAAGCCCAGACCCCTGAGAAACTTCCAATCAAGACCACTATCTATGAGAAAGATAAATACGAAGTTAAGCAATTGGTTACACCTGGCTTTGAACATCTCCCTTTAAAGCGAAAAATCTTTGCCTATCATCTCTCACTTGCGATCGAGGCTGGACGAGACATCTTTTGGATTCAGAACAATCGCGAAGGTCTTGCACTTCGCACTTTGCTTGAAAAAATGTGGATCTATTCTGAGAGCTTTGATGCTCAAGAAAAATCTGCGTTTGAAGACTACTTGTTTTTGGTCGAAGCCAATCACGGCAATTATAACGAAACTAAAAACAGTAAACTTTTGCCTGAGAATCTAACCTCTGAGCAATTTTTAGCCATGGCCAAAAAAGCGGATTTGGCTGCTCCTGACGGTGACAAGTTTGATTTTATGGGCGAAGCGAAGCGCCTTGAAAAAGTCATTTTTGATCCAAACTACAAACCCTTCTATCATGCCAATCAAGCTGGACTCGATAAGCTTGCTGATGCTGCAACTAACTTTTACGGTGAAGGCGTCAAAGAAGCAGACATTGCGGCGCTTACTCCTGCAGAGCAAGAGCACTTTCTGAGTTATCCCGAGCGAAATGAAAAAGGGGGGATCTCACTCACGCTTCAAAAAATCGGCGGTCGTTTTGATGAACAACTCAGAGTGATGGATTATCACTTTGCCCAAGCGCAAGAGTATGCAAACCCTGAAGAAAAGATCATCATTGAGAGTTACCGGAAAGTTTTGCGAACAGGCGACCCAAAAGACTTAGAAGTGGCTGAAACGCTTTGGGTACAATACCGCCCGACTGATCTCGACTTCGTGATCAGTTTTGTCGAAGTTTACAATGACCCACTTGGATTTAGAGGTTCGTGGGAAGGCTTCATCTTAATGCTTGAGCAAACCCCTGAGTCAGTTGCACGCACTCAGGCGATCCGTTCCAATGCAGACTATTTTGAAATGATGATGCCCGTAAACAAAAGCTATAAGAAGGCTCCAGGATTTACTCCTCCTAAAGCCGAAGGCGCATACTTGGTCTTTTCGGGTGGTGGAAATGGTGAACGCCCTTTTGCAGGAGTTAACCTCCCAAATAATCCACATATCCACTCAAAGTACGGATCAAAAAGCTTCACCGCTCTCAATGTTATGCATGAAGTGGGAGCCAAGGGCGCTGGCATGAGCCAAGAAAAGTTAGATCTGTTTTATCTCCCTCGATATCACGCTCTCGTTCGAGAGACAGATGCCTACGCTGCGAGTGTTGTACAAGTCGAGTTTCATGAGATTCTCGGACATGGATCAGGAGCTAACCTTCCTGGCGCTAATGAGTCTGCACTGAAAGAATACTTTAATCCCCTTGAAGAGACTCGTGCTGAAACAGCGTCGCTCTATCATGCGCTTGACCCGAAGGTTCGTGAGTTTGGGATTGTTCCGCAGNNACTCGTCAGATCAGAAGTTACCTACGACTCAGCGACACAAGTGATAAAATCAGACAAGCTCACCAGTGGGGCCGTCAGGTCATGCTCAATCGACTAACTCATGAAGGCGCCCTCGAGATTATTGGAAATAACCAAGGCTCTCCACAAGTGAAGATCATCAGCCTCGAGAAAGTAAGAGACTCGCTAGGTCGTCTTTGGAGCGAAATTCAGGATGCCCGCTCTACTGGAAGTTATGAAAAGGCTGCTTATATCATGGAAACCTGGGGCGTTTACACAGACACTCACCGCAAATGGCGAACTTCCATGAAGACCGCTCTGAGCTTAATTGAACACCCGATCAAGGAACCGATGTATCTCAATCCATCTTTTGATCTCAAAAAGAATGAACTGAGTGAAATCATAGACGTCCAACTTCTCTACAACTCAGGTGAAAAGGGGCTCGAGACCGTGTTCAAAAAGCAAATTGCTCGTACTGAGCAATACGCTGAGATGAAGCGAAAGGTCGAAAAGGGTACCGACTGCGGAAAGATGCTGGGCGAATAACTCCGTGAGTCATTTAACTTATCCGCTTGTTCCTCATATCGGTTAATTGTAAGAGTGATAAACCTATTTCACTCTGTGAAATATTTCGGAGAGGTGTGAGAGTGGTTGAATCAGCACGCCTCGAAAGCGTGTAAACCAGCAATGGTTTCGAGGGTTCGAATCCCTCCCNNCAATTGGCTAGCGATCAAGAGCGAGTCAGTATTTTGTTGGTCGACGACCGCGAAGAGAACCTTCTTGCGGTTGAGGCACTCCTTTCTCGTCCCGACTACCATCTCGTTCGCGCCACTTCTGGAGCAGAAGCGGTCTTTGCCGCCACTCACCAAGACTTTGCTTTAGTGCTTCTGGACATACAGATGCCCGGAATGGATGGCTTTGAGGCTGCCGAGAAAATCCGGTGCCTTGAACGAGCCCGTAGTACCCCAATTATTTTTGTGACCGCGATCCACCGT
>DBAE01000024.1:13914-19181 GCA_002291495.1 Bacteriovoracaceae bacterium UBA1018 | reverse complement strand
GTCGTTCGAGGGTCCAACCTTTGCGCAGCGGCGGCGTTCACTTCTAGCTATGGGGGGCGACATGAACCATCATATGAAATCGTTAATTGCTTGAAGTCTCTCAGCTATTTTAAGCGAAGTTTCATATTTTAATCATATGATGATCATCATATGATTGATTCATGTCTAGTCTGCGCCAAAAGAAGAAAGAACAAACTCGAATTAAGATCCTCCATGCGGCGTCGCGCCTGTTAAAAGATAAAGGAATCAAAGACACGTCAGTTCAGGATGTCATGGCCAAAGCGGGGCTGACGCATGGATCTTTCTACGCCTATTTTAAAGATAAGAACGATATGGTGGTGCAAGCATTTCAATGGGGAGTTGATCAGGCGCTCGAGCAGGCGAAACTTCAGCTTCCGAAAGGACTTTCGCCTCAATCCCGGATGCAAGCTTTCCTAGAATTTTACCTGAGTCCGGAGCATCGAGCACGCGCTGCTGATGGATGTCCAATGGCCGCCTTGGCAGATGACTTCTCTGGGCTCTTGCCAACCCTCAGAAAAGAGTTTGCAGGGGCAGTCGATGTGATGGTGGAGGACCGACGAAAATTTCTCAGTGATGAGGCCGAGCCTCTTGAACGCGATCAGTGGTTGGGTATCATGAGCTGCTATGTAGGAGCGTTGATCTTGGGACGTGCTTGTCAGGGTACACCGATTGCTGATGAAATTGCCGAAGGCTCTCTGAAGTTTATTCTGGGTCAAAGAAAAAAAGGAAAGGCACTTCGATGAACTATTCTTTTACTCAAGCAAGTACAGGGTCACTTATCGCATTTCTTTTGATTGTGTCTTTTGTTGTCTCATCACTCCTTTTTTCGTTGCGCTATTCATCACACGGACGAAGTGTAAAGTTTGTGACTTTTATATGGTTATTATTGAGCTCACTTGTCGTGGGTAGTGGTTGGATCGAAAGATCGATCATTCCAGGTGTGCCGATATTTTTCCTCGGTGTATTTATCTCTGCAGTAGTACTTGGATTTTCAAAAGTGGGTAAAGATATTTCTCAAAACGCCCCACTCTGGGCTCTGGTCGCTTTTCAAGGCTTTCGTTTACCCCTAGAGTTAGTCCTTCACTCCTGGGCCGAGCAGGGCACGATCCCTTACTCGATGACTTGGTCTGGGCAAAATATCGACATTGTTGCTGGTGTGCTTGCGATCATTGCAGCTCCTTTTGTGCGAAAGACACGCATCGCGGCCTGGATTTTTCAAGTCGTAGGATCTTTGCTCTTACTCAATGTCATCCGCGTGGCGGTGATGTCAGGCCCATTTCCATTTGCGTGGGGAGTAGAACCGCCGCTTCTCTTAGCTCTTTATCTTCCCTACGCTTGGATTGGGACAGTATGTGTGGCAGGTGCACTTGTAGGACACATCATTCTGATGCGTGCGCTTTTGGCGAAGAGGTACCCCGGTTAGTCTTCATCTCCGGCATCATAAAATCCGTTGAGATTGACTGAATTACTGACTGGCGACACTCGGAAGTAGAAGCCATTTTCATCAGGGGAGATTGGTGGTTTTCCGAGGCCCAGCGGTTCCATCGCCCACTCGGTCATTTTAGAGGTGCTCAGTTTTACGTAACTCCAACTCCCTACGACGTTATTGCTGAAGCGAATGCCTTGGAGGATGAGCCACTTGGCGCCGGTATTGCCGGTCTTTGACATGAGCATTTTTCCAAGATCAGAGTGTTGTTTAAAACTTTGGATAATATTGTATCGCAAGTTGGAAGAGAGCCCGACGTGTAAGGTACCGAAGATCGTCTTTCTAATGATATCATTCATGTGCCGCATGAAGTCTTTGTCTTCAGGATGTTTGTACTCTTCGATTGCACTGACGATCGATGATGCAGAAAACTGCGCAGATGCTCCGACTGCTGCAAACCCTGGAATCATCGTCCTATACCGTGCGCCGAAATCAGCCAAATTAGAGGCAGCGACTTGATATTGAGGTTTAAAGAGCTGATAGACGATACCGACGTTCATCAGCATGCTTCCCAGCATGTCGACGGTGACTTCGAGCCATTCTTCGCCCATTCTATCACCGCGAGCAGCCCATTCACCTGTGAGACCTGTGACCATACCGACGGCATTTTCCTCGGCTACCTCAGCCCAAAAGGCACGTGTCGCAAAAGGTGTCCCTTTAAATTTTGTGATGAAGGCACTGACTTGAGGATTGGCGTAAATTCTTCGCGTCACTTCTTGCGTAGTCAGTTGCATTCGACGTGCAAGAAGTGGAATTGCATCATGAAGGCTAATCAGTGTTTCTCTCTCGACCACTCCCGACAATATCGTTTCAGCCCCTTTGAGGAGCTGACGTCCATAAGGAACCATCTTACTTCGAGGGAGTGCTTTTTTTACNNGGATCGAAGTGAAGCAAGTTCTTCGGCAGAGATCTGAACAAAAACTTTTCCAGATTTTTTAACAAAGGTTCTTAGAGATTTAATCTGTCTCAAAGCTGAGAGCTCGCCGCCTAGAAGTATGATCGACCAGTAAAGATTGGAGGTGTCCTCTTCAGACATCAAGATTGCATTTTCTCGCTCGATGCTCGTGTAGTAGGAGTATTTACTGTTAAAGAGAGTTTTTGCCACTAAGGCGGACGCTTTGCTCGTGTCCGCATCGTTCCATGCGCCTTTCGCAACGGCGAGCCCAGTGCCTGCTGTAAGTAATCCCACTCCGGCTACGAGCCCTTCTCCGAGAACGCCGAGAGGTCCTAGTGGAGTGACTGCGATCACACCTAGACCAATCCCAGTGGCCCAATGCATGATGACTTCGCGGTCTTTTTTGTTTTGAGCTTCGTATTTGAAGTACTGATCCAGCTTGTACTTAACACGATCAAACCGAATGATCGGATCAAGGTATGCAAACTTCTCGGCAGTGTGACGCCAAAATTCAGAGCTGCGTGCAAGAGTGAGAAGGCGCGAATCTCTCTCATGAGTAAAGTCGACTTCGTCAGCAAGGGCTTTCAGCTCATCAGTGTTTTCATCAAGAGCCTGAAGCAAGATCTGATCAACGGGTCGATTGAGTCGCGACGCAATATGATCAAAGCGAGATTTGCGGATTTCTCGAATAGTGGGGCTGTCGGCAGCCTCATAGTTCATCTGCAGAAGTATCTTATTTGCGGCATCCGAAAACTTTGTTGGATATGGAATTGTTCCGCTTGGAAGATGTTCGATTTCGGCTTTTTGCAGAGGTGAGGTTTTAGGGAAGCCTTCAACTTCTAAACTTTCATAGAGCTTTTGATAGAAAGGCCTTCCGTCGATTACCTTATTGAGAAGGAGATAGCGACTTAAAATCTCGGTTCGAATAAATTGCTGAGTTTTAATCTCGTCTGCGATTCCGACGTCTTTCAGCCAGTTTTTTCGAATGACGTTGTTGCAGCGCTTAAATTCATTTTCAAGCGCGTGTTCACTTTCACTCGCAGTGCGGGCCATGTTTTTGTCCGAAATGCGTGGGCAGTGCTGATTTCGAAACTCTCGAGAAATGGTATTGTTTTCCCAAATGTCGTGAGTAAAATATCGAATGGTTTGATCGATTTCAGTAAGTTTAACTGAAGTTTCAACCAGGGTCGCTGTGAGTTTATCGCGAGTTTCTTGATCAAAGGCAGGTTCGTTTTTATCAAGCCACACGATCGAATCGACGATCTCAGGGATCTGCTGAGAAAACTTTGAAAACAGAGTCGCAATTTTTTGTTGTTCACGAAGATCCATTTGCGCGACATCAGTAGGGATCTTGCCTCGCGCCAAGCTCGGATATTTTTTTAGGTATTGTTTTTGTTCTGCCGTGAAGCTTGCTTTCGATACCTGATAAAGTTCGCGCAACGCCCGAGGAACTTTAAAAGACACTCGATTTGCGTCAGGACTATTGATCCATTTGGTAATTTCCCACTTCTCATCTTCAACAATCTTTGTTGCGCGGGCTGTTCCCCCAAGGAGATATTTGAGAGCTTTTCGAGTGTTCAGTAAGTCTTCCACTGCTGTGGTGCGTAAAGCATACATAGCTAAGCGCAGCGAGTTTCGAGAATTTCTGACACCGTGTTTCAGGTCGAGAGCTCCGTCGTACGGTACTCCGATGGAGTAGCTGATTTCGAGTTCNNCTTGTGGGGAATGAGTGAGCCCACTCGGCGATTGAGCGCGTGCGAGCGGCGCGATGGGTATCGCGATTGTAAAAATGAGTAATGCTGCGAGGCTCTTCCTAAGAAGAATACCTTTTATCGTAACCACTTATAAAGACCTTCCCGGCCGACCGGTATAACACTGCCTTTTGAGAAAATGAACTAGCGCGCTAAAATTTATATGAATTTCTATGTAAAATTTACTTGGTGAAACATTCATAGGCGGAACAGCCATGAAGGACTTACAATTTCAGGGAAACTCGATTGGATCGATTGCGACTTTTCTGAAATGCCTTTAAGCTTAAGAGATGGAAAACACTGCCAAAGTTCTGTTTGAGGGGGACAATCAGCCACAGTGGTATATCGCACTGGGAGATAAATGGGTGGGGCCCCTAACGGCTTCAGATGTTTACGAAAAGGTAGTCGCACAGGAGATTTCTTGGGCTCACTTTGTTTGGAAGCCCGGCCAAGCTGACTGGAAGCGTATCTGTGACATTAAGACCTTCCAGGCCGCCGTCCCTATGCCACCTAACAAACAGGTCCTGCCCCAAGTCGAACAAAGTGTTCAGGCTGAAAAAACTAAGACCCTGACTAAAAAAACGAAGACTCAATCACCGCCGCCAGGCCCGTCCGAGGACGAAGTACGCGACTGGTTCCTTCATTATAACGATTGTCAGTTTGGACCTTTTTCCGAATCCGAAGTAGTTCGCTACCTGATTGTAGGAAAGATTACGCCTCGAGTGCATGCGTGGCGGGACGGCATGGAAGATTGGGTTCGTATTGAGAAATTAGATCCGCTCTACCAGGCTTTTCAAAAATCGGTTGATGCTAGGCAACCCAGCCCGCCAAAGGCTCCTAAAGCCGACCGAGGAGGTCCTCCTGCAAGACCTTCTGCCAAAGAAAAAGACTCTGACAAACGAACCGCACCGAGAAAACCATTGGTCGCAAGAATTTTAGTTTCGAACGATTCTACAGTGGCTGTTTGCATTTGTCGTGATGTCAGTATGGGCGGGATGCAAGTGTTGACTGATCACGTTCCTGGTACAGCAGGTACACGTATTAAGATGAATGTGAGCCCCGCGTCTGCAAAGAAGAGCGGAGGTAAGGGCGGAGTACAACCGTTTGTTGCCGA